>PXRA01000017.1:0-10466 GCA_003021725.1 Halobacteriales archaeon QH_8_64_26
GGCTATACCTGGTTTCGGATGGGAACAGTGCGGGCAAGTTTACGCTCCCGAGTCGATCTCGCCCTCGTGGAGTTGGCCGTCCACCGGACGGACACCACCGTGTTGAAGCCTTTAGGCAAATGTCGATTCGTGTTCGATGTATACAACCGGTTCACTGGCCTCGGCGCGTCGAAAGACGGCGGCGTCTGATTACGGGTCTCACGAGGCGGTGGGAACCCGCTCTGAACTCGCGGCGCTGAACTCCGCGTCCTACCCGCTCGCGGGTTCGTGAGACTCACGGGACCCCACGCTCAGTATGAAACCCCCCGCCGTTTCGAATGACTTCGGTCCCGCCCGCCGTCGGAAACCGCTCGCTCACCGCTCCGTGGTTCGCCCGCGGGTGCGATATTGGGTTGTCTCCGCTGGTTTCTCTCTCGGTTCTACTGCAGTCCACAGGGCTGGGCCGACCGCGACCGGCTCACAGAACGACGCCGACTCGACATTCCTATACGATCTGCACGGAAACCCCCGGGTATGTTCGTCTCGCTGCGCGAGGAGGCGGAGGACGCCCTTCGGGGAGCGCTCTCCTCGCTGTCCTTGCCGACGACCGATCTCGGGATCGAAGAGCCCCCAGAGGACGTCCCGGCCGTCCTCGCCTCCAGCGTCGCCTTTCGACTCGCCGGCGAACGCGGCACACCCCCGCCCCAGGTCGCAAGCGAAATCGCCAGTGAGATCGACCTCGCGGAGTACGACTACCTCGATGCGATCTCAACGCAGGACCCCTACCTCAATTTCACGCCGAGCGAGGCGTACTACGCCGACACGCTCGAAGCGGCGGGGGCGGCCGACTACGGCCGGCTTCCCGCACGGGAGGAAAGCGTCGCCGTCGAGCACACGAGCGCCAACCCCACGGGTCCAGTACACATCGGACGAGCCCGTAACCCGATCGTCGGCGACGCGATCGCCCGGACGCTCGATCTCGCGGGCTACGACGTTGCCCGGCACTACTACGTCAACGACGCCGGTCGGCAGATCGCCCTCTTCGCCTGGGCGTATGAAGCCTTCGAGGAAAGTGACCTCCCAGACCCCGAGCGCGACCGTGCGGATTGCGACCTCGTGCGCTACTACCGGACGGGTAATTCCTTCCTGGAGGACGCCGACGACGAAGCGCGCGGGGAAGCCGAAGCCGAGATCGAGGCGCTCATGCAGGGCCTGGAAGCGGGCGAGACCGAGGCCTACGAGCGCGTGAGCCGCGTCGTCGACGAGGTCTTAGGTGGGATGCAGGCCTCCTTACAGCGCCTGCCCGCGACCTTCGAGGAGTTCGTCAAGGAGACCCGCTTCATGCGCAACGGTAGTACCGAGGCGATCGTTGCCCGCCTCGAAAACAGTCCCTACGCCGAGCGCGAGGAGGGGGCCTGGCAGCTCGATCTCGCCGAGTGGGACATCGAGAAGCCCTTCGTCTTCCTGCGTTCGGATGGGACGAGCCTCTATACGACGCGGGATCTCGCCCACCACGAGTGGAAGTTCGCGAACTTCGATCGGGCAGTCACCGTGCTGGGCGAGGACCAGAAACTCCACGCGAGCCAGCTCGAAGCCGCCTTGGAGATCCTCGGCAACGACACCGGCCGACTGACCTCGACGTTTTACTCCTGGGTCGACCTCCCGGAGGGCGGGATGAGCACGCGGGAGGGCACGGGCGTCGATCTCGACGACTTACTCGACGAGGCAATCGCCCGCGCCCGCGAGGAGGTCGAAGACCGGCTCGGTTCCCGGATCCGCGACGACGATCTCGACGACGCGGACCTCTCCCGTATCGCCCGCCAGGTCGGCATCGGCGCGGTGCGCTACGACATCGTCGCGAAACAGCCCACGAAAGCGATCACCTTCGAGTGGGATCGTGCGCTCGACTTCGAGGCCCAATCCGCCCCCTACGTCCAGTACGTCCACGCGCGAGCGTGTGGCATCCTCGCGGAGGCCGGCCGGCTCGATGGGAACAAGCGAGATCCCTTCGCAGCGCTCGAATCGATGCCCGGCAGTGAGGAGGACAGTCGCGGCGCACCGCCGGTCGATCCCGAGACGATCGACGCGCTCGACATCCCGGAGGAACGGGCGCTGCTCGAAGTCATCGCTCGCTTTCCCGCGGTCGTCGAGACGGCCGCCGAGGACCTCACGCCGCATACGATCGCGACCTACACCCGCGAGATCGCCGAGGCGTTCAACGCCTTCTACCGGGAGTGTCCGGTGCTCGACGCGCCCGAAGAACTGAAAGAAGGCCGGCTCGCCCTCGTGGTCCTGAGAGAAAAATCACGAAACGGGTCGGGTAGGTTCGCTCCATCGAACGGCGAACCGAGAGCGGTAAGCACGTAGCCGTGGCTCCGCCGCTCTGGGGTTTTGTCCCTATCGACCTACGATTACCGCCGTCAGAGTTAAGTAGGAGTATAAACTATCCTCTGCTGTAAAGCGAGCTTTACGGAACGGACGCTTTACAGGAAGTTCGACATCCATGGCGACGACACGACCGATTCAGGACGGACGAAAGTACAGACGGCTTATCTACGGGCTGATCGCGGTCGGCATCGTAAGCCTACTGGCTGGCACAGCGATCGAGCGATCGCTCGCCGGGCTCGTCGTGTATGCCCTCGCCGTCCTCGGTGCGTTCACGACGATTCTCCTCGTCCGCTATCGTAGCTCAGCAGTCTTACAGGACGAGCGCGAACACCGGCTCGAACAGCGGGCAAGTCACATCACCTTTCAGTTGTTCGGCTATCTCGGTCTGTTCGCGTTCATCGGGCTCTTTTTCCTCGACGCTACCGGACAGGCTCCTCTGGGGGCGACGGCGGAGACGCTGCTCTACGCGTACGCCGTGATCTGTCTGACGTGGGGCGCGATCTGCATCGGTCTCCGGTATCGCGTATGAAAAACGGTCTCAGAGAACGGCGCGAGACGTGCGGGCTGAGCCAGGCCGATCTCGCTGCGGCAGTGGACGTGACCCGACAGACGATCAACGCCATCGAGCGCGAGCGGTACGATCCCTCGCTCGAACTCGCGTTCGCGCTGGCGGCTCACTTCGACTGTCGGATCGAGGACCTGTTCGATCCAGCACTCAACGGTGATCACCCCGACTCTAGCACTGATGATCAACGAAACTGTCCAGGTGGGGGCACCGAACGAACGTGAATCCCTCTATGGCTCGTCATGACCTCCCGTTATGCCCGAAGGGGCGCTGTTCGAGTTCGGACAGGTACGGACTCGCGTCGAGATCATCGACCGGCTCCGGTCGTTGGCCGACGAGCTCGACAGCGACGGTTCGCTCACGCTCGCCGCCGAGAGCCGACAGGCAACGCTGACGCTGCCGGACAGCCCGGGATTCGGACTCGAAACCGAACGAGAGTACAACGAGGACGAAAGCCACATTGATGTCGAGAGCACCGAGGGAAGCGAGGAAGGTAGCACGAGCGGGGACGATCGGGACGCCGAACCTGAAGCGGTCGGTACGGATGCCGAGAACGATAGTGTAGAAGCCGTCCCCACCGGGTCAGGGCCACTCCTCGAAACGGAAAGCCAGACAAAGAATACACAGCGTGATGCGAAACGTCCCCCGGCGCCGGGGCGATCACCACCCAATAACTGTTTCCTCCTCCCGCGACGCCGGGACTGTGAGATAGCTCGGTAACCCGCGACTACAGTACTTCCCTCAATGCATGCACACGACACCTGAGCGTTACGACGCGATCGTGATCGGGGTCGGCGGTATCGGCAGTGCGGCTGTCTACCGCCTCGCGGCACGCGGGCTCGACGTTTTAGGCCTCGAACGCTTCGACGTTCCCCACACGCGCGGGTCGAGCCACGGTTCGACGAGGATCGTCCGGCTCACCCAGCCCGAAGATTCCTCCTACGTCCCGCTCGCCCGGGCGGCCTTCGAGCACTGGCGCGATCTGGAACGCGAAACCGGCCGCGAGTTGCTCACGATCACCGGCTCGGTGCACGCCGCCGAACCGGACGCCTCGTTTCTCGACAGCGTGAGGGCATCGCTCGACGCCCACAGGATCGCGTACGAGGAACTCTCGGGAACGGCGGTGAACGAGCGCTTCCCCGGCTACTCGCTTCCCGAGGACTACGAGGCCGTCTACCAGCCCGACGGCGGGTTCGTCGACTGCGAGCGGGCGATCGTCGCCCACGTCGAGGCCGCCCACGCTGCCGGCGCAACGATCCGTGCCCGCGAGCGGGTCGAGAATTGGACCGAGACCGGTGAGGGGATCCGCGTCGAATCCGATAAAGGAGTCTACGAGGCCGACGACCTGGTGCTCGCTGCGGGTGCCTGGACCGGTCGATTTCTTCCGGACTTCAACGAGTTCCTCGCGCCGACGCGCCACGTCATGGCTTGGCTCCAGCCGCGCCGCCCGGAGCGCTTCGAGCCGAGGAACTTCCCCGTCTTCAGCCTGCGGGGTGAACAGGGGTCGGGCTATGGGTTCCCGGTCTACGACGTGCCGGGCTTCAAGTTCGGCGTCGATCCACCTGCTCCCACCGGGACCGATCCCGAGGCGATGGATCGGGAACCGACGACGGCCGACGAGACCCTCCACCGGGAGTTCGCCGAGACGTACTTTCCCGACGGTGCCGGGCCGACGATGAGCCTCTCGACGTGTCTCGTGACCGAATCCGTCGATGGGCACTTCCTGCTCGGCTCACACCCAGAGCACGAAAGCGTCCACGTCGCGGCGGGGTTTTCGGGCCACGGCTTCAAATTCAGCGCCGTCCTCGGCGCGGTGCTCGCCGACTTCGTGACCGAGAACCGGACCGAACACGCGATCGATCGCCACCGACTCGAGCGCGTCTTCGAGAAGGGCTAGCGGCGATCCCCTCTCTCGGTCGCTCGATTCCGCCGCCGTGATCCACTTCGACGCCGGGGTGTCTATCGGGTGCTGGTCCCGTTGCCGGCGGTGCCGGTAGCGTTCCCGCCAGTGCCGTTCACACCGCCGGTCGCGTTCGTTCCGACACTCGCGTTCGCGGCACTCGCGTTGGTCCCCGCTCCCCCACCGCTTGCATTGGTACCCCTGGCGCTTGTGTTCCCACCGCCGGGAGCGCTCGCGTTCGCCCCGCCAGTAACGTTCGTCCCGTCGGTCGCGTTCGTGGCGTTACTGGCGTTCGGTCCGCTACTGGTATTCGCGGCGCTTGCGTTCGTATCGGTGGCGTTCCCGCTAGTGGCGTTCGCACCGCCAGTCGCGTTCGCGCCACTGCTCGCGTTGGCACCTCCAGCGCTGGCGTTTCCGCCCCCGCCACCTTCGCCACCGCCCCCATCACCGAACCCGAAGATTCCCCCGCCGCCGACGGCGACGACCGACGCAACGCCGACGCCGAGAACCAACACCAGAAAGAGGACTATCCAGCCCGTCGGGACCGATTCCGACCCCTCGCGTGCTGCCATGACCGACACCCAGGCCGATGTTACTAATAGGTGTTGTCGTTCGGCCTTCGGGTCGCCAGCACGCCCGGTCCTCCCGCCGATCGATGCGTTCGAATGCCGATCGCGTCCGGGAATCGAGGGGTATCGCGGCAATAGACGAATGGGCGGGTGTGGATGGGTTAGCCGGATGGACGAGTAGTTCGTTCGATTCGTTCGCTCGAGAAACGAGACCGCACTCAGTCGTCGTTCCGTTCTTTAGTCGTCCGATCCCGATCCGGACCCCGAGATGCTTCCCTCCTCGGAGACCGTGTCGCTGGCTTGCGGGGTCCAGTTATCGATGTTCTCGGCGATGTACTCTCGGGTCCCGAAGCCCAGCCCGATGGCCACCGCGAGGCCGAACGAGCCAAAGAGCGCCACGACGAAGACGTTAAACAGGTTCGTGAGCACGTCCGTCGCGAACCCGATCGGGTTCAACGTCAGCGTCGCGGTCATGTAGTAAACGAAAACCTTGACCGCGAGGCCGAAGACGTCGATGATCCATTGACCGTCGGTGTCACTGACTAAGTCGCCGACGAAATCGGCGATGAGAATACCGGCGATCAGCACTACGAGCCCGCCGATAAGCGTCGGGAGGTATCCTGCGAACCGACTCAGTAACTGTGAGAGCACGCCGATCTGGAGGATGTTCGCCGCCGTGACGATCGTTAGAAAGTAGACGTAGTAGGCGACGAGCGTGCCGACGATGTCCCCGAACTCCCCTTCCTGGTCGGCGAAGCGTCCGAGCGGTGTCGCTCGTGTAATCGCTGAGTCCGATACTATCGAGAATGCGGACGATGACGGCCTCTAATAGTCGCCCGACGACGAGCACGACGATCGCCGAAAGCACGACCGGCAGAAAGGCGAGGATCTGTCCGATGACCTGTGAGAGCTGCTGTTCGAGTCCCGCGAGTTGGAGCGAAACGACGATACCGTGGGGAGTCGCTGTGGGTGTCATGATTGTATCTTGTCCGTCGGAGAGTCCAGCCACGTTCCTCGCGTGAGCCAGCTCTCCTATGGGTTCCTCACGCGGACCGGTAGAGTGTCGTTTACCTGAATATACCTGCCTGATCGGCGAGCAGTGACGTTGGTACAACGGGACCAAAGCCAATAGAAGCGTCGGACGCACCGAAGGGTGACGGTTCGAGCCTACCGTCGGTCGAGAGGGATCGTATGTATACTACGTCCGAAACCACCGCCTTTCGCTAGGACTGCTTGCGTCGTCCGTCCGCTTCGTGGCCGATCGCCGTCGTGCTCCGGATGAGGGGTTCGTGTGCGCGCCGGAGCCGTTCGGGGATGGCCTGTCGGGCCCCGTGGCTAGGTCGTCCATCGTCGCGCCCCACAGCACGTCGAAGGAGCCGCGATCGACGGCGACGACCAGCGCCTCGCTCTGTTCTGCGGTGAGTTCGAACCGGCCGTGGCGCTCGGCGGTCACCTCGTAGGTGCTATCGATCGTCAACCTCCAGATCCCGGCGCTGGCGGAACTCGTAGGTGGCCGCGACGTTCGTCCGATCGGGAAAGGGCACTCGAATCGCCAGTACTCCCGTGTTCCCGGTGCGCCGAGTATCACCGCGTTCTCCTCGACGAGCGGGTGGACGACGAAGCGGACTTCCTGACCCACTCCGTGCGATGGGGGTGCTCGTCGTCGGGACCCGTTACGAGCCCGGGGTGCTCGACGCTCGGGTCCGCGCCGAGGGTCCCCGGAAGAACAGCGGGGTCCTCGCGAGCCCCGGTGGCCTATAGGAGCGGTAGCACGCGATCGGTATCGTGAGCACTGACACGCTCGGCCTCGGAGTTCACGTCCAGCGCTTCGAGCGTCGCTGCCGGAGCGAAGCCCTCCGTCCGAACACGATACTCGACGATGGTGTTCGTCGCTACCGTGTGGCCACCGCCCTTCTCTATGTAGTCATGTGCTATTCGAGCCTCCTTCTCACCCGCCGCCTCCGGCCGGGGAAGTCGGAGCCGTCCCGACGGCCCAGTGCTGTCCGGGTCCGTCGAACGCCAAAGGGTACTTACGCCTCATTCTGCTAGCAGAACCGATGAGTACCGACGCCGAGACGGCGAGCGACGACCGGCGCAAATACGAGTTCCGGAAGGTAATCGAGGACCTCCGGGAGTACGAGGGCTCGGGCACCCAGCTAGTGACGATCTACGTCCCGCCGGACCGACAGATCTCCGACGTCGTCTCCCACGTTACCCAGGAACACTCCGAAGCCGCGAACATCAAATCCAAAGACACCCGCACGAACGTCCAGGACGCTCTCTCTAGCCTGCGCTCCCGGCTGCGCTACTACGACTCCCCGCCCGAGAACGGGATGGTGCTCTTTTCCGGGGCGATCGATTCAGGGGGCGGCCAGACCGAGATGATCACCCAGGTCTTAGAGGAACCGCCCGACCCGGTTCAGTCCTTTATATATCACTGCGACTCGGCGTTTCTCACCGAACCGCTCGAGGAGATGCTCGCGGACAAGGGCTTGTTCGGACTCGTCGTTCTCGATCGCCGGGAGGCGAACGTCGGCTGGCTCAAGGGCAAACGCGTCGAACCGGTCAAATCCGCCAGTTCGCTCGTCCCCGGGAAGCAGCGAAAGGGTGGTCAGTCCGCCCAGCGGTTCGCCCGCCTCCGGCTCGAAGCGATCGATAACTTCTACCAGGAGATCGCGGGCATGGCGAACGATCTGTTCGTACCGAAGCGCCACGAGATGGACGGCGTGCTCGTCGGCGGCCCCTCGCCCACGAAAGACGAATTTCTGGACGGCGATTACTTGCACCACGAGATCGGCGACCTGGTAGTAGACAAGTTCGACGTCTCCTACACCGACGAGTCGGGTTTGCATGACCTGGTCGATGCCGCGAGCGATGCGCTCGCCGACCAGGAGGTGATGAAGGACAAAGCCGAGATGGAGGAGTTCTTCGGCGAACTCAACAAGGGCGATCTGGCGACGTATGGCTTCGGGGCCACTCGCCAGAACCTCGTCATGGGCGCGGTCGATCGCTTGCTGCTCTCCGAGGACTTGCGCGCGGACGTGGTGGTCTACGATTGTCCCAATGGTGAGGAGTACGAACTCCTCGATCGCGGCCGGGAGGCCCCCGAACATACCTGTTCATCGGGCGAGTCCGTCGAAGCAAGCGAGCGGGAGGACGCCATCGACCACCTGATGGCGATCGCCGAGAGCCGCGGTACCGAAACGAAGTTCATCTCCAGCGACTTCGAGGACGGCGAACGCCTTGACGTCGCCTTCGGCGGCATCGCGGGTATCCTCCGGTACTCGACGGGCATCTGAGGTCTCCGATTCCCGCCGCCGTTCGACCGATCGACTCGTCGCTGCTTCCGGCTCTCGGCCCGGCCCGCCACGAGGGAACCTACCGATCGGTAGCGCTCCCCGGGTCAACGTTTATGTGATGTTCGCTCCACTCCGCACTCGCATGACAGTACTTGCCAGTATCGACGGCGGTTCGACGAGCGGGGCGATAATCGAACGCGGGGCTGAACTCGCGACCGCGTTCGGCGAGGACCTCCTCGTCTTGCATGCCGTCCCGGAGACGTCCTCTTCAGATACCGAGGAACCCGAAGGCATCGCCCAGGAGATCGTCGAGAACACGCTCTCGGAGACGAGCAACGTCCAGGTGGTCGGCCACTTGGGCGACCCGGAGGTCCGCATCCTCCGGGAGGCAGAGGACGTCGACGCGAGCTACATCGTGATGGGATCGCGCAAGCAAAGCCCCGTCGGCAAGGCGCTGTTCGGCAGCGTCGCCCAGGTCGTCCTCCTCAACACCGACCGCCCGGTGGTCGTCGTCTCGGAGTCCGACTGAGGCTCCGCGCGAGTTCGCCGGCCGATTCCGCACGCGGCGATCGGTGTTCCTCCTCGTTCGTCCCGGTTCGCCCGCATCGTTGCGGTGAGTTTCGATACGTTTCACCCGGTCGGCCTCGATCGTCCTTCGCAAGCGAGATCCCGTATCGAATCGCTCCCTCGGCCGTCCTCTCCTGGGATTCAGCCCGATCCCGTATAAGATATCGAATACAAATCGAGAGTAGTAATGAGCAAGCGTATATAGACCGGGGAGCCGAACGGACGAGGAGAATGGTATCTCCCGGTACGTTACGACTGCTCTCGCGCCTCACCGACGGACGGATCGAGGAGTGCGCCCCACGAATCGACGAGGAAACGGGGGCGGTGAGCTATCCGACCGCCGCCGAGGTCCTCGACGCGGGCAACGGCCCGCCGGTCGAAGCGCTCGAAGCCCTTGCCGGCCACGGACTCCTCGAACGGGAGTTCGAAGAGAAGATCTATCGCTGCCCGGACTGTGAGGCGGAGGGGCTGGGTTATACGACGGCCTGTCCGGCCTGTGATTCACCCCACACCGTCGAGACCGAACTGCTCGAACACGCCGACTGTGGACACGTCGCGCCCCGGAGTGCCTTCGAGACCGCGGGGGAGTACGGCGAGTACGTCTGTCCGGGCTGTAAGGAGGCGCTGCCCTCCTTCGATATCAATACCAGTAGCTACCGGCGCTACGTCTGTCAGGACTGTGGGGAGCGCGTCGAACGCCCCGCCCACCGGCTCCGCTGTCGGGAGTGTACGCGGGTTATAGAACCCCGGCGGGCGATCGAGCGCGTATGCTGTCGGTACCTCCTTGCGGAGGCCGGCGAGCGCTTCGTCGAGACCCAGCTACGTGCGCGCGAGGCGATCGTCGAGGCCCTCGAAGCCAAGGACTTCGACGTGACGGTCGATACGACCGTCCCCGGTCCTGGAGGCGGACAGCGGCCGGTCCACGTCCACGCCGAGGAGGAGTTCCTCGGGGACCAGGTCGTCGCGGCGATCCACGAGTGGCCCGACGCTGACGCCGTCTCCGCGCTGCGAACCGCCGCGCAGGGCGCGGGGGCGCGTCCGCTCCTGCTCACGACCTCCGGCTCGATCGGCCCCGAGGCCGCCTCGCTCGCGGAGGAATCGGACGTCGCCCTGCTCATGCTCCGGGAGGACGGCACGCTCGAACGCGACTACGAGACCGGGGCCGAACCGAGCGACCGGACGACCTTCTTCCAGCGACT
>PXRA01000017.1:10494-22030 GCA_003021725.1 Halobacteriales archaeon QH_8_64_26
CGCTGGGGGGGGGGGTCGACCTCCGCGAAGGAACGTCGGCTCCCGGTGGTCCGAGTTCTAACGGCGCATTAAACACACGGTCGAACGGTCGGTTCGGTTCCGTCCCTTCGCTTCGAACCTCCCGCTGTCGATCTCGAAGGGCCCGATAGCTGACGTCCAAGCTCTCTATAGCCTTACGGACGGGCCTTCGAGGAGTAGCCGGACGATGCTCACACCAGGAACGCTCGGATTGCTGGAGGCGATGGCCGACGGTCCGCTCGCGGACCTCGAACCGACGATCGGGGATCGTGGCGCGATTACCTACCCCGACGCCGAGGCGTATCTGCCCGACGGCGAGTGCACCTCTCGCGTGCTCGATGGGCTGGCCGACCGGGGGATCGTGAACCGGGAGTTCCGGGAGAAGGCCCATCGCTGCCCGGAGTGTGAGCCCACGGAACTGCGCTACGAGACGGTCTGTCCGGAGTGTGGCTCGCCGGAGACGAGGCGGAAGACGATCCTCGAACACGCCGAGTGCGGGTACGCGGTGCCGCGCGAGCGTTTCGACGCCGACGGTCGCTGTCCGAACTGCGGGGACTCCTTTTCGGGGATGACGGACGAGTACTCGCCCGTTGGCGAGCGCCACCGATGTACCTCGTGTGCGTGGCACTTCTCCGAGCCCGAGGGCCGGCTACGGTGCCGGCGATGCTCGCAGGTCCTGCGGCCCTCGCGCGCCCCCGAGGCGGTCCGTTACCGGTATCGCTTCGCGGAACCCCGCCGGGACTGGCTTTACACTCAACTCGCGGCCCGCGGCGCGGTCGGGGACGTGCTCTCCCGTCGGGGGTTCGAGACGACCCACGAGGAGACGGTGATCGGGGCCTCGGGAATCGAGCACCTGCTCGATCTCTACGGGGTCGACGAGGAACGCGGCCTCGCGGTTCTCGCGGCGGTCGCCGAGACGCCAACCGCCGAGGACGTGATCGACGTACACGCCACCTCGATCGACGTCGACGCCTACCCGATCCTCCTCGCCACCGACGGGAGTCCCGACGATTCCGTCGCCGATCTGGCCGATCACCTGGACGTCGGCTTGCTTCGGCCCACCGAGCCGCGCGAGCCGGCGCTGTCCTGTGAGGCCGCCCCCTGGTCCGGGTCCTTCCGCTGACGCTCCCGAGACGCCGACCGGCGTTCCCCTGTCTCCCGTTCTCCCCGGCCGTTCGCTTCGCGGGCGGGATCGACGCGCGCTCACTCGAGGGTCTCTTCGAGATGTCGACGGCGGCGCCGGAGATCGACCGTTGGCTCCGTTCCCGGATCGTCGGCGAGTCGATCGAGTACCAACAAGGGATCGGTACCGGCCCGTTCGACGCGCTCGATCAGCGCCTCGATCTCCCGGCGGTAGAGCGCGAAGCTATCGAGCAACCCTACAGCGAGCACCATCGCGATCGTTCCCTCGTCCTCGCCCTGGGGAAAGGCGTCGCTGACGACCGTGAAATCGGGCTCGGCCGACGCTTCGACTTCGGGTGTGGGATGGAGGCCTAAACACCGCCGACAGAGCGCGGCCGTTGGTTCCTCGCCAGGGACGTCCTCGCGTAGCTCCCCAGGGATCTCGAAAGCGATCGTCGCCGCGCCACAGTCCGGACAGTCCATGCCGATCGTGGGCGGCGAGCGAACAAAGCCGTAGGGTCCTCCTGCCCCGCGATCGCTCCGTTCGAGCCGCGCCCCCGGGATCCCGCGAACGCCCGGTGACCGCTGGACGAAGACGCTGGTTAGCTATCGCTCACTCCGCCGGTGTGGCCTGCTCGTGGGTGTGGTGGTAAAAGCGGATCCGGGGTTCGTCCCCGCCTGCCGGCTCGAAACAGACGCGTCGATAGCGCTCGTTGTCGAGTAGATTTACCATCAAACCGCTTTCGTGAACCGACACCGAATCGAACGCCGCCTCACAGACCGGACACCGCTCGTCCCGCTCGACCGCGGTCGCGTCGGTATTAGCGGTGGCCCCCGTTCCCGGCCTCGAATCCGCGTTCGGAGCCATACACTGCTCTCGGCGTCAGAGCCCCAAAACGACACTGCCCGGTCGACCGCCGATCCCGTCGTCCCCAGTGTGATCGGGCTACTCGTCGGCGCGAACGTCCTCGGCGACCGCCCGGATCGTCTCGTGTTCCTCGTCGCTGTAGCCAATCAGCCTCACGTCGGCTAACGAACCGGCCTCGAAATGACCTATCTCCTCGGCGATGATCGCTACACCCTCTCGCAGGTCGAAGCCAGCGACCCCACAGCCGAGAGCGGGGATCACGAGTGATTCACACCCTCGCTCCTCGGCGGCTTCCAGGCTTCCCCTCGTCGCCGCGCGGATGCTCTCTTCGGTGGCCTGGCCGTCACCGTAGTGGGGCATCGCCGCCGCATGGATCACGTACTCGGCGTCCAGGCCGTAGGCGTCGGTCACCGCCACTGCCCCGAGATCGATCGGTCCCTTCGCGGTCGCGTCGTCGTTCAGTTCCTCGCTGGCCCCTCGTCGCAACGCGCCCGCCACGCCCGAGCCCATCTCGAGGCTCGTACCCGCAGCGTTCACCAAAGCCTCGGCGTGCTGGGCGGCGATGTCGCCTTGCACTACCTCGAAGTCCATGATCGACGCCACGCCCGCTGAGAACTAAAAACTCCCCGCGAGTTCCCGGCTCCCGGGCCGGCCGTTGATCCACGGGCGGACTCGCGCGTCGGGCTCTCCGCTCGGATCGACCCGACCGGTCACTCCGCCGCCTCGACGGTGGGCCCGTGACCGGTCTCCTCGGCGTGGCGCTCGGCCCGTGACTCCGCGCCGATCCGCGAGGGGTGAAAGCCGATCGAGCCACACGTCTCGCAGTTGATCTCGTACATCGTGCCTCACACTAACGACTATAACTGTAATTATCTTTCGTGCTATCCACGGCATGCCCTCACACCCGGCAGCTACTGCCGGGAGCCCGAAGAACCGCTATCCCGTCGCTCGGGATCGCCGGGTCCGGTATCGAGGCGCTCCTCGGGCCCGCGCGTTCGCCGGTCATAATCGCCGCCCCGTTTCGTTTCCTTCGGAAGGTAGATGAGCCGAAGACGACCGATCGGCACGCGACGTCGCGAGCCGGGGGGCACATGCGAACAAGAGAGGAATGGGATCTCAAGCGAGATCCCCCTCGCGACGCTGATGGGAGCCCGCTGGCCGAGAGAACCGAGGCTCGCGTTCTACTGGCTTTCGACGGACCAGGATGGTGAGGCTCGCGACGGGGATCGCCGGGATGCCGGTGCGGGCCATCGCACGCAGGAGCCGGACGGAGTTCGCTTCTGTTCGCGGCGATCGGGTTCGGTTTCATCACCGTCGGTGCGCTTCTCGAAGCCGTATACCAGTTCGGTTTGGAGGAGACGTATTTCCTGACCGGTCTGGAGTTGCTTCGGCTTCAGGCGATCGAGAAATCCGCTCTCGCGGTTGGACTCTTCGCGGTTCTGTACTCGCTCGTTCGATTGCAGTGATCTCCTACCGGGTCACGTGTTCGGTGGGGGCGCTCCTCCGATTCCTTACTCCTCCCCAGTCCCCCTCGTCGGATCGTGGCGCTCGTACCACGCCGTCAGTTGCTCTAAACGGTGGGTCGCTCGATCCGGATCGCCGACGTTGTGGTGTTCCTCGGGATAGACGAGGAGTTTCGCCTCGACGCCCTGTTTCCTGGCAGCAACGTAGAGCTGTTCGGACTGGCTCGGCGGACAGCGCCAGTCCTCCCCGCCGGCGGTTACGAGCAAGGGCGTATCGATGGTTCCGGCCCCGGTGATACTGGAGGAGGCTCGGAACCGCTCTTCGTTCTCCCAGGGCAGGCCGAACTCCGCTTCTACCCGGACGTGTGAGTCGTCGGTCCCGAAGGCCGAGCGCAGGTCATAGATCCCGTGTTCGGGCGCTGCGGCCGTCAGGACGTCGGTCTGGGTCACGAGGTAGCCCTGGGCGATCCCGCCATACGAGAAGCCGTGGCCGAACACCCGGTCGGGGTCGGCCCACTCGCGCTCGACGAGGTGCTCGACTCCCCTGACGATGTCCTCTACTTCGACGCTGCCCCACTGCCCGTGGAGTTCCTCGGCGAACGCCCGGCCGTACGAGGTCCCGCCCCGGTAGTTCGGACACACCACGACGTAGCCTCGCGAGGCCAGCACGCCGTACTCGAAGCTGAACTCCGGGCTGTCATACGAGATCGGTCCACCGTGGATCGACACCACGAGCGGATGTGGGTCGGGATCGCCCGGATCGAACCCGGGGGGAAGATAGGCGATAGCGTCGATGTCGAACCCGTCGCTCTCGTAGCTCAGGCGGTGACACGCCGGCATCACCTCGTCGTCGAGCAGGTCGTCGTTGAGCGCGGTGACGCGCCGTAACTCGCTCCCATCCTCTTCCCCGCTGCTCGCCTCGCCGTCTCCCCCACTGTCGAGCGTATCGAGCGCGGCGGTGTGGGCGTCGAGACCCTCGGTCGGGTGACTCAGGGCAAGCGCCACCGTTCCACCCCGGGCGTCGAAAGCCGGGATCGAGGCCGCCTCGCTCACACCCGTCCCGACGCGCTCGACGCTTCCGTCGGTTCCGACGCGATAGGGGCGGGTGTGGGCCTCGTCGGCGATCGTCGTCAGCAGCGTCTCCCCGTCGATCCAGCACAGCGAGGCGGCGAACGCGAGGTGTGTTTCGCTCCCGGGGGGTGCGGCCTCGATCGTTCCCACAGTGAGGTCGCCGTCGGTGATCCGCTCGACGCTTCCGCTCTCGGCGTCGGCGAGATAGAGGTCCATCACCGCCGAGTCGTCCGGGTTCTCCAGGCGGTTCGAGAGGAAGGCGATTCCGTCTCCGTCCACCCACGTCGGGTCCAGTCCCGTGATCGACTCGTACGCGCCGCCGCCGTAGGCATCCTCCAGCCGGCGTTCCGCGCGGCTCTCGACGTCGACCACGAACAGGTACGTAGTAACGGTATCGAGCCACCCGGCCCCGTCGAACTTGTGCTGGAGCCGCTCGGTCTCGATCGGAGCCTCGCCCTCACGGCGGGCTTCGAGGCGCTCGCGTTCGGCCTCGGTCGGGTCCCGGGCCGCGACGACGATCCGCTCGCCCTCGGGGCCCCAGTCGAATTCGTTCACTCCTTCCCCGCGGTCGGTGACCTGGCGGGCGTCACCGCCTACTTCGAGATCGAAGACCCATACCTGGGGACTCGGCTCGTCGTCGCCCTCACCGTCGCCGTCGCCTGAGCTACTCTCACCGTCGGCGTCGCTATCATCGCCGTCCGCGTCGGTCACCGCGAGTTCGCTGTCGCGCTCGCGGGCGGCGAGCACCCCTAGTCGAGTACCGTCGGGACCCCACTGTGGGGAGTGTGCGTCCGATACACGTGCGAGCCGGCGGGGCGAGCGCGACCCATCGGTGGGGACGACACAGACGGACCGTCGGCGTTCGTCCGCCCCTCGCTCGCTTTCCTCGACGACGAACGCGACGCGCTCGCCGTCCGGCGAGAGCGAGAGATCGCTCACCAGGGTGAGATCGTAGAACCGTTCGATCGGAACAGGGTCGGCCTCGCCGTCGGGTTCCGGCATACGAGGGGCTGTGGCGAACGTCTCATCAATCTGTTCGTCGGGGGCTTCGATCCGGACTGGAGGACCTACGAGTTCACTGCCGCTCCGAGGAGAGGTGATCACCGATCTCGGCCATGACCTTCGCCTCCGCGCGCGAGGTGCTCCCATGCCGTCGTTGTCGCGATTCCGACCCGGGTGGCGATCGCCTCGACGCCCGCCTCCCGTCGCGGTCGGTAGTAGCCGAGTTCGATCGCCGCTCCGAGGACCTCGCGCTGGCGGGGGGTGAGTTCGTCGTAGAGAACTCGTGAGAGTTCGAGCTGCTGGCGGCCCTCGACGGTGTCGAGCGCGACCTCCCGAACCAGCTCGGTCTCGTTACCCGCTTCTTCGAGCGAGTCGACGATCGTCCCCAGGTCGTTGCCTTCTTCCAAATAGAGCGTCCAGCGCTCCCAGTCGGCGGTGATCGTCGTCCCGGTGCGGTAATGGACCCCGTGATCGGTGAGTCGCTGGGAGATGCTGTCCCATCGGTAGGCGTCGTAGGTGATCGCGGCGAAGACGCGCGAGGAATCGAGCGGGGAGAGTTCCTCGACCGCGACGATCGTCTCGCTTTTCCGGAAGTCCTCTACAAAGGCCGCGATCGAGTCCGCCGGCCCGCTCAGCTCGACGATACGCTTTCGCTTTGCGGCGCTGCCGGTCATCGAGGAGACCGACCGCAGCGTCACCGCGGGGTGGCGGGCACTGGCGTCGCTTTCGGGCGCGCCGCGGTGGCGGATTCGAAGGGTGATCTCGCGCATGGGTTCTCTCGGTCGTCGGTGAAGGCTCCACTCGGGGCCGAACCCGAATAGGGGTTCCCGTTTCGATTGGGTCCTCTCGCTCGGCACTGGCTGGCTTCAGGGCTACCCGGCTCTATTCGGTATCACTACGAAGTACATCCCGCATCATGAATGCTACTATCTACCATGGACGGACGGCACGAGTTCACGGACGAGGAACTGAGCGGCCCCGTCGTCGATCGGCGGACGACGATGAAACTACTCGGCGCAGCCGGAATGGCCGGTCTCGCCGGCTGTACCGGCGGCGGTGGCGGCTCCGGCGGTGGCGGCGCGAACGGGAGCGGTTCGGGCGGCGGTAGTGGCGGCAGTGCTGGAAGTGGTTCCGGGGGATCGGGCGGGAAGCCCCAACCCGGCGGGCGGCTCAGTGCCGGCTGGTTCACCGGCAGCGTCGATACGCTCGATCCGCCCTACATCAGTGTGGGCCAGTACTTCCAGGTCGCCGCGAACGTCTTTAACGGCCTGGTCACCTTGGAGAAAGACCTCACGGTCAGGGGTGACCTCGCGAAGGACTGGACCGTTGAGGACGAAGGAAAGAGCATTCGTTTCACCCTCCGCGAGGGCGTCACGTTCCACAACGGGACGAAGTTCACCGCTCAGGACGTCCAGTATACGATCGACCGGACGATCTCGCAGGACACGCCCGCGGCCTCGAAACTAGACACGCTCAAACCCCTCGATCAGGGTGGTGTCAAGGTCAACGGCGACTACGAGGTCGAGTTGAACTTCGAGAAGGCGATGGCACCGGCGCTGATCTACCTGACGAGAGGCCCGGGCCGGGCAGCGACGATCGTCAATCAAGAGGCCATCGAGGAGATGGGCCAGGAGCAGTACTCGATCACGCCCGTCGGCATCGGCCCGTTCCAGGTCACGAATCACAACGTCGGCTCGGGCATTACGCTCGATGCCTTTCCCGAGTACTTCGGGACCGACGAGGACGGCACCCAACTCCCCTACCTCGATGGCATCGACATCGAGCCGATCCCCGAGCCCGCGACGCTCGTGAGCGCGCTGCGCGGGGGCGACGTCGACTTCTCGAACCTCGTGCCTCTACAGAACGTCAGCCAGGTCGAGAAGGCCCCCGAGGTCAAGAAGCTCCAGGCACCGGGGGTCAACTGGTACGGCTTCGCGATGAACCAGGAGCGCGACCCGTTCGGCTCGCGGAAGGCCCGTCTCGGGATCGCGAAGCTCATCAACAACGAGCAGTTCGTCGAGACCGCCTACTTCGGCAACGCGATCGCGGCCCAGGGGCCGATCAACAAGGCCACCGAGTGGGTCTGGCGTGAGAACAAACCCGACATCCAGTCATATGCCCCCGAGCAGGGAAAACAGCTCATCGAGGAAGCCGGCGCGGCGGACGCGAGCTTCTCGATTCTCACTACACAGGACAGCCTCCGGCCCGCGAAGGCGATGCGCCAGCAACTCACCAGCCGAGGCTTCGACGTGACCGTCGAGCAGGTCACCTCCTCGACGTACTGGGAACGCTACGAGAACCTCGATTACGACACGACGATCAGTGGCAGCGTCGGTGATCCGGACCCGGATCAGTCGCTGTATAACTTCTACCGGTCGGATGGTCCTTGGAACTGGGTAAGCTACGAGAGCCAGAAAGCCGACCGGTTGCTCGCCCAGCAGCGCCGCGAACTCGACCGCGACGCGCGCACGAAGACCCTCCGGAAGCTAGAGGACCACCTCATCACGGACGTCCCGCATGCGTATCTCTCCCACCGCGACGACATCGCCGCGCGGCGCAGCAATGTCCGTGGGTTCACTCACATCCCCTACATGCGGAACTTCCATACGGTTTGGCTTGGGGAGGGACCGTGATCGCCAGCCGGCACGCGGGTCACCGGGGGCGGTCCCGATTGCCGGCCCGCCGCGATCGACGCCGGTCGGCGAGCGTCGCCGAACTGTCGCCCGCCGAGAGGTATCTCGACAGGTACGAACACCATGCGTAGGTACGTCGCGAAACGCGTTCTGTACGCCCTGTTCATCATGTGGTTGGTCGCGACAACGGTCTTTATCGGGCTCCGATCGATGCCCGGCGGGCCGGTGCGGACGATGCTTGGCCAGGAGGCCACGCCACAAGCAGTCACACAGCTTCGAAGCCAACTCGGCCTCGACGAACCGCTCTACGTTCAGTACGCAGACTGGATTACCGATCTCGTGGTGCTCGATTTCGGCACCAGCATCACGAGCAACCAGTCGGTCAGGGAGGTCGTCCTCGGCGCGGCACCGAAGACCTTCTCGATCGCGATCGTCGCCATCGTCGTCGGGCTGGCGGTCGCGATTCCCGCAGGCATCCTCAGCGCCACCCACAAGCGCGAGCCGATCGATTACCTCGCGACGATCGCCGCCTTCCTGGGCGTCTCGATGCCGGCGTTTTTCGTCGGCATCCTGCTCGCGCTTGTCTTCGGGGTCTGGTACAACCTCTTACCGGTCGTCGGCTACACGCCGCTGAGCGCCGGCTTCGTTCCATGGCTGAAAAGCGTTATCCTACCGGGCGTCGCCGTTGGCCTGCCCTATGCGGCGATCATCATGCGGATGATGCGCTCCTCGCTGCTCGAAGTACTCGACGAGCAGTACATGCGCACCGCCCGCGCGAAAGGCGTCACCGGACGCACTCGCTTGTTCAAACACGCCTTGCAGAACGCGCTCATTCCCGTTATCACCGTCGCGGGCATCCAGCTCGCATTAGTATTAGTCGGTAGCGTCACCGTCGAACTGGTCTTCGGCATTCAGGGTCTCGGGCGGATCCTCGTCAGTTCGATCCTCGACCTGGATTATCCTGTGACCCAAGCGGTCATCCTACTGATCGCGGGTGTGATGGTCTTTACCAATCTCGTCGTCGATCTCGCCTACACCGTCATCGACCCGCGCATCCGCTATGGGGGGGAGGGCGGATGAACGACGAGCGGACCCAGGGGGCCGACGGGACCCCCGATTCGAGCCCGGATTCGAAGGCGAGTTCCGAATCCGACCACGAGCGAACCGCCGTCGAAACGGACGGCGGGCTCGATCCAGGCGTCGGTCGCAACTCCCCCAGCGAGCCGGGCCCCGCCGAGACCCCGACATCGAACGAGCCGATGGACGTCCCGCCGGAGTACCGACGAGAGGAGTCGGTCGTCGAACACCGGAGCCTCCGTTCTCGGGTCGTCCAGGGCCTGCGCGACGACAAGCTGGCGCTGTTCGGCGCGGTCGTCGTCGGGTTCGTCCTCGTGGCGGTGTTTGCCCCTTACGTCGCTCCCTACGATCCCGGCGCGACCTTCGGGTTCATGCAACCGCCCGATAGCTACTCCCAGGCCGACCTCGACGGCGACGGTTCGATCGAACGCGTCTGGCATCCGCTCGGCACCGATTCCTTCGGCTACGACGTTCTTTCGAGAATCATCTTCGGCGCGCGGGTCTCGCTCGCGGTCGCGCTCGTCACAGTTCTGGTCGCCTTTACGATCGGGACGGCGATCGGCCTCGCCGCGGGGTTCTACGGGGGGTGGATCGACAGCGTCCTCATGCGCTACGTCGACTTCCAGTGGGCCTTCCCCGAGATCATCCTCGGGGTCGCGATCATCGCCTTCGCCGGTGGTCGGGGCGTCGAGAACGTCGTCATCGCCATCGGGATCGCCTACATCGACGACTTCGCGCGCCTGATACGCGGGGAGGTCCTCTCCTTGCGCGAGGAGGAATACGTCACCGCGGCCCGGGCGATCGGCATGTCCAATCGACGAATCATGACGGGAGAGATCCTGCCGAACGCCGTTGCGCCGCTGATCGTCCAGGCGACGCTGATGATTCCCCTCGCCATTCTCGCGGAGGCAGGGCTGTCGTTCCTGGGTTTGGGCGTCAGTCCCACGACGCCGACCTGGGGATTGTTGCTTTCGAATGGCCGGCAGTTCATCTCGCGGGCCTGGTGGATTTCGGTGATGCCGGGCATCGCGATCATGCTCGTCGTCCTGGCGTTCAACACGCTCGGGGACGGCCTACGTGACGTCTTCGACGTGAGCGACAGCGAGGTGGAACAACGATGAGCGATCCGCTACTGGAAGTCGAGGACCTACGGACGCAGTTCCCGACCGAACGCGGCGTCGTCGAGGCTGTCGATGGCGTCTCGCTTCGGATCGAGCCCGGCGAGATCGTCGGCCTGGTCGGCGAGTCGGGCTCGGGCAAAAGCGTGCTGGCCGAGAGCATCGTCGGCATCGTCGAGGAGCCCGGCGAGATCGTCGGCGGCGACATCCGCCTGCGGGGCGAATCGCTCCGGGAGAAATCCGAGTCCGAACTCGCCGCCCTCCGGGGCGGGGAGCTCGCGATGGTCTTTCAGGACCCGATGAACAGCCTGAATCCCACGCTCGCCGTCGGCGAGCAGATCGCCGAAACCGTCCGGCTCCACCAGGACGTCGGCGAGTCGGTGCGCCTGCCCGCCGAGGTCAAACGCAAGTTGCTCGGGGTTACGAAGAACAGCGAGGCCTGGCGGCGTGCGATCGAGATGTTAGAAGCCGTCGAGATCCCCGAACCGGAGAGCCGGGCAACGGACTACCCCCACCAGTTCTCCGGCGGGATGCGCCAGCGCGCGATGATCGCGATGGCGCTGTCCTGCGAGCCCGACCTGTTGATCACCGACGAGCCCACCACTGCACTCGACGTGACGATCCAGGCTCAGATCCTGGGGGAACTCGAAGGGCTCAAGGACGCCTTCGATACGTCGATCCTTATGATCACCCACGATCTGGCGGTCGTCGCCGAGACCTGCGATCGGGCGAACGTGATGTACGCCGGCGAGATAATCGAGAAAGCGAGCGCCGAGGAACTGTTCGCGAACCCACGCCATCCCTACACGAAATCGTTGCTCTCGGCGGTCCCGCGCATCGACCCCGCCGCACGCACCGATCGGACGGTGCTCGAAGGGACGGTTCCCTCGCCGGCCAACCCGCCCTCTGGCTGTCGATTCCACACGCGCTGTCCGGCCGTCATCCCGCCCGTGGAGTGGTCGGGAACTCAAGAGGAGTTCGAATCGGCCTTTGCCTTCCGGAATCGTGTTCTGGGCGAGGAGATCGATCCCGAGGCGATCCGCACGCGATTGGCCGCCGAGTCGGCCGCGACCGACGACGCGGTCGCGACCCGCATCGCCGAGCGCTTCGTTCCCGATACCGACGCCCAGCCCCCCGCCGACACTCGGGAAGCGATCGAGAACG
>PXRA01000018.1 GCA_003021725.1 Halobacteriales archaeon QH_8_64_26
CTGGCTCGCTGCCTTCGGCTACTACTATAATTTCCAACGGCCGAACCAAGCGCTCGACGGACGAACGCCAGCTGAGGAGGTGCTTAACTAGACAGTGCCGATTATACCGGGGACGGGCGTCGACGGGCATATGTCCGATACCGTAGAGATCGAGGCGAGCGAGGGCGTCACCACGATCACCGTCTCCCGGCCCGATCGGCTGAACGCACTGAACACCGCAACCCTTCAAGCCTTAGAGGAGACGTTGCGAGAGGCTCGCGACGAGTACGAATCGAGAGTGCTCGTGCTCACGGGGGCGAGTGAGGACGCCTTCGTCGCCGGCGCGGACATCGAATATATGAGCCAGCTCTCAGTCGAGGAGGCCCAGGAATACGCCGAACTCGGCCACCGGGTCACTGACGCGATCGAGCGCTTCCCGGCACCGGTCATCGCCGCGATCAATGGCTATGCCTTCGGCGGTGGCTGTGAACTCGCGCTCGCCGCCGACCTCCGGGTGGCCTCCGAGCGGGCGGTGATCGGTCAGACCGAGGTCGGCCTGGGGATCGTCCCCGGGTGGGGTGGCACCCAACGGCTCTCCCGTATCGTCGGCGACGAGCAGGCCCGGCGGCTGGTCTTTTTCGCCGAGCGGATCGACGCCCAGGACGCGCATGCCTACGGATTGGTCGGGGAGATCGTCGCCCACGACGAACTCGACGATCGGGTCGGGACGATGACGGGCGAACTGGCTGAGAAGCCCAAGTTCGCGCTCCGGAGCGCGAAGGAAGCGCTCAATCAGGTCCACGAGTCCCACCTCACCGCGGGCCTGCGCTACGAGCGCCGGCTCTGGAGCGGCCTGTTCGGCACCGACGACCAGCGCGAAGGGACGATCGCGTTCGTCGAGGACCGCGAGCCGGACTTCGAGTAAGGGCTCGACAGCCGGGCCGATAGGTTAGTCCTCGATCGGCGTTCCATCGGGGCGTTTCGCCCCTTCGGAGTCGTGGACGACGACTTCGCCTGGATTGGGGTTCGCCGGTTCGTAGTTCTCGCGCACGGCGATGGCTTCCTCTAGTTCCCGGATCGCTCGCTGTTTCAGTGCGCCAGCCAGTTTCTCGGCGTCGGCCCGCGAGATGTCCCGTCCTAGTCCCTCGCACTCGTGGGCTCGGACCTCCTCTACCTGGGAGACGGCTCCGCCCATCGGCTGGCTCGTGCCGGCGAGCGCGACGCTGAAGGGGTAGGTCCGGCAGATCAGGGGCCGATCCTCGTGGACGGTACAGGTACCGACGCCCGCCTCGTCCTCCGCGTAGAACGTACAGTCCCCACAGCCATCGGTCCCGAGCGCCCATTCGAAGGTCTCGCCCTCCGGACCCTGTTCGCCCGAGTCGATCCCGTAGGGCATCGGGCGAGCGACATCGCGCCAGTCCCGTGAGGAATCCGAACGGGACCTCGGGACACCCTCGGCGTCCCGCTGGTCGTAGTCGCTCGTATCCTGGAGACGGCGCACTTCGTCGGGGAACACGGTTGCCGTGTGTTCTTCGGCAGCGGGTTCATCGGTCCCGACCTCGCCGTCTTCGCTCGGTTGACCGTCCTCATCGTCGGCGTTCTCCGCGGCTTTGCAACACGCCCCACAGCGAGTACATTCGAAGCCGATCCCTTCGATCGCGTCGGCGAGTTCGGCGACGCTCAACTCGCGTGCTGCTTCGAGTTCGGCTTCGAGGCTCTCCATACGATCGAAAGGGAACCGACGCCGAAAAGCGCATCGTCGCCGACACGGAGCCACTGCGACCTCGAATGGTAGTCTCGCTCCTAAACAGCACAGAGGAGCTCAGCAGGACAGCGAAAGCCCCCCGGCGCGCTTAACCGGCCGAGCCTCGCTGTCGTTCGGGAGAGCTTTGCTCTCTCGCTCCGGTGTTTGATTCGTTCGGGCCGGATCGAGCGGCCGGCCCCTTTCGGTCCCACTCGCTCGGGGTCTCAGTCAGTAATCACTTGAACTATAGTGGATGGTTGAGGGTAAGGATTGTTCCGGACCGGTTCGGGTCAGGTATATGAGATGACAGGGAATGGCGATCCTCGGACTGTCCATCGTCCACACGCCCAGCAGATCGTCCCTGTCGCCTTCGGATTCAGTTTCGAGAGCACCCCTCGATCCGTTAGCTACGTGCTTATAAGCGGCGGCGGGACACTGATCGCCCTCACAAGCGCCGGTCCCTCCTGCTTCGGTTCCGGTCCCAGGTGGAACTACGTCGTCGGCGCAGGGTCGGCGCTCGTCGGTATCGGGGTCGTGACCACGGGAGTGCTGTCCTTCGGAGGAGACGGAAAGGTGATCGACCGCATCGCTGCGGGCGATCAGATTCTGAGTGCTCTCGTAATCGTCTGGTTCGGCTGGCAGGTCGGCTTCGATACCCGCCATGCGAACCTCGACCGGGTGGACAGCGCGAAGTGATCTCCCGGTCGTTATACTACCGCAGAACTCAGAGCGGTTCGGCGCGCTCGCCATCCCAGGTCATCTCGCCCTCGCGGGCCAACTGCTCTAAGTGAGCGGCGACGGTCCGCTCGGCGAGGTCACGAACGCTCGAAACGTCCTTCTCATAAGCAGCGTCGGTGATCGCCCCGAGGCCGTGGGCACCACCGCGAACCGCCGCTAGCACCTGCTCCTCGCGCTCCAAGCGATGCTCGATCAACCGCTCCAGGGCATCGCGGGGACCGTCGATGACCGGCCCGTGGCCCGGAAACAGTTTCTCGGGACCCATTCCGTATAGCCGCCGGAGCGAATCGAGGTACTTCCCGACGTGACCCTCGCCGGCCGTGATCGCGACGCTGCCGGTCGCCACCGCCAGGTCGCCGACGAGAATCCCCTCGTCGGTCGCGAGCGAAACGTGATCGGGAGCGTGACCCGGTGTCTCGAGCACCGTAGCGTCGCCGTTTTCGCCACCGATCCGCGTGCCGTTCTCGAAGGCGCGATCGGGCTCGATCCCGCTCGCCTGCACGAAGCGATCGCGGTGGTCGGCGTGGGCCCAGACGGTCGCGTCGGTGCGGGAAGCGTACTCAGCGACACCCCCGACGTGATCGGGGTGGGTATGGGTCACGAGAAGGTGGGCGACCCCGCGAACGTCGACGAGCGAGTCCAACTCCGGCGAGCGGGCCGCCGGGTCGAGCAGCACCGCCTCGTTCTCACCGAGGACGTAGGCGTTGGTCTCCCCGCCCGGAGCGCGCGTTTCAACCGAGAGGGGAACGCGAGCGATCGAGGTCATTGGCGATCGTTCGACCGAAAGCGGTGAAACGGTTGCGGGCCACCGGTGTCGGGTACTGTCCGACCGCGTGGGTAGTCCGGCGACGACGCCGGTACCGGAGGTCGTACTACTGCCGCAGGAAGTAGACCTGCTTGCGGGCGTCATGGAAGCTGTACCGCGAGTCGACCAGTCCGACCTCACCCAACCGGCTCAGCGCGTACCGGACCGTCCGATCCGGCAGGAGGGACTGCTCGGCCAGGTCACCCTGGGAGAGGGGCGCATTGGTCTCTAAGACCTTTGCGACGAGCTTCGCGCTCGGGGGGAGTTCGCGCAACTGTTCACGGAAATCGCTGTCCTCGAAGAGGGGACCCTCGCCGCTTGCCCTCTCGTCGGTCCTCGTGCTCATACCCGGGTTCAGGACAACGAAGAGGGTAAAGCTTGCCTATGAATGTGTCCAAATAATATACACACATAAGTACATACCAACGTCCTTGTACAACGTGGCGCTTCCGGAGACCGACCACAGGGGTTACTCCTCACCGATTCGCACTCGCTGGAGGACTCGAACGCTCGCGACGTGGCGGAGGAACAGGGGGAAACGGCGACCGGTCTGTTCGTGGGCGATCTCAGGCCAGGCCGCTGAGGACGACACCGGCGGTGAAGATCGGCGCCAGGATCGTTCCGGCACCGGTCGCCGACACCGACATCGAGAGCGAGGCGGCGGTCCATCGGTAGAGCGTACCGTCGGGGTCGGTTGCGGCCGAGACGAGGAGGCTCACGAGCGCACAGACGAGGACGATCATACATCCCCAAAGGAAGGTGAGCGCGGACTCGCCGAACAGCGCGGTGGCGGCGGTACTCTCAAGCAGCGCGCCCGTGCCGTAGGCGAGCGGGGCGATCACGAGGACCGACCGGCGTGGGATCGAACCGGACTCGGATCTCGGGAAACGGCTTCCGGACGAGCCGATGGCTGTACGTCGGGGCTTGCGAGAACGTGGCATATCCATTCGCATCTGGAGCGTCCCAGTGACATAAATCCGCGTCAGACGTCCGTCCTACGGTTTTGTCAAGATAGGGGAAGACCGGATACCGGTCGGAGCGGTGGGGAGGGAAAGCGCCTTCTCATGAGTTCTGTCGCCGGGTTCGATGCGCGATTCGAGCGATATCGGCTGAAGGGAGGGACGAAAAGTCAGTCCGCAGCGCCGCTGTCGGGGCTCTCTTGGGTCTGCCACTCGCGGATCCGATCGGCGCTCACGCCGTCGACGTCGGTCGCGAGCGTGTCGGCCTCGATGGTCGCGAGGTCCGCGACGGTCTCGACGCCGGCGGCCTGGAGTTTCTCGGCGGTCTTCTCGCCGACGCCGTCGAGATCGGTGAGCGTACTCGCTTCCTTGCGGGCCTCGTACTCCCGGAAGTTACAGATCGGACAACCGAGTTCCCAGGGCTCCTGGCCGTTCTCGACGCGGAGTTCCGGGAGGTCGTGCTCGTTGCAGTGCTCGTCGGTGACCTCGATCTCCCCACGCCGTGGCAAGGGCAGCGAGTACTCGCAGTCGGGGTAGCGGGTACAGCCCGCCAGACGCGAACCCGAGCGGAGTCGCTTGATCGCGAGTTCGCCACCCTCGGATCTACCGCATTCGGGACAGGCCCCGATAACCCGGTCCTCGGCGTCGTCAGCCGTGTCGGCCTCGCACTGCGGGCAACCGTGCACGAACGTCCCTCGGCCGGCAAGGATCTTGATGTGACGCAGGTCGTGGTCCTCACAGGTTTCGTTCAACAGTTGTGGCGTCCCTTGGTTCGGGAGCGGGAGGGTGTACTCACAGTCGGGATAGGCATCACAGCCGACGAAATGCGAGCCCTGGCGGCTCTGCCGGACGAGCAGATCCGATCCACACGCCGGACAGGGCCCGAGGGTCTTATCCGCTTTCAGGGACTGCCTGAGGTGCTCGCCGATCGCCTCCCGGGAGTCGGCGAGGTCCGCGAAGACCTGCCCCAACATCTCGCGGGACTGCTCTGTCACCTCCTCCAGGGTCGCTTCCCCACGGGCGATGGCGGCCATGTCCTGCTCTAATTCGCTCGTCATCCCTTCGTCGACGATCTGTGTGGCGAAGCTCTCGGCGGCGTCGACGACCGCGCGGGCGAGGCCGGTCGGAACCGGTGGGTCGTTCTCGACGTACCCTCGATCGTAGAGTTTCTCCAAGGTATTGTGTCTGGTCGCTTTCGTTCCGATTCCCATCGCTTCCATACGCTCGATGAGCCGCGATTGGCCGTACCGGCGGGGCGGTTGGGTCTCTTTGGCCTCGATGCGCGAGTCCGCGACGGCCAAGACGTTCCCTTCCTCGACATCGGGGACGTGGTTTTCGCTCGCGTTCACGTAGGGGTAGACCGCGTGATACCCCGGTTCGAGCAGGCGCTTGCCGTTGGCTTTGAGTCGGTGCTCGTCCTCTTCGTTCTCGGCACCCCCGTCGTCCGTGCTCTCGATACCGGCGACGACCCGGAGGTGCTCCCAGGTCGCGGCGTCGGCGACCGTCGCCAAAAAGCGCCGGACGACGAGTTCGTACACCCGCGTTTCGGCATCGCCCAACTCGCCGGGATCGGGTAACTCGCCGGTCGGGTGGATCGGCGGGTGGTCGGTTGTCTCCTCATCGCCTTCGGTCGGAGTGAGGTCGCCGCCCTCGGCGAGGGCCCCGGCATCGTCGGCGAACTCACGATGGTTCGATAGCGCCTCCAGGAGGTCGGTGACCTCCAAACCGTCGGGGTAGACGGTGTTATCGGTGCGCGGGTAGGTGATGTAGCCTTCCGTATAGAGGTCCTCAGCGGTGCTCATCGCCCGCTCGGCGCTTAAGCCAAGCGAACTCGCGGCGCTGATGAACTTCGTCGTGCTGAAGGGCACCGGCGGGTTGTCGGTGCGCCGACGCCGCCGGACCGACCGGACGGGGGCCGTCTCGCTTTCCTCGATCGACTCATAGACGGCCATCGCCTCCTCTTCGTCCCAGACGCGATCGGCCTCCGAACCATCGTCGTCGTAGAAATATTGGGCTTCGAAGCGCTTGCCATCGGCGCCGAAATCGGCGAACAGCTCCCAGTAGTCCCGGGGATCGAAGGCTTCGATCTCGCGCTCCCGATCGACGATGAGTTTGAGCGTCGGCGACTGGACCCTCCCCACCGAGATGAAATCACCCCCGAAGCGCTTCGCCGACAGCGAGAGGAATCGGGTGAGCGCCGCGCCCCAGACGAGGTCGATCACCTGGCGGGCCTCGCCGGCGGCGGCCAGATCGAAGTCGATCCCGTCGGGATCGGCGAAGGCCTCGGTGACCTCGCGGTCGGTGATCGAGGAGAATCGCACGCGATCGACCGGCGCGTCGGTCACCTCTTGAACTAGCTCGTAGGCTTCCTTGCCGATGAGTTCGCCCTCCCGATCGTAGTCGGTCGCGATAATCACGCGATCGGCCTGCCGGGCGAGCAGGCGCAGCGTCCGGACGATGTTCTCCCGAGTGGGGTGTTTCTCGACCGACGCGTCGACGAGCTCGCGGGGTTCGACGTCGCGCCAGCCGCTGTATTCGGGCGGGAAGTCGACCTCGACGACGTGACCTGACAGGCCGACACAGCGCTTTCCGCCCCACTCGTAGACGTTCACGCCGTTCGTGCGTTCGACCTCCGCGCTTTCGCCGCTGAGGATCGCGGCGATCCGGCGGGCAGCGATCTCCTTTTCGGTGACGATCAGTTCCACCGACGATCACCGTCCGAGCGTGGAGGGGTGGTCATTGAATCTCCGGTATGTACAGACCGTTTCTAAACGTTTCGTTGGTGGAGTTCGCTCGTCTGCGTGCTCGCGTGTCCGTGTTGAACACGGCAGTAGCGAAGCGGCGAGCCGGCTCCGGCGATGGATACGAGCCGAGAGCAAGGAGCGGATTCGAACGGATCGCCGGGGGCGGAAGTGCCAGTACCGTCCGATTCCTTCGAGATCCATGAGCGAAATACTCGTTACCGGCGGTAGCGGGTTCATAGGAAGGGAGGTCTGTCGCCTCGCCGCCGAGCGCGGCCACGGCGTCGTGAGCGTCGCGCGAAGCGGCCGGCCCGACTGGGAGGGAAGGGCCGACCCAACGTGGGCCGATCGGGTAAGGTGGGTTTCGGCGAGCGTCTTCGAGCCACGGCGATGGCGCGAATACTTGGAGAACTGTGACGGCGTCGTACACTCGATCGGGGTCATCGAGGACAGTCCGAAGGAAGGCGTCGTCCTCGAACGTCTCAATGGCGACGGGGCGATCCTCGCGGGTCTCGAGGCCGAGCGGGCCGGTGTGCCCTCCCTTTCGTTCGTCTCGGCTTCGAGGACTCCACCGAGTGCCCGCGAGGCGTACCTCTCGGCGAAACGCCGGGCCGAGCACGAACTGGTGGAACTCGACCTGAGCGTTGCCCGCCTGCGACCCGGCCCGGTCTACGGCGAGGGGAACCCCCACTTCTCCGGGCTAACGAACCGACTCTTTCGCGAATTCGGGGAACGAGAGTCGGTCGCTCGTCGACTCGGCGAGAGCAGACCGCTTCCCGTCGGACAGGTCGCGGCCGTAGCCCTGGAGACTGCGCTCGATCCCGAGCGGGAAGGACAATACGACGTGCCGGCGATCGCTGGTGCCCGACTGATTCCGATCGAGACAGGATCGTAGCGACCGAAGTCCGAGAGGGGACTACGGAACTCGACGGAGCGCGTTGTTCACTCGGGAACGTAATCGAGCAGATCCCATTCGAGCTGCGCGAGGTCTTCGGCGGCAGGGTTCTCTCGGTCGATACGGTACATTTTACTGTTTCCGACCGTCCGGGTCGCTTCGATTAGGTCGTACGCCAAGAGGTCCTCGATGTGGTCATAGAAGGTGCTTCGATCGATACCGGCGAGGCGCGCGACGTCGCTCGCGTTCAGGTCGCGGTCGTTCGCATCGACGAACGCAACGAGCATTTTGACCTTAGCGTCACAAGAACCAGGTCGATACGGTCAAGAACTGGTTCGCGTCGAGCGATCAAGGTCGCGTCGAGGATCTCATTCGCGAGGTGATCCGCGATTCGAACGCTCCGCTACAGGGATACGGTGGTAGTCGAGACAATATTCGGCTAACGAGCATTGCCGACGCGAAAGAGCATATTACGGATCACGGCGGCGACCTGCCGTGGGGGCTTCGAGACGTCTGATACCCTACCCATCGAGCCGCTCGCGCAACATTCCGTTCACGCTTCCGGGATCGGCGCTCCCGCCGGTCGCCTGCATGACCTGTCCCACCAGGAAGTTGATCGCGCCCTCCTCGCCGCTCTCGTAGTCCGCGACCGCTTCGGGATTGTCCTCGATCGCTTTCTCGACCGCGGCGCTCACTTCCTCGCCCTCGGCTCTTCCCAGTCCCTCGCGCTCGATTATCGATTCGGGTTCTTCGCCCTCGTCGAGCATCGCTCGTAACACCATCGTTGCGTTCTTCGAAGTGAGTTCGTCCCCGTCGACGAGTTCGATCAGCCGTCGGAACTCGGGGAGTCGATCGTCGACGTCCTCGATACTCATATCGCGGTAGTTGAGTTCACCTAGTAGTTCGTCCGCAACCCACGTCGCTGCTAGGTCGGGATCGAACTCGGCGGTCATCCGCTCGTAGAAGCCCGCGACCGCCTTCGTCGAGGTGAGCTTCGAGGCCGCCTCCCGACCGAGCCCGTACTGGTTCTCGAAACGCTCCCGGCGGGCGTCGGGCAGCTCGGGGATCTCGATCTCCCGCGCCCGCTCGGCGACCTCCAGTGGCGGGAGGTCGGCTTCGGCGAAATAGCGGTAGTCGGCTTCGGCTTCCTTCGTCCGCATCGAGATCGTAACGCCCCGCGATTCGTCCCAGTGGCGAGTTTCCTGTTCGACCTCGCGACCGCGCTGGAGGGCGTTTCGCTGCCTGGTGACCTCGTAGGCCAACGCTTTCTGTGCCCCCTTGTGACTGGAGATGTTCTTCACCTCGGTGCGGTTCGCCGAGCCCAGTCCCGCCGCCGAGATCGATCCGTCCGCCTCGACATCGCTGTCAGGGACCATCGAGATGTTCGCATCGATTCTGAGCGAGCCGTCCCGGCCGGCGTCGAAGATCCCCAGGTATTCGAGCACCGATTCGAGCTTCGAGAGAAACCCTCTCACTTCCGCCGGATTTCTGAAATCGGGTTCGGTGACGATCTCCATGAGGGGGACGCCCGCGCGATCGTAATCGACCAGGGTGTACTCCGCAGCGTCGATGCTCGTCCGCCGGCCATCGCGGGCGTGCTGGAGGCTGCCGGGGTCTTCCTCCAAGTGCGCGCGGGTGATGCCGATCTCCCTGGACTCGCCTTCGACGCGCACCTCCAGCGCGCCGTCGGCACAGATCGGCGCGTCGTACTGGGTGATCTGGAAGTTCTTGGGGAGATCGGGGTAGTAGTAGTTCTTCCGGTGGAAACGGGTGCGGTCGGGGACCTCCGCGTCGATCGCCTTGCCCAGCTTGAGGGCGGCGTCGATCGCGGCTTCGTTCAGCACGGGCAGTGCGCCCGGAAGGCCGAGACAGGTCGGACAGACGTTCGTGTTCGGTTCGTCGGTCGGCTCGGTCGAACACCCACAGAAGATTTTCGTACTGGTCTCCAGTTGGATGTGGACTTCGAGGCCGATCACGGCGGCGAACTCCCCCTCGCGCCCTCGGTGCCGCTCGTCCTGATCGCGGTCGTCTTCGGGCTCTTCGACGGCCTGGGCAGTCATTACTTCCCTTCGAGCGCCCGGTCGCTAAAGCGTAACGGGACTCCCGAACCCGACGACCGATCGTAGCGACCGCTTCAGTGGAGCGGGCGTGATGACTAGCTGGGGACAGTCAAATCGACGATCGGAGCGACCGGGCGGCCTCGCTTGTCTCGTGATCGGCTCGGTCCGACTGCTCAGCGAGGCTGAGAAAGCCGTGTGGCAGGTCGGGATAGTGGCGATGATCGACCGCGACACCCGCTTCTTCCGGGCACTCGACGTAGGCGCGTCCCTCCTCGCGAAGCGGATCGAAACCCGCGGTCAGCACGGTCGCCGGGGCGAGCCCACCGAGCAGGGCAGGCGGCGCGCGAAGCGGCGCAGCGAACGGGTTGTACCCATCGACCGGACTACGGAGGTACTGCTCCCAGAACCACTCCATATCGGCGCGGGTGAGCAACGGCCCCTCGGCGTTCTCGCGGTAAGAACCGGTGTCGAAGGCGTGGTTCGTGATCGGGTAGGCGAGTAGTCGCCGGGCGGCGTCGGGGCCGTCGAAGGTCCGGGAGCGGATCGCCGTGGCGGCCGCGAGGTTCCCGCCGGCAGTGGTGCCACCCACGCCGATCCGCGAACGGTCGCCACCCAGGGCCGGGACGTTCTCTCCTACCCACTGAAGCGCGCTCCGGACGTCCTCCAGCGCCGTTGGGAGCGGGTGTTCGGGGGCGAGCCGGTAGTCGACGGCGATCGCCATCGTCTCCCCTCGCTCAGCGAGGCGACGACGGATTCCACCCGCCGAATCGAGCGTCCCGAGCACCTACCCTCCGCCGTGAAAGAAGAGCAGAACCGGCATCGGACGATCGACGTCGGGCCAGTAGACCCGGATCGATTGTTGGAAAAAGCGCGCGAGCGACTTCGAGCGAACGCTACGCACGTTCGAGATTACTCCGCATGGGTTGAGTGTGGGCGAGCCACTTACCGGGCTGCAAGGAATTCTTAAACGGATCCCCGAATCGACCGACTGAACACCACAGAACGAATAGGTGATCGACCTGAAAACACTACTGAGAAGCCCCTGATGAGAACCAGCCGTTGTAATAGACGTACCCTCGTGCTGACCGCTCGCGACGTGTAGCACTGTCTAGCTAAATACCTCCTCAGCTGGCGTTCGTCCGTCGAGCGCTTGGTTCGGCCGTTGGAAATT
>PXRA01000019.1:0-8222 GCA_003021725.1 Halobacteriales archaeon QH_8_64_26
CCCTACGAGCGGGCCTTCGCCGACCCCGAAGCCATGCCGGGAATCCCCTTCGATTTCGTCGCGCTAACCGGCTGAGTCCCCGTCCCTATCGTTCCGGTCAGTTTCCTGCCTCCCTTATTCGAGTACCTCGTCGAGGACTTCGAGCACCCGCTCCGGGTCGATATCCCGATGAACGTTCTCGTGGTCGATCGCGATCGTCGCCCCGTCGTCGTGTTCCCTTCCCTTCCCTTCGTGGGCCTCGACGCGCTCGCTCAACGAGTTCGGCTTCACCCACTGAGAGACCACCCACAGTCGTAACAGCGCGCCCGGAGGAGCTTCGTCCGATTCCGGTCGGGGTCAGAGTCGGTGCTCACCGGTCCTCCTCCCTCGTGTCGATCACTCCCGTCGGAGTTCCCTGCTCGTTCCGGTGGATCGCCACCCACGCCGGTAGCTCCGAGAGCGTTATCGGAACGTACCACACCAGTTCCTCGGTCATCCGATCCCATCTCAGCGTCCACCCGCGTCGTTGTCCCACGTCACCGGCTTCCAGCGCCTGCCCTTCCCCTCGTTCCACATCGTCCACCCGGTACGCAAGCTTCCGTCCGACCCGGCGTAGATCGATAGCTCCTGGTCGTCTCTCATCGCTCGGTCTATACCCATTGGACATAATAAGCTTAACAAAGATAACTCAGAGGAATATTATACGGATAGGGATCACCGCTGCGATCGACCATCGAGTGGCGACCGAATCCTGGCGGACGGCTCGATTTCCGGGGGCAGAGACGAGGGCTTATGTTCCGAGCCGCTGAAGTACCCGGTAGTGGCCGAATCCACGCACGCGCGCTTCTTTCCCTACGACTCGCCCTACGAGAACCAGCGCGAGGCGATCTCGGGGGTCTACGACGCCCTGGAGAACGACCGGGACGTCCTCTTCGAGGGTGCCTGTGGCACCGGCAAGACTCTGGCGGCGCTCGTTCCTGCCCTCGCCTTTGCCCGCGAGACCGACAAGACGGTAGCGATCACCACGAACGTCCACCAGCAGACCCGCCAGTTCATCGAGGAAGCCCGGGCGATCAGGTCCGAAGAACCGATCCGTGCGGCCGTCTTCCGGGGGAAAGCCTCGATGTGTCATATCGACGTCGGCTACGAGGAGTGTGAGGTCCTCCGGGATGCCACGAAAGAGGTCGTCGATCTGGAGGAGGACAAACGCGAACTCGAAGAGCGCCAGGGAGAACTCTTGGAGCGCGCCCGGGCCGGTGAGGAAAGCGCCACCGAAGCGCGCAGCGCCGTCATGGACGAGCTACAGACCGTAGAAGCCGATCTCGAGGACCTCCGTGAGCAGTCGGTCTGTAAACACTACCACGGGAACCTGACCGCCGACACCAACGACTTTTATGACTGGCTCTACGGCGGTGTTCGGACGCCCGACGAGATCTATAGCTATGCCGAGCGCGAGGGCCTGTGTGGCTACGAACTACTGAAGAACGGTATGGAGGGCGTCGATCTCGTGGTCTGTAACTACCACCACCTGCTCGATCCGGTGATCCGCGAGGCCTTCTTCCGGTGGCTCGGCCGGGACCCGGAGGACGTGATTCCCGTCTTCGACGAGGCCCACAACGTCGAACGCGCCGCCCGCGAACACGCCACTCGTACGCTGGCCGAAACCACTCTCGACAGTGCCCTCGCCGAACTCGAGGAGGCCGATGACTCGCGAGCGACCCAGGCGAGAAACGTCATCGAGGCCTTCCGCGAGGCGCTCGTCGCGACCTACGATGAGGAGTTGGGCTTCGGCGCTCGCGAGCGCGTGGGCGAGGACTGGGAGGACCTCTCGATCGCCAAGTCCGAGGGCCGCGACGACCTCACCCTGAAATTCCTCTCCGCGTACGAGGGGGAGGGGATCGACGTAGACACGGACGCCGCCCTTTCGTTGGGTACCGCCCTCGACCGCCAGTACGACCGGGCCTACCGCGAGGGCGAGACCGACGTCCGCCGGGACTGCCAGACCCTCCAGGCAGCAGCGTTCATCGAGACCTGGCTCGCGGATGGCGCGAGCGGCGCACACTTTCCCGTGCTCTCCGTGCGGCGCGGCCCTGAGGGGGTCTATGGCCGGGCGGAACTCTATGCCTGCATTCCGCGGGCTGTGACCCAGGACCTCTTCGAGGACGTCCACTCCACAGTCCTAATGAGCGCGACGCTGCGGCCCTTCGACGTGACCGCTGACGTCCTCGGCCTGGAAGACCCCGCGACGATGGCCTTTGGACTGTCCTTCCCGGAGGAGCGCCGCCGGACCTACGCGATCGAGACGCCAGCACTCTTCGCGAGCGCACGCGACGACCCGGCGACCCAGGAGACGATCGCCGATACCCTCCGAGACGTCATCGAGTTCACACCCGGTAACTCGCTTCTCTTCTTCCCGAGTTACAGCGAGGCCGAGCGCTATCATCGACTCCTCGACGGTACGACCGATTCGACGCTCCATCTCGACCAGGCTGGAGTCCGAGCCGAGGGGATGCGCCAGGAGTTCACCGACAGCGAGGACGCCACCCTGTTCACCTCGCTGTGGGGCACCCTTACCGAGGGGGTGAGCTTCGACGCTGACGACGCCCGGACGGTGGCGGTCGTCGGCGTTCCCTATCCCTACCTCGACGACCGACTCCGGGCCGTCGAGAGCGCTTACGGCGAGGCCTTCAGCGACGGCGGGAGCAGTGGCAGTAACGGCGGAGACGACGATGCGGGCTGGCGCTATGCCGTCGAGATCCCGACGATCAGGAAGACCCGCCAGGCCCTGGGGCGCGTGCTTCGCTCGCCCGAGGACTTCGGCGCGCGACTCCTGCTCGACGAACGTTACACCGAACGGGCGACCCGGGAGATGGGCAAGTACGCCGTCCGCGAGACGTTCCCGCCGGAAGAACGCGCGGAGATCGTCGACGTCGCGCCGAATAAGCTGAAGTTCGCACTACTCAATTTCTATAGTGATATGGGTGCCTATGAGGACCCGCCCCCGGCTCCCTGATCGTTCCGTCCCGCTCGAAACCCGCCGCAGGCACAACCGTAAGGCCGCTCCGGACAGTAACGCGTGTATGCGCGCGACACCTCCTGGACCGAAGGGCGCACCCGTCATCGGGAACACCCGCCGTTTCGCCCGCGATCCTTTTTCGTTCATGAGTGCCTGTCGGGACGCCTACGGCGACGTCGCACAGTTCTCGCTTGCCGACGACCCGGCGTACCTGCTCACGAACCCCGCGGACGTCGAGCGCGTCCTCGTCTCGGAGGAGCGAAAGTACCGCAAGCCCCTCTTCGACGACGACCTGAAGGACCTGCTCGGCAACGGCTTGTTGCTCAGCGAGGGCGAGTTCTGGCGTCGCGAGCGCCGCCGCACCCAGCCGGCCTTCGATATGCGCCGGATCGGTGGCCTGGCGGGAATGATGACCGACCACGCCGAGGACACGCTCGCCGAGTGGAACGACGGCCGAACAATCCCCATCGACACCGAAATGGCTCGCTTGACGGTGAAGATCATCGTCGACGCGATGTTCGGCGTGAGCTTCGAGGACGAAGCCGTCGAGCGAATGCAGGCGAACTTGGAACCCCTCGGCCGGCACTTCGAACCCGACATCCTCCGGGCGCTGCTGCCCGAGTGGGTACCCACCCAGGAGCATCGCGAGTACCAGGCCGCGATCGAGACCTTGGAGGGACTCATCGAGGACGTGCTGGCCGAACGCCGGGGGACCGCCGAGGACCCGAGCGTCGATCCTAGTAGTACGGACGCCGAGAGCGACCGACCGATGGACCTGCTCTCGATCCTGCTGCGCGCCCAGTCCGAGCACGGGGACGTGGACGACGAACTGCTGCGCGACGAACTGATGACGATGCTCTTGGCGGGCCACGACACCACCGCACTCGCGCTCACCTACACCTGGTATCTGCTCGCGCACAACCCCGACGTCGAAGCGAGACTCCACCGGGAGTTCGACGACGTACTCGGCGGTCGAGTGCCGACGACCGCCGACGTTCGAGAGCTTTCCTACACCGAACACGTACTGAAGGAAGCGATGCGGCTGTACCCGCCGGTCTACTCGCTGTTCCGCGAGACACGAACCGACGTTCGTCTCGGCGGCTACCGGATCCCGAAAGGCTCAGTGCTCATGTTGCCACAGTGGGCGATCCACCGCGATCCCCGCTGGTACGAGAACCCCCTCGACTTCGATCCCGACCGGTGGGCACCCGACCGCGCCGCAAAGCGCCCGAACTATGCGTATTTCCCCTTCGGCGGCGGGCCGCGTCACTGCATCGGCAAGCGCTTCTCGCTGCTCGAAGCGACCCTGATTCTCGGCACGATCGGACAGGACTACCGCCTCGAACTGACTTCCGAGGAGCCGATCTCCCTTCAGGGGTCGCTTACCATGCATCCCGAGGAGCCGATCGAGGCGGTCGTCCGCGAGCGGTGACTGCGACCCGAACCGCCGCTTTCAGGCCGGCAGCGGGACGCACCCGACCGTCTCCCGGTATCGCGGGTCGAAGAAGCGCAGTTCCGAGACGGTCCACTCGATCGGTCCGACCTCACCCATTTCGTCCACCAACTCCCGTGCGGTCTCCGGCGAACCCCCGCGTGCGAGCGTCACGTGCGGGGTGTAGTCCTCGCCTTCGAGATCGGCGACCGCGCCGAATTCCTCGACCAGTCGCCGGTGGACGCGATATATGCCGGGGCTTTCGATCCCGAAGTAGATCACCGGTCCCGAGCCGCGTATCGGCCGCTCGAAACGATCGATCCCGGTGAGCCGTGCCTCGAAGGGGGGCATGTCTTCGAGCACCGGACGAACCCGCTTTCGGAGCGTCGCCAGCCGATGGCTCGCCCCGCTTTCCCCTCGCCTCCCGCTCTCTGCCTTACCGCCGAAGCGCTTCACCAGCAGGGTGTGGTCCTTCCGAACGCGTTCGAAGGCGGTGAGGCGGGGGAGGAGGTCGGCTGCCAGTCGCTTCGCCTCGCCCGGCACCGGAGCGTTGAGGCTGTACCGACGCCCGATCACGCGCTTCCGTCCATTGTCCGCCATCGGGTCGCCGTCAGTATAAGCGCCGCCCTCGTCTTCGTCCCGGTCGGGGCTCGTTCGCTTTCCCTGTCGCTCGGTAGCACTTTACGAGCGACCGTGTCTCGCTCTCGGCTCGTCTCGAAACGCTTTAGTAGGCATCCGACGGTATCGGGAGATATGACACGGACTCGTCTCGTTGGTCGCTCGTCCGCGACCAACGTGGCTGTGCTTCTCCCGCGAGTCCGACGACCGGGCCCCCTTTAGGCCCGCACATACTCTTTCCCTCCGACGTTTCGCCTTCGGCTCCCAGTTCCTACGTTCCGGAACTGGCGCACCGACCGACCTTCGATCGACCGCTGCCAGAGACCAGATGCAATCCGACGACTCGACCACCCCGACCGACCTATCCGATGCGACCGATCCGACCGCCATTGACGACCCGACCGATATCGACTCGAAGCGGGTCGCACTCGCCTTCTCCGGCGGGCTCGATACCACCGTCTGTGTGCCCCTCTTGGAGGAAGAATACGGCTACGAGGAGGTGATCGGCGTCACCGTCGACGTCGGCCAACCCGACGCGGAGTTCGAGGAAGCCCGCGAGACCGCCCGAGCCCTCGACTTAGAACACTACGTCGCCGACGCCACCGACGCCTTCGCAGACGTCTGTCTGGAGGCGGTGCGGGCGAACGCCACCTACCAGGGCTATCCCCTGGGTACGGCACTCGCCCGGCCCGTGATCGCGGCGGCGATCCAAGAGGTCGCCGAGGAAAAGGACTGTGGCGCGCTCGCACACGGCTGTACCGGCAAGGGCAACGACCAGCTGCGCTTCGAGACGGTCTGGCGGCAGTCGGACTTGGAGGTCTGTGCGCCCGTCAGGGAACTCGGGCTCACCCGCCAGTTCGAACAGGAGTATGCCGCCGAGCGTGATCTCCCCGTCGAGGGGGGCAACGAGGGCGACTGGAGCATCGATACGAATCTCTGGAGCCGTGCGGTCGAGGGCAACGAACTCGAAGAGCCCGCCTACGTGCCTCCCGAGGGGATCTACGACTGGACGGCGGCACCCGGCGAACGCGATTCCGAGATCCTCACTATCGACTTCGAGGCGGGCTACCCGGTCGCGATCGACGGCGAAGCGATGGAGCCCGTCGCGTTGATCACTTCGCTCAACGAGCGGGCCGGTGTTCAGGGCGTTGGCCGCACCGACGTCATGGAAGACCGGATGCTCGGGCTCAAGGTGCGGGAGAACTACGAGCACCCCGCAGCGACAGTTCTGTTGGGTGCTCACGGCGCGCTCGAGGACCTCGTGCTCACGAAGGAGGAACGATCCTTCAAGACGACGATCGATCAGCGCTGGGCGGAGAAAGCCTACGAGGGGCTGCTCGCCGCCCCGCTCGTGACCGCCTTAGAGGGCTTCGTCGAGGAGACCCAGACTCGAGTGACCGGAACGGTGACGATGAAACTGACCGGCGGGCAGGCCCGGCCCGTCGGTCGGGAGAGTCCTTACGGGGTGTATTCGGCGTCCGCGGCGTCGTTCAACACCGAAACGGTCGGCGACATCACGCAGGGCGACGCGACCGGCGTCGCGAAGTATCACGGCTTCCAGGAACGCCTCGCGAACACCGTCATCGGGAGCGCAAGCGAGGACGAGGACCCGCTCGAAGCGGCCACCGACGGCGGCGCGGACGGCGAACACGAGGCCGACGAGATCGAGAGCGACCGGGCGGAGACGACGAACGCCGAGACGAACGAGGACCGCTGAGATGAGTGGAGAGGAACCAGCCGGGAACGCTGTTCGCCGCGATCGCTTCAGCGGCGGGCCCGCCCGGAGCTTCCTCTCCTCGCTGTCGGCCGACGAACGGATCTTCGACGCGGATCTCGCGGTCGATCGCGCTCACGTCGTGATGCTCGCCGAACAGGAAATCGTCGAGGAAAAGAGCACGACCACGATCCTCGCGGCCCTCGCCGAGATCGAGGCCGCGGGGTTCGGGACGCTTCCCGGCGGCGAGGACGTCCACGAGGCGATCGAGACGGCCGTGATCGATCGCGTAGGGCCCAACGGTGGCCGAATGCACACTGCCCGGAGCCGCAACGACGAGGTCGCGACCTGCATTCGCTACCGGCTGCGGAACGATCTACTCGACGCTATCGAGGCGGTCTGTGGACTGCGCGAGGCACTACTAGCGAGTGCGGCCGACCACGTTTCGACTACCATGCCCGGCTATACCCACCTCCAGCCGGCCCAGCCGACGACGCTCGCGCATTACCTCTGCTCGTACGAGGCTGCTCTGCGGCGGGACACCGAGCGACTGCTAGAGGCCTACGGTCGGACGAACCGCTCGCCGCTGGGGGCTGGGGCCTTCGCGGGCACCACCTTCGACGTCGACCGCGAGCGGACGGCCGAGTTACTGGGCTTCGAGTCGGTTCTCTCGAACTCGATGGACGCGGTCTCGACCCGGGATTTCTGTTTCGAGTCGGTCGCGGCGCTGGCCGGTCTCGCGACCACCCTCTCGGGTCTCGCCGAGGACGCGATTCAGTTCGCGAACCGCGCTTTCCTGACGCTCACGGACGAGTACGCGTCGACCTCCTCGATCATGCCCCAGAAAAAAAACCCCGACACGCTCGAGCTCGTGCGGGCGGCGGCCGGCGAGGCAAGCGCGAGCCTCGATGGGCTCTCGACGACGCTCAAAGGGCTGCCACGAGCGTACAACCGCGACCTCCAAGCAGTGACGCCACACGTCTGGGGCGCTGTCGACACCGTCACCGAAGCGACCGACGTGAGTGCGGGAGCGATCGCGACCGCGAGGTGGAACGAAGCCGAACTACTCGCAGCAGCCGCCGAGGGCTTCGCGACGGCAACCGGCGTCGCGGACCTGCTCGCTTCCCGAGGAGTGCCCTTCCGAACGGCCCACGAGGTGGTAGCGAGCGCGGCCGAGCGCCTCCCGAGCGAGAACCCCGCCGACCGCGAGGCCCAGTTCGAAGCGGTCGAGGCGGCCGCCGAGGACCTGCTCGACGGTCCCCTGGAGAGCTACGTCTCTCGGGAGGTCCTCCTGACGGCCCTCGACCCCGAGGAGAGCGTCGCGAGCCGCGACTCGATAGGCGGCCCGGCCCCTAAGGCCGTGCGCGAGGCCCTCGAAGACGCCCGTGAAACCCTCGCTGAGGACGGCAAGGCGCTTACCGAGCGCCGCGAGGCACTCGCTGTAGCCGAGGAGGCCCTCGACC
>PXRA01000019.1:8249-15869 GCA_003021725.1 Halobacteriales archaeon QH_8_64_26
GGGTACGATGGCAGAATGTGTCGAGTGTGGGGCTGACGTGTCCCTGCCTGACAGTCCGGAGGTCGGAGAGATCGTCGACTGCACCACCTGTGGTGCCGAACTGGAGATCACTGAGACCGACCCGGTGACCGTAGAGACCGCGCCCGAACTCGAGGAGGACTGGGGGGAATGAGCTGGACGGCGGTTGTGTCCCGTGCCGGTAGCCTGAGATGAACATGTTCGCTCCCCTTCGCTCGTTAGCACTCGCTCACCTCCCGCTCTCAGTTCACACTCACCGCCGGGGGTGGCTCGCGTGAACATAGGTCTACTCTACTCGCGGATCCGCCGCGACGAGAAGCTGTTACTGTCGGCGCTGCGCGAACGGGGTCACGAGGTGACGAAAATCGATGTCCGCGAGCAGCGCTTCGGGCTCGATGCCTCACCGGAGGCCTTCGAGGGCGTGGATCTGGTCGTCGATCGCTGTCTCGCGACCAGCCGGAGCCTCTATGCGACGCGATTCTTAGAGGCGTACGGCATCCCCGTCGTCAACGGCGCGACGATCGCCGACATCTGTGCCGATAAGGTAAAGACGAGCCTCGCGCTCAGGAGCGCGGGCGTGCCGACCCCGGCGACCGAAGTCGCGTTCACGACCGACAGCGCCCTCGAATCGATCGAGCGCTTCGGGTATCCCTGCGTGCTCAAGCCCGTGATCGGCTCCTGGGGCCGGCTCATGGCGAAAGTCGAGTCGCGCTCGGCGGCCGAAGCCATCCTCGAACACAAATCTACCTTGGGCCACTACGAGCACAAAGTGTTCTACGTGCAGGACTTCGTCGAGAAGCCCGGTCGGGATCTCCGGGTGGTGGCCGCCGACGGCGTGCCGATCGCCGGGATGGCTCGCTCCTCCGAGCACTGGCTCACCAACGCCGCGAAAGGCGCGAGCACCGAACAGTTCGCGATCGACGACGAAGCCCGGGAGCTAGTCGAGCGGGCCAGTGCGGCCGTCGGCGGCGGTCTCCTGGGCGTCGACCTCATGGAGACCGGCGACTCGTATACGGTACACGAGGTGAACCATACAGTCGAGTTCAAAGCGCTCGACGACGTGGTCGGGACGGACGTCCCCGAGCGGGTAGTCGACTGGCTCGAAACAATCGCCGAGGAGCAGGTCGGGGTGAGGCCCGCGTGATCGAGACCGACGCCGGGACCGATTCGGACTCGACGGCCGGGACGCTCACGGCGTCGGTCATCGGGGCGAGTGGCTTCGCCGGCGGCGAACTCCTCCGGCTCCTGTTCGGTCACCCCGGTTTCGAGGTCGTCCAGGCCACCAGCCGCGAGTACGACGGCCGATCGGTCGGCATGATCCACCCGAATCTCCGGGGGACCGACCTCCGGTTCACCGAGCCCGCCGATCTGGAGGGAGTAGACGTCCTGTTCGCCGCGACCCCGCATGGAGTGTCGATGGAGCACGTCGACGCCTTCCGCGAGGCCGCCGGCACCGTCGTCGATCTGAGTGCGGACTTCCGGCTTCCCACCGAGGCGGCCTACGAGGAGTGGTACGACGGGCACAGCCGCCCGGAACTGCTCGGCGAGGCAGTGTATGCACTGCCCGAGATTTCGCGCGCGGAGCTACCCGGCGCGGAGCTGATCGCCGCCGGTGGCTGTAACGCCACCGTGACGAGCCTCGGATTGTTGCCGCTCGTCGAGAGCGGGATCGTCGGCGACGAACAGGAAGAGGGGACCGCGACCGGCACCGAGCGGATCGTCACGGACGTGAAGGTCGGCTCCTCGGAGGGCGGCGCGGGCGGCGGGAGGGCCTCCTCTCACCCCGAGCGTTCGGGCGTGGTCAGACCGTACGCGCCGACCTCCCATCGCCACGAGGCCGAGATCGAAGCGACCCTCGGGCTTCGCCTGTCCTTTACGGTTCATGCGGTAGGTATGGTTCGCGGTGCGGCGGCGACCTCCCACGTCTTCCCGGCCGCAGCGGTCTCGAAAGCCGATCTCTGGGAAGCGTTTCGGGGGGCCTACGAGGACGAGCCCTTCGTCCGCCTGGTGGCCGGTGGCGGCGGGGTCTATCGCTACCCCGAGCCGAAAGCCGTTGCAGGTACCAATTACGCCGAGGTCGGTTTCGAACTCGACCCGCGCAACGAGCGGGTCGTCGTGTTCGCCGCGATCGACAACGTGACCAAAGGCGCGGCTGGGCAAGCAGTGCACGCCGCGAACATCGCGCTGGGCTTCGAGGAGACCACCGGCTTGGAATTTCAGGGACTGCACCCTGTGGGAGCGCCCTAACATGATTTCGGATACTGACACCAACTCAGCGACGACGGTAACGGAACGTCTTCGAAAGCCCCCAGTCACCTCGGCTCCCGCGGCTCGCTTCGCTCCTCGGCTCGTTCGCGCTGCTCACTCGCCTCCAGTGCTTAGGTCGCCGGGGTTCGCCCAGCCTGCCAGCCCCTTTCAGTCCCACCCGCCAGTGAACACTTCGTTCGACGAAACAGCTCTGACGGAGGTCCGGTCGTGACGATCGTCGCGAAGATCGGCGGCGCTCGGGCGGTCGATCCCGCCGGCGCGTTGGCCGACGTCGCCGCGCTCGTCGCCGACGGCGAGGACGTGATCGTCGTTCACGGCGGCTCAACCGCGGTCGACGACACTCTGGAGGATCTGGGCGAAACTCCCGAATACGTCGAGACGCCCGCGGGGGTCGTCGGGCGCTTTACCGACGAGCGGACCATCGACGTCTTCGAGATGGTGCTGCCCGGAAAACTGAACACCGAGTTGGTAGCCGGCTTGCAGGCAGAGGGCGTGAACGCCGTCGGCCTCTCGGGGGTCGACGGAGCGCTTCTCGCCGGCCCCCGGAAGTCAGCGATCAGGGTCGTCGAGGACGGCAAAAAGAAGGTCCGTCGGGGTGATTTCTCGGGGACGATCGAGGAGGTGAACAGCGATCTCCTGGCCACGTTACTGGAGGGCGGATACACTCCGGTCGTGACCGTACCGATGCTCGCCGACGGGGATACCCCAGTCAACGCCGACGCTGACCGGGCGGCCGCGGCCGTCGCCGGCGCGCTCGACGGGCGTCTCGTCTCGCTGACGGACGTCCCCGGCGTGCTCCGTGACCCCGAGGAGGCGGACACGCTGATCGAACGCGTCGAGAGCGAGACCGAACTCGACGCGCTCAGAGACGCCGCTACCGGATTCATGCACAGAAAGGTAATGGCCGCGATCGAAGCGCTTGAGAACGGTGCCAGCGAGGCCATCGTCGCCGACGCGAACGGCGAGACCCCGATCACCGCGGCGCTTGCGGGCGGTGGCACCCACGTCCTGCCCGGCGCGGTCGGCCGAGAAGGGGATGGCGCTGCGGGGTCGGACGAGACCGACGCTGGTGACGATGGGACCGAGAACACCAGCGAAAACGAGGGGGCGATCGAGTCGTGACGGGCTTCGTCTACTCCGAGAAACCGATCCGGATCGAACGCGGCGAGGGGCCCTACCTCTACGACGGGAGCGGGAGCGAGTACCTCGATTTCGGTGCGAGCTACGCCTGTGTGCCCCTCGGCCACTCCAATCCTCAGGTACGGGAGGCCGTTACCGACCAGCTCGACGCGCTCACTTACGTACAGGCCTCCTACCCCGTCGACGCCCGCGACGCGCTCGACGATCGCCTCACTGCGGTCGCGCCGGGCGATATGGAGCACGTCTGGCTCTGTAATTCGGGCACCGAAGCGAACGAAGCCGCACTGAAGTTCGCCCGCAGCGCCACCGGGAGGGAGAAACTCGTCGCGACGATGCAGGGCTTTCACGGCCGGACGATGGGCTCGCTCTCGACGACCTGGAAATCGAAATACAGAGAGCCCTACGAACCACTGATCGATGGCGTCGAGTTTGTGCCCTACGGGGACCGCGAGGCCCTGAACGAAGCGATCGACGGGGACACGGCCGGATTCATCGTCGAACCGATCCAGGGCGAGGGCGGGATCAACCCCGGCACCCGCGAGTACTTGCGTGCGGCCCGGGAGATTACCGCCGATACGGGTGCGGCCCTGATCGCCGACGAGGTGCAAACTGGGCTCGGGCGCACGGGCACGATGTGGGCCGTCGAGTACGCCGATGTCGTGCCCGACGTCCTGACGAGCGCGAAGGGTTTAGCTAATGGGCTGCCGATCGGCACGACGCTGTGTAAGGAATGGATCGCCGAGGGCGCGGGCCCACACGGTTCTACCTTCAGCGGCGGGCCCGTTGTCTGTGCGGCCGCCGACGCGACGATCGAAACGATTGAACGCGAGGACCTGCCCGCCCACGCCGCGGCGATGAGCGAGTATCTACGAACGGAACTCGACGCTGCGGTCGGCGACGGCGTCCGGGAGATCCGCGGGACCGGCTTGATGATCGGCGTCGAGGTGAAACGCGGCTCGAATCGCTTGCTCCGTGACCTCGCGATCGACCACGGCGTGCTCGCCCTGCCCGCCGGCCGGACGGTGCTCAGACTCCTCCCGCCGCTCACGATCGAGGCCGGACACGTCGACCGGGTCGTCGAAGCGATCGCGGCGACGATGGGCACGAAGACGGAACCAGGGACGGAGGCACAGTCATGAGTTCCCAGCGCCAGCGCGACCCTCTCGGCGCTCGGGAGCTACTCGTCGATCTCGTCTCGACGCCTTCGCCCTCCGGCGAGGAGCGGGCCTGCTGTGAGCGGCTGGTCGAGTTCTTCGAGTCACACGGCCGCGAGGCCTGGATCGACGAAGTCGGCAACGTCCGCGCGCCCGCGGACGATTCGGTCCTTTTGACCTCGCACGTCGATACGGTGCCGGGGGACATCCCGGTCGAGATCAAACCCGGGGACGAACGCGAGACGAGCGGGATCGACAGGGACGATGGGAGTAGCGAGACCTCCGGTGACAACGCGAGCGAACAGCTGTGGGGTCGCGGCAGCGTCGACGCGACCGGGGCGCTCGCGGCGATGGCCGCCGCGGCCGTCGAGGAGGGCGTGAGCTTCGCCGGCGTCGTCCGCGAGGAAGTAGACTCGGGGGGTGCCCGCCACCTGCTCGATACCCGCGAGGCTCCCGATACCGTGGTCAACGGCGAGCCGAGCGGCTGGGAGGGCATTACGCTCGGCTATCGAGGGCTGCTCGCGGGCACCTACGTCGCGACCAGCGAGTCGGGCCACACCTCCCGGCCGGAGAACAACGCGATCCAGGACGCGATGGACTGGTGGCGCCGGGTCGAAACGGAACTCGAACCCGACGAGTGGACGCCGGTCTTCGAGCGCGTCACGACCAAACCGGTCGGCTTCGCCGGGGGCTCCTCGGCCGATGGGCTCTCCGTGGAGGCGACGATGGACGTCCAGCTACGCGTCCCGCCCGCGATGAGCGTTGAGGGGGTCGAGGAGATCGCCAACGGCGTCTTGAATGGCGGGACCGTCCAGTGGAAAGACCGCGTCGAACCGGTCATGCAGTCGCCCCGCACGCCCGCCGCCCGAGCCTTCCGCGCGGCGATCCGACGAGCGGGGGGTGATCCCCGCTTACTCCGGAAAACGGGCACGAGCGACATGAACGTCTTCCGGGCGTGGGACTGTCCGATGGTGACGTATGGGCCGGGCGATTCGGATCTCGATCACGCCCCGAACGAACACCTCGTGCTCGCGGAGTTCGATCGCTCGCTCGAAATACTCCGGGACGTTGCCGCGACGCTCACGGGGGACTGAGACTACCGTCCACGCTCGATCAGCACTATGCCACGTCACTTCCGCGACATCGACGACCTCTCGCCGGCCGACCTCGATACCGTGCTCGATACCGCCGCCGACCTGAAGGCCTCGCTCGACCGAGGCGATCCCGGAGCCCCCCTTCCCGATCGCACCCTCGCGATGCTCTTCGAGAAGCCCAGTACCCGGACCAGAGTGTCCTTCGAGACGGGAATGACCCAACTGGGCGGGCACGCGGTCTTCCTCGGGCCCGAGGACGTCGGCCTCGACGGCCGGGAACCGATCGCCGACCTCTCGCGGTCGATCTCGCGGTATACCGACGTGATCATGGCGCGGCTGTTCGATCACGCCCAGTTAGAGGAGTTCTGTAAGTACGCGACCGTCCCCGTTATCAATGGCCTCACCGACGACGCCCATCCCTGCCAAACCCTCGCGGACCTGCTGGCGATCCGCGAGCACCTGGGACGGGACGCGGAGGTCGCCTGGATCGGTGACGGCAATAACGTCGCCCGCTCCTTTGCGGTCGGCTGTGGGATGATCGGCCTCGATCTCACGATCTGTATGCCCGAGGAGTACGCGATCGACGAGGAGGTCCTCGATCGCGCTCGGGACTTCACGGGCACGATCGAGACGACGAGCGATCCCCGCGAGGCAGCAGCCGGAGCCGAAGCGGTCTACACCGACGTCTGGGTGAGCATGGGCGAGGAAAGCGACAGGGAGGAGAAACTCACGACCTTCCGCGAGGGCGACTTCCAGGTGAACGCCAGTCTGCTCGACTCGGATACCCGGGTGCTCCACTGCCTGCCGGCTCATCGCGGCGAGGAGATCACGGCCGAGGTGTTAGAGAGCGACCGAGCGCTCGTCTGGGAACAGGCCGAGAACCGCCTGCACGCACAGAAGGGCCTTCTGACATTCCTCCTCGACGCGGTCTGACTCGATCACCGCGCTCGCCCGTCCGGCGTTCGATCGTTTGCGCCGTCCGCTCTGACGATTGCCCGTTTCCTGCAGGCACAACGCAAAAACCCGCTCCGCTCTTCCGTTCCCGACATGTCGATGGAGACCTACCGGATGGTGATCACGGAGGACGAGGCCGCCGAGGAACTGCTCGTCGACGTCTATAACATCGACGACGTCATCGAGGCCACCGAACGAGTGCCCTACGAGGAGTACGCGCTCACCTCGACGACCGAGTCCTCGCCCGACGCCCGCGAGACGGACGCGACCGCCGACGTCACGATCCTCGACGTTCAAGTGACTCGCGTCGAGGAGGCCTTCGAGGTCCGGTTGCTCGGCGATCGCGAGGAACTCGCGGTCGAGCGGATCGCCGACGCCGACTGGGGACTCACGAACACCGAAGCGTAGCCTCCGGTACCGATACGGCGATAGAAAGGCTTCTCGATCGTTCCCCGAGGCGGTCGTGCCGGCCGATCGATCGGCCGACTATCGTGACTATCGAGCGCGAGGACCGCTCAGATCCCTGCCTGCTTCGCGTAGGGGTAGATCGCGCCCAGCACGACGCCGTAGACGACGTGGGCCGGCAGGCTCCCCGGCAGCGCGAAGTTCGGGACCGGCGGTGCGGCCGGGAAGCCGAGCGCCCCGAGCCAGACCGGCATCACGAGCGCCGCGAGTACGGCCCACAACACGACCCCATAGACAGCGCCGATCCCGATCGTCGCGCCGACGCTATCCGAGAAGCGCCCGAGAGCGCCCATGACCGCCGCGAAGACGACGCCGAGCACCGCGCTATGGGACATGTGGACGACCCAGCCCGCGAGCCCACCGCTCAGGCCGTACAGGCCCGGGATGGCGGCTTCGATCACTGGGGCCATCATTATCGATATCATCAGGCCCATGGCCGCGCCGCCAGCGAGGCCGCCAACCAGCCCGCTGACCCAGCTCCCGGTGTCGGTCTCGATGCTCGTTCCCGTCGCGCCACTCGTCCGTGT
>PXRA01000020.1 GCA_003021725.1 Halobacteriales archaeon QH_8_64_26
TTCGTGTGTCAGCGCCGTTAGTCGTTGCCTCCCAGTTCGAGAGGTTCGATTGGTCGGCCGCCGCGAAGTCCAGGTTCGAGACGCGCACGCCGAGTTTCCGGATCGTCGCCTCGTCGAACTCGTCCAGCAGTTCGAGCGCCACCCGCTTAACGAGATCCACATCCTGTACCGGCCCCGAGAGCGAACGCGCGCGGGTATTGACCTCGAAGGGCGGGGTCACGACCTTGATCCCGATGGTTCGATACAGCGCGCCCTCCTCGATCGCCCGGTCGGCTACCTCGCTCGCGAGGTTACACACTACCTCGCGCCAGCGCTCGGCGCTTCCCGTCGCTTCGGGGAACGCCGACTCGCGATTCAAGCTCTTCGGTTTGCCCTTCGGTATCACCGCTCGATCGTCGTTGCCACGGGCCCGCTCGTACAGGTCCCGCCCGCGCTCGCCGAAGCGATCGGCGAGCGCTCTCGGGCTCGCCCCGGCGAGATCACCGGCCGTCTCGATGCCCATCTCGTTCAGTTCCCGGGCGCGTACCGGGCCGACGCCGTGTACCGCCTCGATCGACAGCGGTGCCAGGAAGTCCGCGACCTCCCCGGGCGGGACGACGATCAGTCCGTCCGGTTTGTCGAAGTCGCTCGCGATCTTCGCCGCGCTCATGTTCGGCGCGACACCGATGCTCGCCGTCACCCCTACGTCCTCGGCGATCCGTTCCCTGAGATGACGCCCAAAGCCCGCCGCGAGCGTTCGTTCCCCACTTCCCTCGTCCCTACCACCGCTACTACCATCACTACTCCCGCCGTCCTCGCCCTCACTGTCCCCGGTCGGGACCGCGTCCCAGGCGGTGCGTTCGGTGACGTCGAGATAGGCTTCGTCGATGCTCACCTCCCGCATCCGATCGGCCGATTCGCGTAGGATCTCCCGCACGTCGTCGCTCACCGACTGGTAGTACTCCATATCGACCGACCGATAGTATCCCGTCTCGGCCCGGTCGGGGTCGATATCTCCGTCCCCGAAGTCGACTCGCTCGCGGTTCGGCAAGCGTGAGAGCGCGGCCGATATCGCCTGTGCGCTCTCGACGCCGAACTCCCTCGCCTCGTAGCTCGCGGTCGCGACCGCCCCGCTGTCCGTACCCGGCTCATAGCCCATCCCGACGACAACCGGCTCGTCCTCCAGGAGGGGTTCGCGGCGGCGCTCACAGGCGGCGTAGAAACAGTCCATATCGACGTGTAGGACGATCCGGTCGGTCGAATCGTGCTGGGAGACCCCAGGGAGGCTCGATCGACTCCCTTCCCGCTCGTTCCCGCCGCCGGCCATACCGGATCGAGTTCCCGAAGAAGGTTAAACCCCGTCGGATCGCTGGCCAGTGGATCATAACGCCGCGGCGGTGGGTGTAACTAGGCCAAGCGGTCGCGAGCGGTGAGCGAATGGCCCTACTGAGCGAGAAGCACGCCGAGTAGGGCCGCGAAGATCGCCTGGCCGGTCTTGACGAGTCCGCCGAGCGACGCAAGCCAGCCGAACGAGATCGAGGGGTCCTGAAGCAGGAAATACAGCGCGATCAGAAGCAGGTTGTAGCCGATCCCGACCGCATAGACCTGTTGGCGACGGTAGCCGGCGAGCACCAGCACGACGGCCCCGAGATAGCCCAGTCCGGCGAGCAGGAAGGCGATTCCGATCGTCGAGGGGATCTCGCTGAGGGCAATGGGCAAGTAAGCGATGCCCAACAGCACGGCCAGGGCGACCCCGATCCAATCGAGCGTCGCCATCGCATCGCGTTCCAGTCGCGTTCCGGTTGCGGTGGCCATACGTTCGGCCCGACCGCCATCGAGAAAGTCTATTGGAATCACCACAGACCTGCCGGTTAGTTCGCCGTGAGTCCCCGATCGCTCGGCTCGGAGAGCCCTCCTCAGCTTCGGGATCGTCGCCGAGTTCTGCCCGCGTTCGACAACGCTTTTCGGGCTCCCCCATGCAGAACACCCATGTATCGACCGGCGGGAGGCGACCGGCCGTGACGATGGATGAGTCGATCGAGGACCTACGCGAGCGCCGCCGGCGGGCCGAACTCGGCGGCGGCGAGGAACGCATCGAGTCCCAGCACGACCGCGGGAAGCTCACCGCCCGCGAGCGCATCGAGTACCTCCTCGACGAGGACACCTTTCAGGAGTTCGACCAGCTCCGGACCCATCGCTCGCACAACTTCGATATGGAGGAACGTCGGGTGCCGGGCGACGGCGTGGTCACCGGTTACGGCGAGGTCGACGGGCGAACGGTCTACGTCTTCGCGCATGATTTCACCGTCTTCGGCGGGTCGCTCGGCGAGGTATTCGCCCAAAAGGTCTGTAAAGTGATGGACAAGGCCATGGAGACCGGGGCTCCGATCGTTGGCTTGAATGATTCGGCGGGCGCACGCATCCAAGAGGGAATCGATTCGTTAGCCGGGTACGCCGAGGTCTTCCACCGCAATCAGCAAGCGAGCGGCGTCGTCCCCCAGATCTCGGCGATCATGGGTCCCTGTGCCGGCGGTGCCGTGTATTCGCCCGCGATCACCGACTTCGTGTTCATGATTCAGGATACCAGTTACATGTTCATCACCGGCCCCGAGGTGATCGAGACGGTCACCGGCGAGGAGGTGGACTTCGAGGACCTCGGGGGGGCAACGACCCACGCCGAGGAAAGCGGGGTCTCGCAGTTCGGCATCGCGGACGAGAAAGACGCGCTCGACGACATCCGCCGTCTCCTCTCCTATCTCCCGTCCAATAACGTCGCCGACCCACCCAGGATCGATCCCTGGGACGACCCCGACCGGCGTGACGAGGAGTTACGGGAGATCGTCCCTGACCAGCCCCGCAAACCCTACGACATGGAACGCGTCGTCGAGCGGATCGCCGACTCCGATTCTTTCTTCTCGGTGGCCGATCGCTACGCCCGCAATCTCATCACCGGCTTCGCCCGCCTCGATGGCTTCTCGGTAGGCGTGGTCGGCAACCAGCCCCGCGCGAACGCCGGCACGTTAGACATCGACGCCTCGCTCAAGGGCTCGCGGTTCGTCCGTTTCTGTGATGCGTTTAATATCCCGATCGTTACCTTCGTTGACGTCCCCGGCTTCATGCCCGGCACCGACCAGGAGCACAACGGCATCATCAAACACGGCGCGAAGCTGCTCTATGCTTACTCCGAGGCCACCGTCCCGCTCATGACGGTGATCACCAGGAAAGCCTACGGCGGGGCGTACGACGTGATGGCTAGCAAGCACATCGGCGCGGACGTCAACTACGCCTGGCCCACCGCCGAGATCGCCGTGATGGGGCCCCAGGGCGCGGTAAACGTGCTGTACGACGACGAACTGGAGGCCGTCGAGGACACCGAGGCCCGCCGCGAGGAGCTGGTTTCGGAGTACCGCGAGGCTTTCGCGAACCCCTATACCGCCGCCGAGCGCGGGTTCGTCGACGACGTGCTCGAACCGACCGAGACCCGCCCGCGGCTGATTGCCGACCTCCATACCCTCCGTGGGAAACGCACCGACGGACCCGACCGCAAGCACGGCAATATCCCTCTCTGAGGTAGCCGTGAACGATACCACTATCGCGACCGGGGACGACTCCGAGACCCCCGACGGGTCCGAAACAGTCGAAAACAACGCTGAGCGGCGGGTGTTCGAAGCCCTGCCGAACGCCGGGAGCGAGGAAGCCGTCGCGATCGCCGCGGCGATCGGTACCTATCTGCGGAGGGAGGAACTCGCGGCGGCGAGCGAGGATATCGATCGCGGGTGGGAAGAGCCGGGTCGGCAGTGGGCCTTCGCCGGCCGGATGCGTGGGGTGGGCGGTCGGAGCGTGCGCGTCCCCGAGGATTGCCCGACCGATCCCTGGACGGCGGCCGGCCGGACCGATCGCATGCGCTGAGCGACGAGCGGTGTCCGGCAGTCCGGAGCTTCTATGCCGATTCATCCGTGAATCCCGCACGAATGGCGGTGTACTACGTCACGGTCGACGGCGAGGAAGTCGAGGGACCGTTCGAGAGCCGCGAGGACGCCCAGCGACGCCGCGACGACCTCAATACGAACGAGGTCGGCGGTCGCTACCGAGTCAGGAAAGGGAACGAGCAGTAGGTCCGCGATACCGGACTGCTGGCTTCGTGCCCGGTCGAAATCGGCCCTCTCAGTCGGCAGCGGGCACCCGTGCGTCGGTCGCGCTCACGAGCCGGTCGATCGCGTCGACCATCGCGACGACGCTCGCACGGGTGATGTCGGCGTCGCTCGCTCCGACCGTCACCGATCGATCGCCGCGGGACATCTCGATTTCGACCGTTACGACGGCGTCGGTCCCTCCGGTGATGGCATCGACATGATAGGACCGTAGGTGGAGGTCGGCGATCCCGAGGGCTTCGGTGACCGCCGTTACCGCCGCGTCGACCGGCCCGCTCCCGGTGCCAGCAGCGACCCGTTCCTCGTATTCTCGCGGTTCGTCTTGCTCGCCGCTCGGACCGTCCGGGGCGCTTTGTGCCTCGCTATCGACCGACAGCCGGACGCTCGCCGTCGGCGTGGGGCCGCCGCCCGCAGCCGTCAGGTCCACCAGTTCGACCCGGCGGTCGCGGGCGCGCCCTTGGACCTCTTCGTGGATCGCGAGCAGGTCGGCGTCGGTCACTCGCTTGCCCCGCTCGGCCAGTTCCGTGACGCGGGCGACGATCTCGCCGACCGCCTCGGCGCTCGCTTCGACGTCGTGATCGGCGAGCGCCGCACGCACCCCCGCGCGGCCGGTGTGTTTGCCGAGCACCAGCCGCCGTTCCCGCCCGACGAGTGCGGGTGGGTAGGGCTCGTACATCGCCTCGTCCTTGAGCGTGCCGTCGGTGTGGATGCCCGACTCGTGGGCGAAGGCGTTCTCGCCGACGACCGCCTTGTTGGGCGGGAGCGCCACGCCCGTCGCGCTCGCAACGGCATCGGCAAGGGAATACAGTCCCTCGGTGTCTACGGTTTCGATGTCATAGCAGTGTGCGAGGGCGATCGCGACCTCTTCGAGCGCGGCGTTGCCCGCCCGCTCGCCGATGCCATCGATAGTCGCGTGAACCGCCTCCGCGCCCGCTTCGAAGCTCGCGAGCACGTTCGCCATCGCGAGCCCGAGATCGTCGTGGACGTGGGTGCTCGTCGGTCCCAGTTCGGCGAGCCGACCGATCGCTTCGGCGGTGTGTTCGGGCGAGGCGTGCCCCACCGTATCGCAGTAACAGACCCGGTCGGCACCGGCGTCGAGCGCCGCTGCCATGAGATCGGCGAGGAAATCGAGATCGGCCCGCGAGCCGTCCTCGCCCATGACTTCGACCCAGAGGCCGTGCTCGCGGGCGTACTCGACGAGCGTTTCAGTGGTGTCAATCACTTCCCGGCGGGTGCTACCGACCTTGGTCTCGATGTGTCGGTCGCTCGCGGGAACGACGAGCCCGATCCCGTCGACCCCGCAGTCGAGCGCCAGGTCGACGTCCTCGCGGATACCGCGGGCGAAACTCGTCACGCGGGCGTCGGGGTCTGCTTCGACCACGCGCCGAATCGCTTCGCGCTCGCTGCTTCCGGTGCAGGCGCTGCCGGCTTCGATCGTGTCGACCCCGATCGCGTCGAGCCGCTTTGCGATCGCAACCTTCTCCTCGGGCGCGATCGAGACACCGGGGGCCTGTTCGCCGTCGCGCAGCGTCGTATCCAACAGTGCTACCGAATCCGTCTCAGAAAGGCTGGTGTGTTCGGGGGAAACCCCGAATAAATCGGTCACTGGTCATGATGGCCATCTCGGGGAGAGAGGGCGGTGTACTTAAACCCAACTGTTCGTGGCAAGCGTTGACTCCCCCTTTCCTGTCCTCCCTGTGCCTCCTCCGGTTCCCGCCGTCGGCCCGGCGACCGCTTCTCGATCCCACCCAGTCAGACGACGCGGTCGAGCGCTTCCCGCGCTGCGCGGGTGACGCGGGCTGCGTCCTCTCTCGCGTTCATTTCGGTATCGGTTCGGACGACCGGTCGGGACAGTTCGGTCTCGTCGTCCGTATCGAGCACGAACGCGTCGGCGAAGTCGTAGCTCGCCGCGAGCCCGGCCGTGCTCGCCGCCGCTCCCGTCGCCCGCATGAGCTTCGCTGCCGGTCCCGAGAACAGGCGATCCTCGATGAAGGGCGATATCGCGATGACCGGCGTCTCGGCGAGCGCCGCCTCGACCCCCGGAAGCGCGCGCATCGGTCCGATGCTCGTCACCGGGTTCGAGGGGCCGATCACGACGGGTTCGGCGAACGCCTCGCGCACCGCCTCGGTCGCCGCGGCGTCCGCGCTGCCCCGGAACTCGACGTCTCGCACCTCGGGTTCGCCCCCGCGAGCGACCCAGAACTCCTGAAAGTGGATCTCGCCGTTGGGGGTGTGAATAATGCTCGCGACCGGATCGTCGCTCATCGGCAGGAGGGAGACGTCGAGGCCGAAGGCTCGGGCGAGCCGGTCGGTGACCTCAGTGAGAGTGTAGCCCTCGTCGAGCAGGCTCGTTCGGAAGGTATGGACCGCGCGGTCCCGATCACCGATGAGCATGAACTCTCCCACGCTCGAAAACCGCCGCCAGGAGGCGAGATCGGGGCCCTCGGTCTGTCTCTCGGGCGGCAGGTATCGCGGCCCGGCCTCGAAGCCGGCCGCGTGCGACAGTTCCAATAACTCGTCGTGGGTCTCGGTGCTGTCGCCCGCGATCCCCCACCACCGCTCGCGATCGAGTCCACCCGCCTGGGAGTAAAGCACGGTATCGAGGTCGGGACAGACGAGCGACCCACCCAGAAAGACGTCGTCGCCGGTGTTGCCGATCACCGTCGTCTCGGCTGGGTCGAACTCCTCGCTACTTCCCCACAGCAGCTTCGGCGTACCGGTCCCCCCGGAGAGAAACGTAGTCATGTCCCGAGTTCCGGCGAGCGCGTTCTTAACCCCTCGATTCCCGGTCGGCGCTCGCGCTGAGCCGCGATTCCGTTACCGACCATCCGATCGTCTCGGGTCGAGCGACTCGTGAACTTTTGTTCCAACAGGCCCCAGACCAACCAATGAAAGTCATCAAGGACAGCGTCCACGACTACATCGAGGTCTCGGGGGTCGCCCGCGACCTGCTGGATACCCCGGCGCTCCAGCGCCTGCGCCATATCACCCAACTCGGCACGGCGGACTACGTCTATCCTGCGGCGAACCACACCCGCTTCGAACACAGCCTCGGGGTCTACCATCTCGCGAGCGAAGCCCTCGCACATCTCGGCATCGAGGGCCGCCAGGCCGAACGCGTCCGGGCCGCGGCGATCTGTCACGACGTCGGCCACGGTCCCTACAGCCACTGTCTCGAAGAACTGATCCACCGCCGTACCGGAAAGTATCACGACGACGTGGCCGATCTCCTTTTGAAGGGGCAGATCGCGGCGGTCCTCGCGGCCCACGATCTCGATCCCGAGAAGGTAGCCGACCTCGTCCGCGGGGAGGGACGGCTCGGCCAGCTGATCTCCGGCGAACTCGACGTCGATCGCACGGACTACCTCGTTCGTGATGCCCACCATACGGGGGTGCCCTACGGGACGATCGACCACGGACGACTGACCCGCGAGCTCCGATTCGTCGATGGCGAGCTCGTCCTCGGGGAGGGCAACGTCCAGACCGCCGAGAGCCTGCTGGTCGCTCGCGCGCTGATGAACCCGACGGTCTACAACCACCACGTCTCCCGGATCGGCAAGGCCATGCTCCAGCGCGGCACGGAGCGCTTGCTCGCCGAAAGCGATCTCGACGGAAGGGAACTGCGTCGGATGGACGACCATGACCTGCTCGTTGCCCTGCGGGACGAGGAGGCGACTCGGGAGGACGCCCGCCGGCTCAGCGCGCGGGATCTCTACAAGCGAGCGATATGGGCGGAGATGGCGAACGTCCCCGCGGAACTCCTCGATGCCGATCACGGGACGATCCGGGCGGCCGAAGCGGACATCGCCGCCGCGGCCGACGTCGATCTCAAGGACGTGTTGCTCGACGTCCCGGCCCGACCCGCCCTGACCGAGTCCTCGACGCGGGTGGTCGTCAGCGGGGAGATCCGCCCCCTCCGGGCACACTCGACGCTCGTGGGCGCACTCGAACGCGTCCAGCACGAACAGTGGCGTCTGGGGGTGTACGCGCCCACCGAGGTGACCGAACGGGTCGGGGGGGCTGCGGTCAGGCAGTTGGGACTCGACATCGAGGG
>PXRA01000007.1:0-21062 GCA_003021725.1 Halobacteriales archaeon QH_8_64_26
CCGCCACGAGCAGTGATCGCTCCGATACGAGTGTCGGTCCGCGCGTTCGTCCCGTCGTCCGTTGCATGGTCCCCGAACCGGGAACGCGCTCCGTGCTAAAGAACGTCGACGCTAGCTGTGTACGCACTGGGCGGTCCTCAGCGGGGGGCGGGACGAACCTCGGGCGCAGCCGATACCGTACTCCAGCGCCCATAGAGCCGAGCGTCGAAACCCGATCGTCCGGCACGTTCGCCGTTCGGTAGGTAGTTGCGACCCGTGGTCACTAGCCGTCTAGCGTCCGGTTTTAGGTCACTACTCCCGGTACTCCCATCGATTATGTCGTACGCGATATCGGATAGCACTGATACGGGCGATCCGTCGGAAGTCGAGCGGGGACGGCGTCGGGTGGCCATCCGCGGAACGGAGGTCGTGTCGGTCCCCCGACACGAGGCGGTGGATCGCGGGCACAGCGAAGGCATACAACCATGACCAAGCGCTCACAACCGCCCGGCAGTGACGGTCACGTTCGCCGATTCACGATACACGCCGTCGAAGTCGAGATCGTGTTGAACACGTTCGGCCTGCACGTGCCCCACGGCGCGATGTACGTACTGGAGGAGGACTTAGAGGCCGTCCGTGCGGCCGACGGCGAACCGCCCGACGACGCGTACGCCCTGCTGGAGGAGGGCAAGCAGAAGAACCCGTCGCCTATTCAACCGCTGGTCGTTCGCGCGAACAAGGGCGAGACGATCGAGATCGAGTTCGTCAACCACCTCGATCGGCACGCGTCGATCCACCAGACGGCGCTCCCCTACGACGCGCGGGAATCCGATGGAATGGCCGTCGGATACAACCCCGATACGACCGTCGCACCGGGCGAGCGGACACAGTACCGTTGGGAAGCCACACACCAGGGAACGCACTTCTTCTGCGACGGGGCGAATCAGGCCTTCGAGAGCGCTCCCGGAGTCGAACGCGAGATGGCCGGGGGAACCGACAGCGCTCCCCCGCGAAACGAGAACGGGGACCACGGTCGGGACTGTACTTCCGGGGAAACGAAGCATCCGAACCTCCTCGCACGCGGATTGTTCGGTGCCGTCGTCGTCGAACCGAAGGGTGCCACATGGACCGATCCACGGACCGGGGGTGAACTCCGCAGCGGCGTCCGTGCGGTCGTTCACGACCCGGCGACCGGCGAGGACGACGTCGTCGGATACGATACGAGTTACCGCGAATTCGTCCTCTTTTATCACACACCGGAAGGCGTCCGTCCGGAGTTCACATGGCCGCATTCGGACACCAAACAGTCGACACATGGGATCAACTACCGATCCGATCCGAGCGGCATGCGTGTCAACGACGACTGTAAGGACTGTGGGTCGGAGGAACTGTTCTACCACTCGTGGACGAACGGCGATCCCGGCGGTGGGGACAACGTCTACACGGCGTATAAGGGCGACCCGATCAAGTTCTGTTTCGTCGGTGCCTCACAGGAGGAGAACCACGTCCATCACCTCCACCAACACCGCCACAAGGAGATACCACGGACCGACGCGGCCACCATCGATGCACAGACGATCGGTCTCGGCGACACCTACGAGGCCTATCTCGTCGCCGGTCACGGCCCGGGAACGGTCCGACCGGACATGAGTTTCGAGGAGGCCTTTACCGAATCCGGAGCCGGCTACGTCCACGGCACCGCAGGCGACGTTCTCTTCCACTGTCATATGTTTCCGCACTACGCCGAAGGGATGTGGGCGTTCATGCGGGTTCTGGACAAGGAACACGACTTCCTCGAACCGCTCCCGGAAACGGACGTCGTTGACGACTCGGAGTTCGACCGGGCGGACTTACCGCTGCAGGACGCCGTTCTGAGTTCGGAATCGGACGTTCCGGGCTTCCCGGAGTTCATCGGCGACGCGATCGAAAAAGAGAGCGACGTCGACGGCCCGATTGGACACGGCGCTCCGGAAGCACCGAACCTCTCGGTGACCGATCCGCGCGAACCTACAGCAATGGAACGGGCGGCGCTCGGCGACGAGATCCTCCGGGGAGCGCCGTACGCCGATCCGACCGACGAACCGGAGCCCGACCGCACCGATCCGAAACCCATCCGGATAATCGAGTATACGATCGCCGTCATGGAGGCGGAGATCGCTTACAATGACTCCGGGGAACACGACCCCGACGGTATCGTCTACGTTCTCGAAGAGGCGAACGTCTCCCCGGGACCCGGCAAAACGGAGGCGGACGTCGTCGGCGTGACGGACGGTCCAGTGCTCATCGAGGACGCGGAACGCGTTCGAACGGGGGAGATGAACCCGGAGCCACTCTTCCTGCGAGCCAACGTCGGCGACCGCGTGGAGGTCCGGCTACGGAACGAACTGGACACGATCGAAATGGGCGAAGAACCGCCGTTCGACGCGTCGATCCACCCACACTACGTGGGCTATGACGTGCTGGGCTCGGACTCCCTCTCGAATGGCTTCAACTACTACCAGGGAACCGAGCCCGACGGAATAAACGAGTCCCAGTGGTACGCCGACGAGGAGGGGACGATCTTCTTCCACGACCATATTTTCGCTATCATGGAAGGAATGCATGGGATGTTCTGTGGGCTCATCGTCGAGCCGGCGGGCTCGGAGTGGCGCGACCCGTACTCCGACGAGCGGATCTTCAGCGGCGCACAAGCGACCATCTCGACGCCCGAGGACGCCGGGGACGCCGACTTCCGCGAACAGGCGCTGCACTATCACGACTTCGCGCCGCTCAGGGACGAGGACGGGGAGTACGTGAACGAGGATTCGGAACACAACGTGAACAAGGGGACGATGGCGATCAACTACCGAAACGCCCCCTATTACAACCGGGACGACGAGGACTCGGCGTACGTCCACAGCTCGGCCGTTCACGGCGATCCGCCGACGCCGGTACTCGAAGCGTACGAGACCGATCCGATCCGCCTCCGGCTGTTCCAGGGGTGTTACGAGGAACAGCACACCTTCGGGGTTCACGGCCTCCGAACCGATCGCCAGGGCGTCGATACGGCCGATTCGGTCTCGAAGCTCCTCGGAACCTCCGAAGCGTTCACCTTCGAGATCGAACCCGAACGGACCCAGCTCGCGTTCGATCACATGACGAATCCGGACGGCTTGCCGGTTCGGGACTACCGATACGGATCGAACGTCGTCGATGACCTCTGGTGTGGCATGTGGGGGCTCGTCCGCATCTGGGGCGGCGAGGTAGGCCACCTCGTGCCGCTGCCCGACCACGGCACACCAACTGAGACGATAGCCGACGACGAACTGCGGGCGATGGGCCACCCGGCACCCTTTTCGGATTTCGAGTGGACCGAAGCGGGTCAGCGGGCGAAACACCTGCACTCGATCGAGGACGAGCGGACGCTCGGCGGTGTCGCGTCCGACATCGCGGACGATCTCTCGGACGAGTTGCTCCCCGACACGGATCCGTTGGGACACGTCGAACGCTCCGTTCAACAGCACATAGACGATCTCGGATCGTACTCGCCTCCTGGGCTCCCGGCGAACAGGGATGCGCGACGGAATTCGAGCATCGGGGACGTTCCACCGACTCCCGGTGACGACGACGAAGGCCCGGGCGATCCCTGTTCCGAGGCCGACGCCGAGGTCCGGGAGTTCGACGTGACGGCCTTCCGGACCGAGATTCCCTATAATGACTACGGCGACCACGACCCCCACGGGATCGTCTTCGCGCTCGATCGGTACGTCGAGGGGATCAAGTCGGGAACGCGCGATCCTGAACCGCTGATACTGCGTGCGAACGCGGGCGAGTGCATCCGGCTCACCCTCACGAACGGTCTCGAAGGAACGCTCGACGACGATCACCCCCACCCGAAGATGCAGATACCACAGCAGTGGGAACGTTCCGATCGCATCTCGTTGCATCCACTGGAGCTTCAGTACGACGTGAACGACTCGAACGGGGCGGCGGTCGGGTTCAACTACGATACGACCGTCGGTCGGGGCGACACCATCACCTACGAGTGGTACGCCGATGGTGTCGTCGATGCCGTCTGTCTCTGGGATATGGCGGATCTACGCAGTAATCGTCACCACGGTGCGTTCGGCCAGCTGTTCGTCGAACCGGCGGCTGCGACCGTTCTCGACGAGGCGACGGCGGAGCCGGTCGCCAGCGGTCCGTCCGCGATGGTGAGGACTCCTGACGGGCAAGAGGACTTCCGCGAACACGGGTTGGTGTTCGGGGACGGGCAGTTCGTCGTGAACCGACACGATCCGCCGAGTTGCGTCGTCCCGCGTCCCGATCCGGCGGACGAGACGCACGACCTGAGCGAAGAAGAACGCGAAGAACGCCGAACGGCACCCTGCAACCACTCACCACCGGATTCGGAGGATCAGGGATACGGCGGAATCAACTACCGTTCGGAACCGTTCGTCCGTCGTTTCGCGGACGACGAGCGACAGCACCGGGTCTACAGTTCGAAAGCCCACGGCGATCCGAACACGCCCGTTATCGAGGCAGCCGTTAGCGATCCCGTCCGGCTCCGGGTAGCGTGCGCGGCCGATAAGGCCAGAGCGATCGGGTTTCACCTCGCGGGCCATCAGTGGCAGCGCCGTCGGGGTGTCGACGGGTCGCCGACTATCGGCGTCGATGGCCAACTCGGGCCCGGCAGAGCCGAAACGTTAGAGCTTATCGGCGAAGCGGGTGGCCCGGACGAAAGCGGCGGCGATTTCATCTATCAGGAGACGAAGCAGCGCCGCTGGCTGGAATCGGGTCTGTGGGGAATCTTCCGAGTGCACGATTCGACCGAGGCGATCGGGGACGGCGGCACACCGTTCGACACTGTGCAACCGCTTCCGGATCGAGCGGCGGACGTCCCGCTCGCGGACCGCCCCGGGTTCGTCGTGGCGACGGGCGACGTGACCGGCAGCGGCAACGAGGACGTCGTCGTCGGCGTTCCGGACAGCGACATCGGGGCGGTCGACGCCGGTGCCGTGTACGTGTTCGTCGACACGCCCCCCGAACGGATCACCGACCTCTCGGCGGCTGACCTACAGGTTCTGAACGAAACCGCGAACGAGCGGGCCGGCACCGATGTTACGCTGACCGACGAGACGGGCAATGGAACTACCGACGTCGTCGTCGGGACGGCGACCGGCAGGACGGTGACCGTTCGGGGTGGTCGGTCGCTGTGTGATCTCGTCGATTCCCAACCGTCGTCGACCGTCGCCGAGTTCGTCCGGAACTCCACGGCGACCGACGTCACGTCGATCGTCCCGCTTGACGACGCTGGCGACGGCTAACGGTGGGTCGCTCGGGACTCGATCCCGGGCTCACGTGACGCCGCGGTACCCGAGGAGGGGACGGTTCAGGCTCCGGTCCGGTCCCGAATCGTCGCTCGGAAGGACCGCCGTGAGGGGAACCGTTGCGCGTTTCGATTCCATCGGATTCCCCGCGGCGTCTCGTCGAAAGTCCCAGCGACTGGTGAGAATCGCGCGTTGATCTCAGAGTCGTATTCGTCTCGTCCGGTGAACGATAGATAGGTGTGAACCCCGGGTTTCGATTCATCCGCTGCGGGACTCCTATGCGAACGTCTCGGCGTCGACACGCTGAGCGTCCGCGCGGTACGTCTCGATCAATCCGTGCGCCCACGACCGAACCGTCTCGTTCTCGGTCTCGATGGCCACCCCCGGGTGTTTCGTATGGGCTCGATCGTTCGGGACGAGCACAGTTTCGTCGACGACGAACAGGTTACACGGGATATGGCCATCGTAGCGATAGACCCGCGCGCCGGCGTCGACGTACTCCCGCCAGCCGGGCGGGTCGTCCGGCCGCTCGCGGAGGTAGCCGACGAGCCCGCCGGCGAGGACGTGTTCGGCGGACAACTCGCCGTGGACGACTCCCTCGCGCATGACTCGTCCCACCGCCAGCGGCGGGGAGAAATACGTGAGCGTGGCGAACGTCGACGCGTCTCGAAGCAGTTCGGCGAGGCGTCGGCCGGGCTCCACCGGAGCGTTCGGGTCCGATCGTCTGACCGTCGCATCGCCGAAGTGATGCAGGCCGATCGACAGCTCCTCGGTCGGAAGCCAGGCCACCGCCCCGTCGAGCGAGCGAATGGCGTCCATCGCTTCGACCGACGGCAGGAACTCGCGAACGACGTGCTCGCCGGTGGGCGTCGCAACGTAGTCGCCGTCCGTGGTGCGTTCGGCCCAGCCACGCTCTGCGAACTCATTGAGGATACGCCCGAGGGTCGTCCGGGAAACGTCCGTCGCCGTCATCAGTTCGCGGCGCGTGTGCGCTCCCGTCGCGAGCGCATCGAGTACCCCCACCCGATTGGCCGACCGCGAGAGGTACGCGATGTCCTCTAACGCCCCGTCGGCCGTTGCATCGATCCCGCTCGTCATGCCCGGAGGTTTCGTGCTACTTAGTATCAATGTTTGTGCCGTGGGCGAGCGAGCACGCCGTGGGAAATCTGCCCATCGAGTAATGTGATACGGCTTCCGGACCTACGTTCGGGTGTGAACCGGCATGACAGTGAACACAGCCCGGGAACGGAGCCGGTGTCCGATCAACCGGCCCGCAAACGGAGGGTCGTAACGACCTATGGCAGGGGAGACGACGAAACCGGCGATCGAACCGACGCTCGACGCCTACCGCTTCCACGACCGGGAGTGGGACGGGTACGACGAACTCCGGGAGGCCTTCGAGTGGGAGGTACCCGAGCGCTTCAACATAGCCACGTACCTCTGTGATCGGTGGGCCGCGGCCGAGCCCGACCGGCTCGCCGTGATCGCCGTCGGGGCCGACAGCACCGATACCGAGTACACCTACGGGCGGTTGCACGGGACGGCGAACCGGCTCGCGAACTCCCTGGCCGACCGGGGGATCGAGGCCGGCGACCGAGTCGCCGTGAGCGGTGCCCAAAAAGTCGCGTTCCTCGCGGCCCATCTCGCCGCGTGGAAGCTCGGTGCCGTCTCGGTCCCGCTGTCGATACTGTTCGGCCCCGAGGGGCTCGGCCACCGGCTCGCGGACAGCGGCGCGAGCGCGTTCGTCGCCGACGGGGCTGCGCTCCCGGCGCTCCGCGAGGCCGAAGCCGACTGCGATGCGCTCGAAACGATACTCGCGGTCGGGGACGCGCCGACCGAATCCGGCGAAACCCCGTTCCGGGATGCCGTCGACGGGCGGTCGGCCGAGTTCGAGACCGCGCCCACGAACGCCGAAGAGCCCGCGACGATCGTCTACACCAGCGGGACGACCGGGCCGCCGAAGGGGGTCGTCCATCCACACCGGAGCCTCCTCGGCGTCCTGCCCTCGCACGTGTTGCAGGCGCGGAACCTGGAGCTTCGGGCCGACGACCTGGTGTACTCCCCCGCCGAGTGGTCGTGGATCGGGCCGCTGTACCAGGGGGTTCTGGCGTCGCTGTACTACGGTACCCCTGTGCTCGGGGACGCGGTGCAGTTCGACCCCGAGCGAACCTTCGAACTCATCGACCGGTACGACGTCAGTTTCATCGGGGGCGCGACGACCGTCTACCGGATGATGATGCAGGTACCCGAGCCCGAGCGCTACGACCTCTCGAGCCTCCGGGTCGTCCTCGGGGCCGGCGAGACGCTCGGCCAGTCTGTGGTCGAGTGGTGGCGCGAGACGGTCGAGGGCGTCGCCGTCCACGAGGCCTACGGACAGACCGAAGCCAGCGTCCTGTGTGGTGACTGTGAGGCACTGGGCATCGCTCACGAGCCCGGACGGATGGGAAAGGCGCTCCCCGGAATGGAGGTCCGAACAGTCGATCCTGAGACGAACGCGCCGGCCGAGGACGGTGCGGTCGGCGAACTCGCGGCGCGGTACGAGGGGAATCCCGTGTGCTTCGAGGAGTACTGGAACGCGCCGGAGAAGACCGCCCGGAAGGTCCAGGACGGCTGGCTGTTCACCGAGGACGTGGGATCGCGGGCCGAGAACGGCTATCTCTCCTTTCACAGCCGGGCGGACGACGTCATCGTCTCCTCGGGCTACCGGATCGGCCCGGCGGAGATCGAGGAGTGTCCCGCCGACCACGAGGCGGTCGCGAACGCAGGTGCCATCGGCGTTCCCGACGAGACGCGGGGTGAAATCCCGAAGGCGTTCGTTCAGCCCGCGGCGGACGTCGAGCCGGGTGCCGATCTCGAAGCGGAGCTGGCTGACCACGTGCGGTCCCGGCTCGCGAAGTACGAGTACCCGCGCGCGATGGCGTTCGTGGACGAACTCCCGCTCACGACGACCGGAAAGGTCCGTCGGCATGACCTCAGAGAACGCGAGGGACTGGTCGAATAGAGGGCGTGAAAACACGCAGTACTTCGTCACGGGCGCGACCGGGTTCATCGGATCGCATCTGGTCGACCGGCTGGTCAGTGAGGACCACGACGTCATCGCGTTGACCCGGTCGCGCTCGAACGCCGCCCATCTGCCGGAGGCGGTCACGGTCGTCGAGGGCGACATCACCGAAAAGGGGAGTATGCGTAACGCGATGGCCGGCGTCGACGGCGCTTCCAATCTCGCCGCATGGTTTCAGGTCGGTCCCGGATCGTGGAACGTCGAGACGGCCGAGCGCATCAATGTTGAGGGGACGCGCAACGTCCTCGAACTGATGGCCGAATTCGACGTCCCCAAAGGCGTCTACGTCAGTTCCGTCGGCGTATACGGAAATACCGGTGGCGATGTCGTCGACGAGTCGTATCGGTCCCCGAACTCGCTTCCCTCGGTGTACCAACGGACGAAATGGCGGGCTCATCACGAGGTCGCCGAACCCATGATCGACGACGGATTGTCGCTCGTGATCGCGACGCTCGGTGCGATTTTCGGACCGGGCGATAAGGATTACGGGGGAACGCCTCGAACCGCGTTCCGAGACTATCTGCGGGGCGACCTGCCGATGGTCCCCCGAGAATTCACCCTGCCCTTCGATTACGTCGAGGACACCGCCCGAATACTCGGCCAAGCCATGAATCGGGGCGAACCCGGCGAGGAGTACGTCGTTTCGAGCGAACCACGTCGCCTGGTCGAGGTGTTCGATCTCGCCGAGGAGATCTCGGGAGTACCGGCCCCACGGGCCGTCCCGAGCGCGTTGTTTCGCTGGCTCGGCCACGGCATGGCCGGCGTGGAACGAGTGACGAGGCCGCCGGAGGGATTCGAAAGCGAGTTGCTTCGCTTTTTCGACAGTGGCGAAGTGCTGGTCGATAACACGAAAGCAAGGCGCGACCTCGGCATCGAACACCGGCCCTTGGAAGCGGGCCTCCGCGAATATCTCGACTGGGAGATGAAGCAACCGGGAATGCGAGCGGAGACGGCGAGGTGAGCGATCGATGAGCGATAACCGTCGTGACGCAGTGAGCGTGCTGCTCCCGACGCTCGAATGGGGGCCGGTCTGTGAGGAGTTGGCCGATCAGTTGGGCCCGAACGACGAACCCCTAGTGCTCTGTGATTCGGAGCGCGATCCGGTCGCAGGGCGGAAGACACCCAACGGTGTGGCGGTGTGTATAGCGGGCGAACCGGAGGGGTGCTCGGGTAAGGCGAACGCGCTGGCCCACGGAATGGAACGGGCCGAGAACGATCGCTTCGTCTGGACCGACGACGACTTCGACCGTACGTCGGACTGGCTCGACCGACTCGTCGCGGCCGGGGAACGTCACGGTCCCGCGACGGTCATCCCCGAGTTCGTCGGCGAGAAATGGTGGCGACTCGTCGAACCCGTTAGTTTCGTGATGGCGACGCTGACCATGTACCTCCGCGCGGGCGCTTGGGCAGGGAACGCGTGGGGCGGGGGTGTAACGTTTACTCGCGATGACGTCGCCATCGAGGAACTCCTAACGGATCTGCGCGCGTGCGTGAGTGACGATGGAGCCCTGTCCGATCACCTGGGAGACGCACACGCGATTCGGTCGATGCATGCGTCGGTCCACGTTCCCGGCGATCTGCACACTGTTAAAGAACGAATGAGCCGGTTTAGTCGCATCACTCACGCCCACGAGGGAGAAGTCGGCGAATTCGTGGTCTCAGTGCTCGTCGTTGGCCTCGCGCTCCTGTTCCCGATCTATGCCATCGTTATCGCCACGGCGATCGCAGGCGGCGTCTATGCGCTGTTACGGATCGGACGGTCGACGTTCCTGTTCGCGTATCCCGCGCTGTTCGTACTGCCGCTGATATTCGCCGCCGGGATGTTCCGCGAGGAGTTCGAGTGGACCGGGCGTCGGTATCGCCTGTACGACGTAAACGATATCGAGGTGAGTAATACGTGAACTCGACCGGTAGTCGAGTAACTTCCGCTAGAGACAGGTACTACGTACAGCGCCTACCTCCCGATGGAGGTCGGGTACGTCGATGACCGATCACTCCGGGAGCGAAACCATGAGCGATTCCAACACGCACACGGCCACCGGATATCGGATGGATGTCCGCGATCCAGTGACCGTGCTGCTCCCGACGGTCCGATGGACCACCGCATGCGATCAAGTGGCCGCGCAGTTACGAGCGGACGACGAGCTGTTCGTTATCTGTGATCGTGAGGACGACCCCGTCGCGGGTCGTGATCCCCCCAATGGCGTCGAGATTCTGGTCGCTGGCGACCCCGAGGGCTGTACAGCGAAGGCTAACGCCCTTGCCTACGGGATGGAGCGGGCCACGAACGACCGGTTCGTCTGGTCGGACGCCGATTACGAGCGTGACGACGACTGGCTCGACTGCCTGGTCGAAGCGGGGGAGGAACACGGGACGGCGGCCGTCCTCCCCATGTTTCCCGGCGGTGGGTGGTGGCGGCTGGTCGAGCCGGTAGTGGTCCTGTCACTCGGACTCCAGGCCGGTCTCCTCCGGGGCGACGGCGTGCCCAGCTATCCGTGGGGCATTAGGTGTTCGCTCCCGTTCATCTCCCAGGCTAAGTGATGGAGATCGAATTCGGGAGGGCCGGCTATCCACGCGATATCGTGGTGGCGATCCCCGAACCTGGTAAACGCACCTACCGATTGCCCGTCCTCTTGTAGCTCGGACGTAATCCTGAACCCGGCCGTATCGCGGAGGAAATCGATGTCCTGCCGGAGCTCGTGGCTCATCAAAGCGACGTGATCAGCGTCTCTGGGAGCTGTCGACTGACGGCTTTCCAACGTTTCGACGGCGTAGTGATACTCGTAGTCCTCCAGTGAAACGAACTCGATCTCCTTTTCGGACGGAAGTTCGAAACCGATGCTCGTGTGTACCCCCGGCTCTTCGCTCTCGGCCCTCGTGTAATCGACGCCGTTCCCTGCGAGGAGGTCCTCGTACTCGTCGAGTTCGGCTGTGTTTCCGAGCCTGAGTGCGACGTGGTCGAATCCGGGTTCGCCCTCGGACAGTCCGAGATCCCAGTTGTTGTCGTATCCACATCCCGGATACACGACGCCGTTCTCACGGGCTATCTCCGCCAGCCCGATCGTGTCCCTGTAGAAGGGAAACAGCGGCCTCGAGGTTCTCGACGCTTACCTGGGTGTGCTCGACCTTCTGCTCGCGGGCCATGTCAACTCCCCCGTAGAGCGATCGTCCGGTCGTCGCTACGTTCGCTGTTTCCGGTACTGTTCCGTGTCCGCTGGCGGAAGGCCGAACACGGTGGCATCGTCTCTTCCTCCGCTGTCCGATACTTGTCGTTGGCCCACATGAAAACGGACGCTAGACAGTTAGCGGGGTCGCTCGGGGGCGTTTCCTGCCGGCTCGGAGGTGTATGGATGCCACCGGCACCGGACTCCGCGGTAGGAGACCGACTCCCAAGAGCAGTTCCCGGGGCCCGGTCACCCAAGCCGTTCGCGCGATCGAGTTCATCCGACCCGGAGGCGGAAAACTCGATGCAGTAACTGCTACGACACGACTTGCATCCGCTCCGAGAGCGAAGCCGCGTTCGAGCGTGGTTCCCCTCGTCTGGGGGTCGTATCTAGCACACTATCGACGAGACCGGCGCGAAGTGCTCGGGCTACAAAGCGCAGTCGCGTTCGCTAACCACCTAGCGTCGCATTATACGACCACGAGCGGTCACCGTCGATACCGGATCATGACCGATCCGAACCGACCGACGCGGAGCGATGGACGCATCGACACCGGGTTCGATCGACGGCGCGTTCTCCAGGCCCTCGGCGCGGGCGTGGGGACCGCTGCCGTCACCGGCCTCGGCGGCGCGAAGAGCGTGAAGCCGGCGAAGGTAGACGAAGTGCCCCGAACGGACGAGAACGCATCGGGCGAGGAGATCCATTCGGTCTTCGGCTTTTCGGCGCTCGCGGCGGACGTCGAACCGCCCACGGAACCGGACCACGAGGTCCAGGCGCTAACGCGCGAGCGCGAGGACCGGCCGATTCCGGAGTTCTTCTTCGAGCCGACGGGCCTGCATATCGAACCCGGCGACACGGTGAAAGTCACGATGGCGACGCCCCATCACACGCTCATGGCCTATCACCCCGGGTTCGGCTTCGTTCGGCGCGTTCCCGAGGACGTCCCGCCGATCTCCGGGCCGCTCCTGCCGGGTGGTGCCTACTGGCTCTATACGTTCGAGCACGAGGGCGTCTACGAGATGAACTGCCCCCCACACGAGTACTGGGGGATGGTGATGCGTATCGTCGTCGGCGATATCGAAGGACCGGCAGCCGAGCCGTTGCCTGATCTCTGCGCCCAACCGCCCGGAGGCGAGGAGAGCAGCGACGGTGAGAACGGCGACGAAGAGGGTGAGGGATCGGAGCTACGTCTGCCGGCCTTTACCGCCTACACGGTACTAACGGACTCGGCACTCGACCCCGAGCGGATAGTCGAGCACGGGAGCGTTAGCTGGGACGACATCGGCGAGGAATCCAAGCGGTCCTTCCTGAATCCGAGCGGATTCCCGCCGTGTGCGGAGGATTCCTGAGACGACGCGGCCGAGCGCCCTCGCTACGAGAATGGTTCGAACCGGTAACCGAGACGGCCGGCGGCGACGATGGCTCCCGAAATCCGGCGGTTGCGGTTCTCCGACCGACGTATGAACGGGGTTGAGGGATCAGGCGTTGCATCGTCATCCCGAACCCTCAATAGCGAGGGCGACACAGGACGGGTTGCATCATGGCTGAAGGACCACAATCGGACGTCGATGTCGATCGAGGACCAGTGAAGTCAGCAGCCAGCGACGCCGGGAGCGACCCGGCGATACTCGCCGCCGGGGCGTCGGTGGCGCTCGCGTTGTACGTCTACTACGTGCAAGGTGACAAACAGCAGGGCATCTTCGTCGGACATTGGGCACCGACGATCCTCGCGTTCGCGAGTTACCTCCGTCAGAAGGGCATCGACGAGCAACTCGACCGAGCGACCTGAATCACGCCGCATCCGCGCCGGTCGAACGACGACCTCTCTCACTCGATCGATCGGCGTTCCTCAGTAGGTCTCGACGCCGAGCGGACGTTCTCGCCGATCGGATCACCGAAGCACTCGTTATTAGCGTCCGCGCCGTCCCCTTTTCCCGTTCCCGTCCGCTCGTAGACGACCCGTCCTCGCACCATCGTCCACTCGGGGAACACGCCCTCGCGATTCTCGAAGGGCGTCCAGCCGGCCTTCGAGTGTAAGTCCCCACCTCGGATCTCCTCGCCCCTACCCGGATCGACGCACACGAGATCGGCGTCCTTCCCGGCTTCGAGCCTGCCCTTTCGGGGGAGGTCGAAGATCGCCGCGGGGTTCGCCGCCGTGAGATCGCGCACCCGCTCGTAGCTCAGTTCCCCTCCTCGCGCCGCCGCGAGCAGCAGCGGCAGGGCCGTCTCGACGCCGGGCACTCCACTCGGAGCCGCCCAGATCCCCGCATTTTTCTCCGCGCGGGTGTGGGGCGCGTGGTCGGTCGCGGCGATATCGACGGTGCCATTCACGACTCGCTCGAAGACTCCCTTTCGACGTGTTTCGCTCCTGAGCGGGGGGTTCATCCGGCCCTCGGTGCCGAGGTCCTCCAGGTCGGCCCGCGAGAGAAAGAGGTGATGGGGCGTCACCTCACAGGTCATGCCCTGCTCGCTCGCCGTATCGATCCCCTCCGGGGTACTGGTGTGGGCGATATGGAGCTGTGCATCGAGTCGGTCGCCGACCGCACAGGCCTGTTCGACCGCCGCTCGCTCGGCCTCGGCGCTCCGGAGGGCGCTCCAGGCGTCGGCGTCCTCGCGTTCGCGGGCTTCCTCGCTGAATAGCGAGGCGTTCTCGGCGTGGACGGTGACCGCGATGCCCCGCTCGCTCGCCTCCCGGACGGCGTCTTCGAACGGGTCGCTCCCGATGCCCATCTCGCCGGTCGAATCGGCCAGGAAGACCTCACCGAGAGCGAACAGCGGCCGGTCGAACAGGCTATTAGGGTGCCACTCGGGCGTGACGCCGCCGTTGATGCCGTAATCGACGGGACACCGCTCGGCCAGGGTCGCCTTCCTGTCGAAGCGCTCCCCATCGACCGTCGGCGGATCGGTGTTCGGCTGGTCGATAACGGTCGTCACGCCCCCGGCGGCCGCCGCTCTCCCGAGGGTTTCCCAGGTCTCCTTGTGGGGAAAGCCCGGCTCGCGGGCGTGAACGTGGGTATCGATCATCCCCGGGAGGAGGAGCTTTCCCGTCGCGTCGAGAACCGTCTCGGTCCTGTCCGTTCGGTCGCCCGCCGATCCGGTTCCGTCCTCGCTGGGCTCCTCGCCCGCAGCTGAAAGCCGACGGGCTACGGCTTCGATCCGCTCGCCCGCTACTCGGACGTCCCGGCGGCGGCCGTCGGCGAGTATCGCGTTCCGGATGAGCATGGTAGGTCGATTCCGCCGCCGGGCCTAAATCTCCCGACTGCGACCGAACTCGCTGGTTCGGTGCGGTCCGTCTAAGGGGGGTCGCCGTAGTGGGGTAGCTATAACTACCCGATCGTCGAAGACGGCGGTATGCGCCTCGGTCAGTTCACGCGGACGGACGGAGAACGCCCCTGGGCGGGCGTCGCCCGGGACGAGAGGGTGATCCATCTCGGGGAGGCCGGCGTCGCCGCCGGGGTCGATCTGCCCCGCCGGACCGCCGACCTGCTCGGCGAGTGGCACTGGCAGGCAAAAGCCGAACTCGCCATCGAGTACGCGAGCGAGACCGGGACCGGGGTCTACGGCCGCGCCGATCTCGATCGTCACGCGCCAGTCGAAGAACCTCGGAAGGTGATCTGTGTCGGGCTGAACTACGAGGACCACGCCGAGGAGTCCGGCGGCGACCCGCCCGAGGAACCCGTGTTGTTCGCGAAGTACCCCTCAGCGATCACCGGCCCCGGCGAGATCGCCTGGGACCCCGCGCTCACCGAGCAGGTCGACTACGAGGCCGAACTCTGTGTCGTGGTCGGCCATGAGGCCCGCGAGGTAAGCGAAGCGGACGCACTGGAGCACGTCGCGGGCTACACGCCGGGCAACGACGTCTCCGCGCGGGACCTGCAGTTCGCCGACGAGCAGTGGGTCCGGGGCAAATCGCTGGATACTTTCGGCCCGATCGGGCCGGAGCTGGTGACGACCGACGAAGTAGCGGACGTCCACGACCTCTCGATATGGGCCGAACTGGATGGCGAGCGCCTACAGGACTCGACGACCGCCAATCTGATCTTCGGCATCGACGAACTCGTCGCCTTCTGCTCGCGGGCCTTTACGCTCCGGCCGGGCGATGTGATCTTCACCGGGACGCCTGCGGGCGTGGGGATCTTCCGTGAGCCCTCGGTGCTACTGGAGGAAGGCAGCGAGATCACGATCGGTATCGAGGGACTGGGCGAACTCACCAATCGCTGCACCTACCGGTAGCGCATCCGGAGTCACTGACTTCGCTCGGTTACTCCTCGGCGATCCGCTCGCTATCGACGTCGCTCGCGTCGCCGACGAGCGCTCGCTCGATTTCCGCGAGCACTTCTTCCCTACCCGGTCCGCCGCCCGCGTGCTCGATGCTGCCGACCGTAGCGGGATCGAACGGAATTTCCAGTGCGTCGTAGACGGTTTCGAGGACGGCCGCGATCTCGGTGCTCGAATCGACGATCACGACGCCTGCGACGAGTGCCGCGCCCCGGCCGATCCGCTGGGCGACGCCCGCGATCTTGCCTCCCTCCTCGCCCATCGTCTGCAGCGAGTGGGTGCCCGGGCAAAAGGAGTCGGGCGGTTCGCCGGGACGGGATGCCACTCCCAAGCGACGTAGCGCGACCTGCAGGTCGGTCGTCGCCGCCTCGTAGCGATCGGTGAGGCCCGACCTGATGTCCGCAACCGGCTCGGCCCGGGCGAACGCGACCGTCGAGCCGGTGTACGCGACCGCACGGCCGCCGACTCGGCGCTCGATCGCCGGGAACCCCGCCGCCTCGGCGGCTCTGCGTGCCCGCTCGTAGCCGCCTTCCCGACTGTCGCGCCGGCCGAAGGCCACCTGTCGGTGGGGCGTCCAGACCCGCAGCGCCGGCTCATCGGTCTCGCCGACCCGTTCTACCAGCGCCCGGGTTCGCCGCCGGTCGCTCTCGATGTCGCCGGCACGCCCGCGGAGCACGCGCATACCACTCCTCCCTCCCGGAAGGGCTAAAGCCCGCGCTTCGCCGGCCTCCGGCTATCGTGGTCGCTCGATCGCGTACTGGCGTCGGAGCGTATCGAGGGAGAACAGGACGAACAAGAGCGCCAGCGTGAGGACGATCGCTGCGGGGACGACGGCCTCGGCGACGAGGTCGTAGCCGGCGGCGACGTTCCAAAACACGCCGGCGAAGACGAACGCGAGCAGGGCGTTCTCGAGCAGTTCGAAGATTTGGTTCTCGGCGAACAAGAGCGTGTGGCTTGACTCAGCCACCGAATCATACGTTCGAGACGAGCGTCGACTCATATTCGGTGCCAACTAGCGCTCCGGTTATTCCGTCCACTCGTCGGCCTCCAGATCATATAACATCTCGCCGCTCCCGGACGACTAACTTTCGGGGCCGGTCTCGGCGAGGTCGATCAGCACGTCCTCGGGCCGGACCCCGGGATCATCCCCGAGCAATTTGATGATCCGGACATGGAAGGCGCACGTTTCTATGCCGGCGACCGGCCAATGCCAAGTATAACTCAGATGAAATAAAACTCTCGATTCGCTTGGCTTTCAGTTGAGGCGATGACGAATGAGACAGTGTGTGAGTATAGTCTGGTAATGTTTACGCAACGAATCTGCCTGCGGACTCTGTGCAGACTGGAACAGACTAAAAACATGCTATATACAGTCTGACACCACACTGTCTCTGGTTAATGCCAGCGGCTACATAAGTAATATAAATTATATCATTAATTAAATAGTAACGTAAAAATGAATTCTTTACGACTATGTATTCTGATCGATAAATTCTTCTAGATTCTCTGTTTCCTTCGAATAAGACGTTTCCATAAAGTGGAAAATAAGTCCCGCACTCATCACCAAGAAAAAAACCCCTGCCATGGTCATTATAAAAGACACATCTGGTATGGGTGAGTTTGATTCCTCCAGAAGTATATTGGTGAGTCCGATAACAGATATGGCAAAAACTCCTGTGGTAGTTAGAAGAAATACGCCTGCCAAACCAGCCGATACGACGCCAGATTTCACCCCCTCTTCTCCCGCTTTAAGAACCGCGCGTATTATCTCGACGATCAACTTACGGAGTTCTCCAGGAATTAGATATATTGCGAGGAGATGGATACCCAACGAGACTATAACAGCGATGGTCCGTACTGCAAAAGGAGTAGTGGTGCTCATCGTTCTGCCTCGGTTGTTTGTGTGCCAAGGAAGCCGGCAATCAACAAGCCGATACCAATTAGAGAAAGAAGGACCACAATAGTAGCACCTACAACCCAAGGTAAAAGGTTCGTAATCATATCATATAAACCAGTAGTAAAAAATATAATCCCGAAGCCAGACAAAACAGCTACTACTGATTCGATCTTTTGCCACTGTTCTCGTGTTTCGAGCCTATTCCTTTGATAATCAACTAGATCGCTATTGAAATCACTCATCGAGCTGATATTTCTATTAATACCTTTTATTGTGCTTTCATTGATCGCATAGGTATCCGTGAGAACTTGTGGGATTGCTGACTGGTTTGTGATGAATTCACTATCCGAGAGCGATTCTCTGGTCCTATTTTTAGCCAATTCTTGAATAAATCCTTTCAATACGTAATTATCATTCAAACGGGCGCCATCAGATAGCATACTTTCTACCTTCGATTCAATATAAGCTGGTAAAATAGTATCTTCTTGAATATGATCTATGTTAGATAGTTTACTCTCAACCTCTCTGGTGGCCTCTTCCCTAGCGATTCGCTCTGCATAGAACCGATCCATACTATACACTTGCGCGTTATCCTGATCTTCAGCTTGGATCTCTGAATGTCCTTCCGAATGGCTGTTTCTAAATGGTTCATCATCGCGTTGCTCAAACGATAGAGAATTCCCTGATAAATAGGACTTATCCGACTCCCTGATTAGATAAGAGATGTCTGTTTTGACAATACGTTCTTCATCCTTGGACAGCACCTCTTCTAGATCAATGTCCTGAATGTGACGGTCAATATCTGAATCCATATATAACGATGATCCTGATCCAGACATTATAGATCACCAAAGTATCTCATCTGCTCATCAAGTTTTCCGATTGAACGATTCAATTTGATTGATGCTGTTGACCATTCGTCATCAGTTGGACTCTCTGGTAATACTTCTTCTAAGTCAGAAAATAAACTTCGGATGACGTCATCGCGAATGTAGTCATCTATGTCAATCAATAACCTATCGATAGTAGCTATATATAAATCAATTATCACATCACCTCCTCCTTCCTCGGGAAGTATCTGCTGTAGATCGGATAGCAACCCTGCTATATCAATTTGATGTCTTGATTTAGCGATAACACAGTGCCTGAATTCGATATCGTCTATCCCTCTCAAAGCCTGCCGACTCTGAAGGTCAATTTCCTCGTCAGCAAGTCTTTGCTCGAAATCATTCCTGACTCGCTCACGTAGCATCGTATCGGCCAGACTATCAACAACTTGAAATACAGTTGCCATTTGAATCACAAAACCTCGTAAATTTATATCATCTTCAATTACTCCCGTGCTGTTTATACGAAGCATAGTATCTCGATATGAATGAATCGCTGATCGGTTTTTCTTTTCAGCAGTATCCATCGTCTCTAACGTAGCCCGGACTGGTACAATAGTGTCCATGTTACTGAGTCACAACCCCTTCTGTGTTAGACTTTTTGATCCTATTTAGTCCTGGCGCGTTCCTCAATTGATCGATATATAAGCCTATAGTCCCTTCTTCCGAACAGGCCGGTGATGGAGATCACGGACGTTCGGACGGTGAAACTGAGCGTCGCCCTCGATCGCCCGCTGGGAGTCTCCCGGGATCGCGAGACCGACTCTCGGGGCGCGTCGATCGTCGTCGTCGAGACCGATGGTGGAATCCAGGGAATCGGGGAGGGCGTCGGCCCGGAGCCCTCCATCACCGAGCGCATCGTCGAGGAAAAATACGCCCCCCGGCTCCTCGGCGAGGACCCCCTCGACGTCGAGCGGCTCTGGAGTGAGATGCTCACCGAAGACCTCTACTGGGACCGGAAAGGCCAGGGCGTCGCCGCGGCCTCGGGGATCGACATCGCGCTATGGGACATAGCGGGCAAGCACTACGACACCCCGACCTACCGGCTGCTCGGCGGCGATACGAGCGGGACGGGGAGCCTACGAGCCTACGCGAGTGATCTGTTCTGGGATGTACCTGAGCAAATGGCTCGGCGGGCCGGCGAGTACAGTGACCGGGGCTTCGAGGCGGTCAAGACCCACTTGGGGCGAGGGATCGACGCCGACCGCGAGCGCGTCGCGGCCATGCAGGCGGCGATCGGCGATGCGGAGTTGATGGTCGATATGAACTGTGGGTACGACATTGCCGACGCTCGTCGGGTCGGCCGGATGTTGGAAGAGTACGACGTCTACTGGTACGAGGAACCCCTCTCACCCTACGATATCGAGGGGCTGGCCGAACTTCGCCGGGAACTCGACGTGCCGATCGCTACCGGCGAGAACGAATACACGAAGTGGGGGTTTTCGGACCTCTTCGAGGCTCGCGCGGTCGATTACGCGATGCCGGACGCCATGCGCTGTGGCGGACTCACCGAGATGAAGAAAATCGGGGCGCTCGCCGAAGCCAGCGGCGTGCGCTTCAGCCCGCACTGTTTCGCGACCGGCGTCGGCCTCGCGGCGACGATGGCCGCCGCAGCCAGTACGCCAGCCTTCGAGTGGCTCGAGTTCGACGTTACCGACAACCCGCTGCAGGAGGCCTTTTTCATCGACGACCTCACAGTGGAGGACGGCCGGGTTGCCCTGCCGACCGAACCCGGCCTCGGCGTCTCGCTCACCGAGGAGGTACTGGAGTACGCTGTTGAGTGATCTCCGACCGCCCGAACCACAGTTCAGTTGTATTTGCCTTTTATCATGTTTTGAATCCAAGATTTGGGATTTCCAAGGTCAAGTTCTGTTGCGATCCACTGTCCAGAATATGTAACAACAGCGGCAATAAGTAGTACACTTCCTATAAACGCCCACCAGGGAATGATCGCAGTAGAATAGAGTGATAGCAAAAATCTGAGCGCTCCGAGAGTCAATATTCCGATAGGTACTCCCACAGCTAACTGCTGAAGCACTGGTCGATGTTGTTCAACCCACGAATTCACATGAATAGCTACTTTAGTCTGATCGCTAATATTGAATCCATATTCAATAGTAGAGTTATCGAAGTCAGACAGGTTATCTGTAGCTTCTTCACCAGCCCAGCTATCTTCTGATGTTAGAGTGTAGAATCCGGGTTGGCTCTTACTCTTGGATCCTTTAATCGCGAACACTTGATGTGGGAAGACGATTGCAGAAGTAGGTGACTCTATCGTGCTTTTTTGTACGAGAACACCCCCGTGTTTGAACATATTTCCTCGGGAATCCCGCGATAGTCTAGCAGGGTCAACATCCGAACAGTAACTTTGCCGGCGATCTTCCGCTGTTTAAATGCTTGATCAATTGTCAGGGTCTCCCTGCGTGTGTCTTCTTTGTTTTTGTGCTCGCTTCCCTCGCTTTCATCGATTAGCTCTTCTTCCGAAAGCTC
>PXRA01000007.1:21168-51832 GCA_003021725.1 Halobacteriales archaeon QH_8_64_26
ACCGTACCCCCAGGGTCCACATCTGACTGCCCTGATGTAGCTACAACTGTATAGGCTCCATCTTCGCTCGTATGGAGCTCATGTGCGTATTCAAATGTAGGATTATTATTTCTGTCAAGGAGGGGTTCAGACTCTCTTGACGTTGATGATTCAATTTGTCTTGGTCTTGCCCCCAGCAATCCCTCTATTTTCGCTGACAGTATCGTCAGATCCGCCCCCGGCACTTGGCCATATACTCAATGGCACCTCATAAAACTGCTGACCAACCCGCCTAATAGAGCGTTACAAGACTGATGGGGGAAGCCGAGCTTTGCGTCTAGTTCTAATTCCTCTCATGAGCTAATGGGATTTAAATACACCTCCGCAATACTCCCAGCAATGGCAGTCTCCCTGCCGGCAGACGTGCTCGCCCGCTACGAGCGCTTTTCGCTCTATAATTCGCCGTACGTCGCTCACGACCAGGGTTGTGCGATCGACCTCTACCCGGGTCCCGAAACCGACCGCGCCCCCTCGCCCGTCGCCGGCGAGGTGCTCGACACTAGGACAGTTGAGGCCCCGCCGAAGCCCTACGCCGCGGCCCAGGACCACCTGATCCTCGTTGATTGTGGAAAGCATATCGCCCGAACACTTCACGTCGATCCCGCGGTCGAACCCGGTGATCGGGTCGCGGTCGGAGACTCCCTAGGAAAACTGGTCCGGGCGGGCTTTTTCGCCCCGTGGGTCAGTAATCATATTCATCTCGGTTTCCGCGAGCGAGAGGCGAACCCCTACCGGGCGTCGGGTTCGCTACCGATCGTTCCCGAAATCAGCATCGAGGCGCTCGCCTGGGACGGGTCGGGTACGGTCACCGAGATCGGTGAGACCTACGCTATCCTCGATGCACCTGCCCATCCCGATCCCGGGACCTTCGCCGGCATCGCGGGCTCGTTCGTTCCCAGCGGTGCTACCGAGGGGACGATCGAGAACGGACGGAACGAGGAATCGAGTACGATTTCCGACCGGTCGGGTGCGAGCGACTCACAGCGGGTAATACTCGACGGCGGTCTTCCACACTACGACGGTGGTGGCGCGCTCCCGACTGCTGAGTCGTCCGTTCCCTTCGAATTTCGGACAGGTTCGGCCGCGCCGAACGCCCCGGGCCCCTCCGAGACCGCGAACGCTCCGGCGGCGAGAAACGGCCGGATCGACTTTTTAGGCACCGAGATCGGTGTCGCGAACAGTCGCGATATCGCCTGGCGACCAATCACCATCCGCGCGAACGATGGGCCCATCACCGGGTTGTCGTTGTTCTGTGCCCGGGACCGGGGCTTCGGCGCGAAGCTCATCTGTCCGGATACCGCCTTCGAGCGTGGCGAGGACGTTACGGTCTCGATCCACTCTTCTCAGTGATCTGATGTTCTACGTGCTCGATCGGTCGGGTGTTCGTCCCGACGTGCCGGCTCGGACGATACCCGATTTTCAGCCGAGGCGCCGGCTGCCGCGCTCGAACTCGCGGACGAACGCCCGCTCGTCGATCGAGAGCACCGTCGGCCGGCCGTGTGGACAGGCAAATGGCTGCTCGCAGGCACCCAGTCGGGCGAGCAGTTCCGCGGCTCGCTCCTCGCTCAGGTCCTCGCCAGCCTTGAGCGAGGGATGACAGGCAAGCGTCTTCAGTAGCTCCTCGCGCGGGTCCGCCGGTTCGCTTTTCCCCTCGCTCCGCCCGCCGCCGCCCCCGGCCAGCGCATCGAGGGCATCCCGGATCGCCGCCGGCTCGGAGACCCGGCCGAAGGGGGCCGGAACCTTCGAGATCCGAGCCATCCCGCCGCCGACGCCCTCGACCGCGAAACCGAGTGCCTCGACGGTCTCGCGTTCGGCGTCGAGAACGGCCGTTTCCGGGGGCGAGAGCGCGACCGTCGCGGGCGGATCGATCGGAGCGGATTCGATGTCCTCCCCGATCGCATTCGACAGCCGTTCGTAGTTGATTCGCTCGTGGGCCGCGTGCTGGTCGATCACCAGCAGGTCATCCTCGGCCTCACAGAGCACGTAGGCCGATCGGAACCGGCCGATCACTCGACCGGTCTCGAAGACCGACTCGCCGTCGACCGGCTCCAGCGAGGCGTCGAGATCGAAGTCAAGTCCCTCGACCCGCGAGAGGTCCACGTCTTCGAGGGCTTCTCGCACTGCCTTCTCGACCGCCCGTGCGACCCGACCTGGTTCCCGGAACCTGATCTCGGCCTTCCTGGGGTGGACGTTCGCGTCGACCTGCTCGGGGGGGATCGAGACGTCGAGCACGGCGACCGGATACCGGTCGCTCGGGAGCAGTGTATCGTAGCCCGCGAGGACGGCCTCTCTGATCGTCTCGTCGCTCAGCGCCCGATTGTTGACCGCGGTGTGGACGTGATCTGGGTTCGCGCGCGTTACCGACGGGTGGACGAGCAAGCCCCTGACCTCGATCTCGATTCCCTCCCCCTCGTCCTCACCACCCTCGCTCTCGGAATCGGGATCACCATCGCGATCCCCGTAGCCCGAGCCGGCCTCCCCGTCGGTTCCGCTACTGCCATCGCTCGCGATCTCTGTGCTGCGGCTCGCGACCTCCCGGCCGTAGGTCCCCAGCACGGCGTCGGCGTACCGGCCCGATCCCGGCGTCGAGAACACCTTCCTGTCGTCGTGCTTGAGCCGGAAGCGCACGTCGGGCCGACAGAGCGCATACTGGGTGAGCACCGAACTGATCGCTGCGAACTCGGCCTTCGTCGAGGCGAGGGACTTCCGACGGGCCGGCGTGTTGTAGAAGAGATCCTCTACTTCGACGGTCGTGCCGACATCCCGGCCCGCGACGCTTGCTTCCCGCTCGCCACTGCCGTCGATCGTGACCTCCGTCCCGCGGACGCCGCCGGTCTTGGTAGTAAGCGTCAACCGGCTCATCGTCGCGATGCTCGCGAGTGCCTCGCCCCGGAAGCCGAGCGTTGCGACGCGGCCGACGTCTTCGGGCTCGCGGATCTTGCTCGTGGTGTGGCGCTCGACGGCCAACAAGGTGTCTTCGCTGTCCATCCCACAGCCGTTATCGGCCACCGTTATCCGCTCTTTCCCGCCCTCCTCGACGGCGACCCGCACGTTCGACGCACCGGCGTCGAGGCTGTTTTCGACCAGCTCCTTGAGGACGCTTGCCGGTCGGGTGACTACCTCCCCGGCCGCGATGCGCTCGATCGTGTCCCGATCGAGCCGCGAGATCGCCGTGGCTCCTGGTTCCGAGTCGGGACTCCGGTCGGCGGCCTCGGGGCTACTCGCTTCCGGTTCGGTCGCTCCCGCCTCGCGCGTCGGATCCGTCATCGAGTCGATCTTTGAGTTCGTTGAGCGTCCAGAGCGCCTCGATCGGCGTCGTGTTCGCGATATCGAGGTCTCGGAGGGCTGTCTCGATGTCTCCTCTTAGTTTTCCCTCCGTTCTCCCCTCGCCGTTCGGTGCCTCACGCTCCCTGTTAGGCGTGTCGTGATTGGTTCCGTCCCGCGTCGGTGTAGTGGTTTCGCCTGGCTCGACTCCCTGCTCACCAACCTGGTGTCCCGCGGCCGAGTGGACGGCCGATCGGTGGCCGTTCGTGGCCGGGGCCGATCGCTCGTTCTCGCCGAACCCCTCGGTCTCGGGCCCTCCTTTCCCGGCGACGAGCTCGCGCGAGCGTTCGACGACGCGCTCGGGAACCCCTGCCAGGGAGGCGACGTCGATACCGTAGGACGCCCCCGTCGCGCCCGCCGCGACGCTGTGCAGGAAGGTGACCTCCCCACCCTCCCGGTCGGCGGCGAAGTGGTAGTTGTTCACTCGCTCGTACTCGGCGGCCAGGTCGGTCAGCCCGTGGTAATGGGTCGCGAAAAGGGTGCGCGCGCCGACCGTCTCGTGGAGTTCCTCGATCGCCGCCCGCGCGATCGCCCGGCCGTCGGCCGTGCTCGTCCCCCGTCCTACCTCGTCCAGGATCACGAGCGACCGGCTACTGGCCCCGCGTAGGATCGTCGCCAGTTCGGTCATCTCCCGCATGAACGTCGACTGGCCCCCGGCGATGTCGTCCGAGGCCCCGACCCGCGTGAAGATCCGATCGACGATCGGCAGCCGGGCCTCCCGGGCGGGCACGAAACTGCCGATCTGCGCCAACAGAGTACACAGCGCGACCTGGCGCATGTAGGTCGATTTGCCCGCCATGTTCGGGCCGGTGATCACCGCCACCTCGCCGGACTCTATCGAGACGTCGTTCGGGACGAACGATTCCTGTACGCTTTCGACGACCGGGTGCCGACTGGCCCGGAGTTCGAAGTCCTCGCAGCCGACCTCGGGTCGAACGTACTCGCGCTCGCTCGCGATCGCCGCGAGCGTACACAGCGCGTCGAGATCCGCCAGCGCATCCGCGACCCGGTCGATGCGGTCGGCTTCGGCTCCGACGTCGCTGCGGACCTCCCGGAAGAGCTCGTACTCGCGCTCGTCGGCGCGCTCGCCGGCGCTCAAGATTTCCTCTTCGTGCCGTTTGAGTTCCGGGGTATAGTATCGTTCGGCGTTCTTCAGGGTCTGGCGACGGGTGTACTCCTCGGGGACGCGATCGAGGTTCGCGTTCGTGACCTCGATGTAGTAGCCATGCACCTGGTTGTATCCTACTGACAGCGATTCGATACCCGTCCGCTCCCGTTCGCTCGCTTCGAGCTCTGCGACCCACTCTCGCCCGCTCTGTTCGGTCTCGCGCAGGGAGTCGAGTCCTTCGTCGAAGTCGGGCTCGATGACCCCCCCCTCGGTGACCTCGATCGGTGGGTCGGACTGGATCGCCCGCTCGATCAATCCCTGTATATCACCTAAGTCGCCCAGTGATTCCCGCAGGTCGAGGAGCTGTGCCGACTCGGCCCCCGAGAGTGCTTCACGGATCCGTGGGACGACCGCTACGGTATCCCCGAGCGAGCGCAGGTCACGGGCGTTCGCCCGCCCTCGGGCGACCCGCGTCGAGAGCCGCGCGAGGTCGTAGACCTCGCCCAAGAGCTCCCGGAGCTCCTCGCGGACGAGCGACTCCGTTAGGAGTTCCTCGACGGCGTCGTGGCGCGCTTCGATCTCGCCGGCGTCGAGCAGCGGGCGGCGCAGCCAGCCCGCCAGCCGGCGGCGGCCGAGCGCGCTCGAGGAATCGTCGAGCACCGAAAACAGCGTGTGGTCGTCGCTGCCGTCCTGGCCGGCGAATACCTCGAGGCTCCGCAGTGCCGTCCCGTCCAGATGCAGGTGTTCGGTCGGTTCGTATTGGGTGATCGCCCCCGATCGGTCCCGGCTTCCTTCCTCGCCTGTAGTGTCATCTGTGTCGTTGCCTTCGGTTCCACTACCGATGTCGCCCTGTGTATACTCGACGTACGCCAGCAGCGCCCCACAGACACGGATCTCGGGAGCCCCGTCGAGAGGATCGATCGAGTTCCCGGCTCTTCGGACTCGATCGGCCGCGGACTCGTACTCGAAGGGCTCCGGCCCTGGTGCGGTCACCATGTCCGGGAGATCGAATTCTTCGATACTGATCTCGGGGGCGAGCAGTACCTCCGCGGGGGCGAAGCGATCGAGTTCGTCGCCGACGGTCGCCCGATCGGCGCTCGTCACGAGGAACTCACCGGTCGAGACGTCCGCGAATGCGACGGCGTACCGCTCGGCCGCCGTCGGTTTCTCGCCCGTGTCGCGATCGCCGTCCTTACCCTCTTCGTCGCCAGCGTCGGGCCCCGATTCGACCCCTCTCGCGAGACAGGCGACGTAGTTGCTCGATCCCGGATCTAAGAGTTCATCGTTGACGACGGTGCCAGGGGTAACGACCTGCGTGACCGCCCGATCGACCGGGCCGCTCGATTCTGACGGGTCCTGGATCTGGTCGGCGATCGCGACCCGGTAGCCGCTCTCCAAGAGCCCCTCGACATAGGTCGCGGCGTTGTCGATCGGGATGCCCGCCATCGGATACGTCCCTGTCGAGTCCTCGCGTTTCGTGAGGGTGATCTCCAACTCGCGGGCGAGGACCTCGGCGGCCTCACAGAACCCCTCGTAGAAATCGCCAACCTGGAAGAGCACGAGTGCGTCCTCGTAGTCGGCACAGATCGCGGCGTACTGGGAGAGCATCGGCGTCAACTCCTCGCGGCGTCCCACCAACCCCGGCGGCAGGCCGAGTACCCCCTCTTCCATACCTCTCTCCGATGCGCCCGGCTACAAAAACCTCGGGACAACAACCGACCGCCCGGTCGAACGACTCGACCGATGAACGTGGTCTCCGGCCGGACTATCCACAGTCGTCCATTAGCGACCGTCCCCGAGCGCCGAGGCGAGGAGCCACGCCGTGAACAGCAACGCTCCGAACGCCTCCGGCACCGCGAGGCCACCGACCCCGGCGAGCGCCCACAGGAGCCAGCCGGTGAGATGCCCGATACCGACCCAGATCCACGCCAGACCGCGGCGCAGAGTGCCGGCGAGCGCTCGCGCCGAGCCATCGAGGAAGAGCGTATAGGTCAACAGTAGGTAGAACCCGGCAGCGAACGGGAAGTGAAGCGCCGTCCCCAATGGGAAGACTCCGATGCCGGCGAGCGCGAGCCCCGCGCCCGCGAGCGCGACCGGAACCGACCGTCCGACCCGAGTTCGCGCTCGCCGCCAGTGCCACCAGGCGAACGGTAGGGCAAGCACGCCTCCGAGGATCAACCCGCCGTTGAACAGCCACGGCACCGGCGCGCCGGGCGTCCCGAGATCCGATAGCGCGCTCGACGCCCAGGAGAACGACGGGGTGAGCGCGATGGCGAGCCCGATTCCCGTGAGGGCTGCGACCGGCGCGAGCACGCCACACGCCCGCGCGAAGCGGTCCACTTGCCCGGCGCTTCGGCCGCCGTTCGTCCGGCTCACGGGACCGTATCGAGGACCGGGTTTCGGTGTGGGTGGTCGCCGGTACCGACGATCACGAGCGGGCGCGCGATCGCAGCCGGTGTTCGGTCACCCACCGTTCCCGAAGGCCTCCCCGAGAGTGCCCACGACCTGCTCGCGCGCCTCGTTCGCGCGTTCGAGCGCCGGGAAGGAGACGAACGCGTGGAGCATCCCCCCATAGTCGGCATGAGTGGTCTCGACGCCGGCCCCTGCCAGCCGATCGGCGTAGGCTTCTCCCTCGTCCCGGAGCGGATCGTGGCCCGCGGTGATGACCGTCGCCGACGGAAGGCCATCGAGATCGCGCGCCCGCAGCGGCGAGGCGTAGGGATGAGCGCCGTCGAATGCGCGACTCAGGTAGTGCTCCCAGTACCACTTCATCGTAGCGCGGGAGAGCATTGGGTTCTCGGCATGAGCGTCGTAGGAGTCGGTGTCGAAGGCGTGATCGGTGGCCGGGTAGAGGAGGACCTGGTGGCGTAGGTCCGGTCCCCCACGATCCCGGGCGGCGAGCGCGGCGACGGTAGCGAGGTTCCCGCCCGCCGAGTCGCCCGCGACGGCAGTAGTTCGAGAATCGGCACCGAACACCGGAGCGTGCTCCCCGACCCACCGGAGCGCGGCGTAGGCGTCCTCGGCGGCCGCCGGGAAGGAGTGTTCGGGCGCGCGGCGGTAATCGACCGCGACGGTGAGACAGCCTAACTCGGACGTGAAATACCGACAGAGTTCGTCGTGCGTATCGAGATCGCCACGGACCCATCCACCGCCGTGGTAGTAGACGAGGATCGGTATCGAACCGTCCGCCCAGTTCCCGCGGCCGTCCTCGTCCGGTTCGTAGCAACGAAGCGCGAGATCGCCACTTGGGTCACCCGAGTCGCCGGGCTTTTCGATCGGGAACTGCCGAACTCGTCCGACCTCGATTTCCGGCCCGCGTTCGATCAGTACTTCTCGAAGCGCCGCTCGGGCACCGGCCGGCGAGAGCGCCGCGGAGGGCGGGAGGTTCCGCCGACCGAGTTCGTCGAGCAACTCCGTCGCTTCGGGGTGGAGATCGGCCATCGAACGGGCGTCACGGCGCGAGGACATAAACGATCGGGACGCCAGCGACGCCCGTCTTCTCGGCTCGATCCGACCGCCGATGATATCCGTTTCGTCGTAGATCTCGTCCCACCCGCTGCCGGTACCCGATCGACTTTGAGAGCCCCCCGCACAGAGGGTGTATGCAAGTTGGAACCGCACGCGCCGACCCCGGCGAGCGCTCTCGGGGGTGGCTCGAGGTCGCCGACCTACCGACCGGCGGGACCGAACGCCTGCCCGTTACGATCGTTCGCGGCGAGCGCGAAGGATCGACGGTATGGGTCACGGCCTCGATCCACGGTGACGAGGTGACGCCGCTTGCGGTCGCCCAGGACTTCCTGCGCTCGCTCTCGCCCGATGCCCTCCGGGGGGCGCTCGTCTGTCTCCCCGTGCTCAACCCCGCGGGCCTGCGAGCGACGAGCCGTCGGTCACCCTACCATTACGACGACCCGAACAGGTACTTCCCGGCGCTCGACCGGGAGGGCACCCCCGAGAGCGAGACCCGGAGCCAACCCCCACGCACCCAGGAGCTAATCGATCGGCAGGTCTACGACGCCATTGCCGCCACCGCCGATTCGACCGCCGCGCTGCTCGACCTCCATACCGCGGGCATCGGTTCGTTGCCCTACACGATCCGTGATCAGGTTCTCTTTGGCACCGAACGCGACCGAGAAACCGCCGAGAAACTCGACGAGGCGCTCGATACGCTCACCGAGGCCCTCGGGCTGCCGGTCGTAAGCGAGTTCCCGGTACCGGAGTACTTCGAGCGGAACTTCCATCGCACCCTCTCGGGATCGGCGCTCAACTCCTTGGGAGTGCCGGCCATGACGATCGAGTTAGGCGGGCACACGATAATCGACGAGGTGATCCGCGAGCGCGCTCTCGGTGGACTCGCCCGAGTGCTTGCTGCCGTCGACGTGCTCGATACGATCCCCGAGGAACTCCGAGCGAGTGCGAGCGCCGAGACGCCCACTGCACCCGTCTCTTCCCCCGTGAAGCGCCACGACGGTCCCCGCGTCTCTCATGCGGGGATCGTCCGCCACTGGGTGAGCGCGGGCGACGTCATCGAGGCCGGCGAGTCCGTCGCGGCGGTCCTGACGCCCCATGGCGAACGAAAGGAAGTCGTCGAAAGCGAGCACGATGGGTACGTACTGGCGCGGAAGCCCGGCATCGCGGTCCACGCGAACGACGCGATCTGTAGCCTGGCTATCGCGGACGAGGGTGATCGGGTCGTTCCCCGAAACGGCTGATCTGTCGGTCCCTTCCTCGCTCCGACCGATCCGAGTGCACGAACGACCCGACGACCGCTCAGGCCCGCTCGTCGCCGACCCCGGAGTCGGCGATCACGGCCGAGCGCGCGAGTTTAGCCATGGCCCGTCGCATCCGCTCGCCGACCGCTTGATCGGAGATATCGAGTTCCTCGCCGATCTCGACTAAGTTCGTCTCCCGCGGGACCGCGAAGTAGCCCCCTTCGAGTGCAGCGGTGAGGACCTCGCGCTGGGCCGGTGTGAGGCTACCTCCCTCCGGCGACGACCGATCCTCCGCCAGGTCGTACACCCGATGCACGTCGAGATCGATTTCCGCCTCCCTGCAGGCGGCTTGGAACGCAGAGAGGCTCTCGCCGTCCGGGAACCGGAACTCGAACTCCCACCGTTCGGCCGTCCCCTCCGCTTGGAGGATCGCGACTTCGAGATCGAGCAGGCTCTCCATGAGACCGCCGATGCCCGTCTCCCACTCGATACGGAACAGCGCCCGATCGTCGAATTCGTCGACGACGCGGACGTTCTCGGTAGTGACGTCGGTCTCGAGATCAGTTGCGATGCTCTCGTAGTCCCCATCGTAAATCCAAAAGAACGGGACGATCGCCCTGCTCGTCGGTACCAACCGTTCGAGTTCGAACTGTTCTCCCCGAGTGTCCCGGAACGCTCGCCCCAGCGTGAAGTCCTCGGCGGGTACGGTACATTCGATCATCACGCTCATGGCTGGCCTCGTATCGCTACCTCGGGGGACGGATCGACGCCCTTCCCGTTCGAGTACGTCCGGGTCCACACTTTCCCACACGAGTCGAACGACTGCACGGGGAAGAGTATTACCGGCGTCGGGAAATATAATCGGGTTCGATGTCGAGGCTGTTTAGTTATGTGTCTCCGGTAGTAGGAACTTCGCCCCGACGATCCCGGCTAGTCGCCGTCCTCGGGCGCTTGCTTGGTCTGTTTAGCGATCTCGATCGTGTAATCGGGGACTTTGTGGCGTGGGGACCGGACGTTGTACGCGCCCTCCAGTTCGACGTCCCGGTCGCGCGCGGCGGAGACGACGCGTTCGAGGGCAGCGTCGAACTCCTTACGGGTCGTGAGATCGTCTCCACCGTCGGGGGACTCTGGTCGTGTCATTGTCGACGGTTCGTACCCGTTTTCGGAGATCGAGATACAAGAATCAAAGCGGTGCTCATGTACCCCTTGATACAAGCCACCGCTCCAGTGGAACGGAGAGTGAATTATGAGGGAGAACGAAAGCGGCGCGACCGACTACTCCGAGAGACACGAGAGGTAACGAGAATCCGAACGGTCTATCACTAATGCCCGGATCCAGTCCTCTCCCCAAAGCATACACCGCTGGGGCGAAGAAGAGCGCTGGCCGGAGGACGGATGGCTGCTCCCTCAGGGTGCAATGTCCGGGGTCGTTTCCCATCCCTGGTCGCTCCAGCCGATCTAGCGCTGCATCGCTTTTCCAATAGTCGTATGACCTCCATGCTACGGAGGTTTAAATCACGACCTATCGAAAGCGTCACCCGATCACTTCCGATCGGTGCCGATCACCTCGACGAGGGACAACTCTCACGAATCGGCCCTCTTCCCCTCGCCGACGACGGCCACAGGGCGGGGGATGTCGTTGTGCCTGGATGTCCGTGTCAAGGGATTACAGGGGAGCATGGGCAAGGGATAGTAGTGAAGCACGGTCCTCATCCGAGGACGAACCGCCCGGGACACCCCGACTACACGCGCTCTCGTGCGCCACTGCCCTCCCTCCCAGCAGGGGGGGGGAGGACACGACTTCATCACAGGAGGTCTATACGATGACACCACCGCGGCACGAGAACGACCGGATGGATCGAGCGGAATTCAGAACCGAGCTCCAGGGCCTCGTCGCTCGGGCCCAAGAGGAGGGCGTCGAGGTCGGCGGCGGCTACAACGTCCGTTCGCCGGATCCCGACGTCCCCGATTACACCATAGAGATCACCGAACAGGAAAAGCGGATCGCCGACGGTGGAGTCGATTCCGTACCGGCCGATGGGGCCACGCCGACCGACATGACCGTACCAACCGACGTGGTTCCATCGAACGGCGGCGGCCTCACGGTCGAGAGGCAACGTCGCGCTGTCGATCGATTCCTCCTCGCACCTCCGTTCTGAGACGGCCGCGATCGACGACTGGACGGTCGCGTCCGGGGGTGTGATCCGGTGTGCTCTTATGGATAGTACGGGATAATTAGTTCGAACTACCGCGTAGTTTTCAAAACCGAAAACACTGTATAGGAATCGATGGTGGGATAGGTCGTGTGTGTGGTCGTCGAATGTTCAGTTCCCGCTGCGGACTTCGAGCTGGGGAGGGTTCTCCAAGAAGCGGAATACAGGCAAGCTGAACTCGAACGCGTCGTGGCGATCGGGTCGAGGGGAGAGACCGACCGGATCGCACCCTTCTTCTGGGTGATGGGTGCGGACGCCGCGGCTCTCGAAGCGACGCTCGGGGACACTGGGGCCCTCGAGGAGGTACGACTGCTCGATACGGTCGGCGACCGGGCCCTGTTCCGCGCCGAGTGGGACCCGGCGGGAGAGGACTTCCTCGGGGGTCTCGCGGGTCTCGATGTCGCGATTTTAGAGGCGATCGGGAACGCCGAGCGCTGGGTGTTCCGGCTCCGATTCCACACCGACGCGGCCCTCTCGGCGTTCCAGGCCACCCAGCGCGAACGGGAATTCAGTATCGACGTCCGACGAGTAGCCGAGTTCGTCGACTGGGAGCGAGAATCCCCGGCCGAAGCGATGGAACTGACCTCGGCTCAACACGACGCGCTCCGGATGGCCATCGAGGAGGGCTACTTCGCGGTCCCCCGCCGGACGAACTTGGTCGCTCTCAGTGACCAGCTGGAGATCTCCAGTCAGTCGCTCTCCGAGCGGCTCCGACGGGCTGAGGGGAAGGTTCTCGGCGCGACGCTGCTCACGGAGCCGAAGGCCGGCTCCGATTCCGACCCCGGGTCCCAGTAGCGTCCGGACGAGGACTCCGAACGGACCGACGGGGACCGATGGCGCGGTCGAACCGCGATAGGAGCGGCCGTCTCAACCCTCGCCGGCCTCGCCGCCCTCGCCGAAGAGCTGCGTGAGTTCGCTAAGCACGCGGTTGATCTGGTTCAGGAGGTCGGCGATCCGATCGAGGATCTCGATTACGGTATCGAACAGCTGTAGTGCGAGGACGCCTACCATCGGGAAGGTCGAGAGGGTCGGGAAGACGGATCCCGTCGTGGCTGCCGCCGCCGGCTCGACACCGATCAGTGCCGCGAGGATCACCGCCACGAGGAGCCCAATCCCTACCGAGCGCATCCGAGTGAACGACTCCATGAGTAAGGCCTCGGTGTCGAGCGCAAAAACCGGTCCGGCCGCACCCGGCGATTGCCGGGCACGCCGGCCGAGGAGTGATCCGATCGTGCGACGGACTTATTAATCGCTACCGTGGATTTGTTAAGGACATGGCCGTCGTCGATTCGCTGTCGCGCGCGGGGCGGGTGCCGAGCGCCTGGGTCGGGGGAATCGGGGTTCTCGCGCTGTGTGGGCTCTCCCTTCTCGCGATCGCCGGGGATCACTGGAAAGTACTCGCGATCAGCTGGGTCGCCTTCGGCGCGATGGCCGGGGCCATACCCTTCGGGCGGCGCGCGGCGGGGGCGAGAAGCGCCCGCGGGTTGGTCTGGGGCTATGGGCTCGCCAGCGGGGCGATGATAACGAGTGCTGCCGTGTTCTTAGTGCCCCAGGCGATCGGCTACGCGCCGAAGATCGGCGGGTTCGGCGTCGCGAGCGGTATCCTCGCGGGTTTCAGTGCACACACGATCGGCCACCGGCTCACCCACCTCGATACGCCCTTCGATACGACCGCCGCGGAGATCAGTGCTCACGCGCTTACCGCCGGGGCGATCATCGGACTGGTGTATGCGACGCTGCCGGATCTCGGGCTCCTCTTAGGGCTCGCGATCGTCTCACACAAGGGACCGGCGGGCTATGCCGCCGCGCGCCGCCTCGCCAGGGAGGGCAAAGCGGTCTCGGTGCTTCTCTTTCCGGCGACGGGCGTCGGGCTAACGGCCATCCCAACGGCGACGTTGCCGGTGCCCGCAACCGGCGCGGTCAACGCCGCGATCTTCGGGTTCGCCGCGGGGATCTTCCTGCACGTCGCGATGGACTTCCTGCCCGAATGCGAGGCCGGCAGCGAGGTCGGCGAGGTCGCGGCGCTCGCCGGTGACGCCCACGAGCGCCTCGATCGGCTGCGGGGCCACGCCGTCGCGAGCACGATCCTCGGCGGGGGCGCGGTGCTCGTCCTGTGGGTGGTACTCTCGGTTTAGGGCCGTCGCCCTCGGCGCTCCTACGGGAGCGATCCTTACCCTGGTCGGTGACTCCTCGGCTCTCGACCGCCGACGGGCGAGACGGCGGTTTCTTGTAGCTGGCACGATTGAGAGCTATCGATGGCATCCACTGGTGACACAGCGCCGGACTTCACGGCGAAGCTCGGCCGCGACGAACCCGAGGAGTTCACCCTCTCCGATCACTTGGAGGAAGCACCGATCGTACTGGCCTTCTTCCCCGGGGCCTTTACCCCGCCCTGTACCAACGAGATGGTCGCCTTCCAGGACGACCTGGAGCGCTTCCATGATTCCGGCGCGACCCTCTATGGGGTCAGCGCTGACTCGCCCTTCTCCCAGAACGCCTTCCGGGAGGAACACGGGCTCGAATTCGATTTGATCAGCGACATGGACGGGGAGATCATCGACGCCTACGGGCTCGGGATCGACATCGCCGATCTGGGGCTCTATGGCATCTCGAATCGCGCGGTGTTCGTCGTCGACAGCGAGGGCCGGATCACCTACGAGTGGGTCGCGGAGGACCCAACCAACGAACCGGACTACGACGAACTCCAGCAGGCCGTCGAGGACGCCGCCTGACTCCCCCTATCGCACTCGCCACCGCTTGATACCACCGATCGCTCTTTTCGTTCGCTGCCCAACGCGACGTCCGGTAGTCAACGCTCGACTACGGACGTGTTTTCCCTGGATCGGACGCCGACCTCTTAAGTCGGTTCGCTTCGTGTAACGGGCGTTATGGGCACGGCTACCGACGATCCCTACGACCTGCTCTACGAGCTGTACGACGAGTTCGATACCCGGACCTTAGCTCAGTACCGAACGTTCGTGGATCTGTTCCCGCCGATCGACTCGCAGGTCGCGCTCGATCACTGGCAGGAGGTCAACGAGGCACTCGCCGACGCGACCGGAGAGATCGAAGCGAGCTTCGAGCGAGGGGAGTTACTCGCAGCGATCGCCGCGCGGGCCTCACGTGAGGAGGCCTTCACCGCGCTCGACCTCTACAATAAATACGGCCGCGCGGTGAACGTCCTGGTGCTCGATGTCGACGAGACGCTCCGATCGGCGGGGAGCACCGACAACGAGATCCCCCGCGAGACCCTCTCGATTCTCACCGACTTTCACGACCGGGGAGTCCCGATCGTGATCTGTACCGGCCAGACCTTAGAGAACGTGAAGGGATTCCTAATCCAGGGACTCGGCAGCGAACTCTTCCATTCGGGGAACCTGAGCGTCGTCTACGAAACGGGAACTGGCGCGTTCACCCCCAAGCACGGCCCGGAGACCAAACGTCTGCTCTACGAGGAGCTAGACGAGGGAACTCGCGCGGTCTTCGACCGATTGCGCTCGCGCGTGCTTTCGGCGGCTCCCGACGCGATCCGGCAGGGCTGTCACCTCCAGGGCAACGAGTTCAACGTCACCCTGAAGCCTAACTTCGAGATCGGAAGCGACGACGCGACCGAGATCATCAGTCGAGCCTTGATACATCAGATCGAGTTACTCGGCGAAGCGGTGAGCGAACTCGAGAGCATCGATACCGATGCCGAGGAGACCACCGCTTGGGCACGGACGTTTTACGCCGCGGCCGACCCCGAGATCAGAAGCGTTCTCGAAAGCGAGGGCGAGCTCGCCGAGCGCGCCACCGAGGACGTGCCCGAGGAACTAGGGGACTTCTTCGAGCGGATCGACATCGCGTACTACGAGGGCGACGCCGCCGAGGTCGGGAGCCTCGAACTCAGCAAGGTGGTCGGCATCGAGGCCGCCTTCGAGGTGTTGGGACTCGATGATCCGTTCGCCCTCGTGCTCGGGGACAGCAAAAGCGACCTGCGGATGATGGAATGGGTCGCCGAGAACGATAGCGGGATCGCCGGCGCGCCCGAACACGCCTCGATCGACGTGCTCGATCACGTGATCCGCACCGACGAACTCGTCTTCGACCAGGGTGACGCCGCTTCGCTCCTCACGATCGTCGGTGCGCTGAACCGGCTCGCGCGGCTCGACCGGCCGGCTGACCGCTAAACGACGATCGGCGGCCGGAGTCCCTAGCGGTATTTCCCCGGCGGGCGGATCGGTGGTAATGACCGAAACGCGGGCGAAGGGCACCTACACGCTACTGATCGAACTCGAAGCGAACGCCGAGATCGGGGTCGGGGCGCTCGGCCTCCGGGACTTTCCGGCGGGCTGGTACGCCTATACCGGCAGTGCCTTCGGTACGGGTGGGTTCTCGCGGGTCGATCGTCACCGACGAGTGGCCGCTGGCGACCACGACGTTCGCCACTGGCACATCGATTACTTACTCGGTCATCCTGCCGTGCGGCTCGATGCGGTCAGAACTTCGGCCGGTCTCGACGCCGAGTGTCGGGTCGCGCGGGCGCTGCCGGGCGAGCGAGTAGCGGGGTTCGGCGCGTCGGATTGTGGATGTGACTCGCATCTGGCTTACGCCACGGAGCGAACGATCCTCTCGCGGGCGATCGGGAACGCCTACGCTGAACAGTAACACAGGCCTCACCAGGACAGGGTTATATCGATCGCTGATGTATTAAGTGTATGAACAGACGTCTCCTCGGCGCGGCCACCTCGCTCGCCGGCGCAGGGCTGCTCGCCTGGACCGGCTGGGGTGCCTACCTGAACCGGACGACCGAGCGCGTGCCCTACACCGAGATCGGGCGAGCGGGCGACGTCGAGTTCCGCGAGTACCCAGAGGCGGTCCTCGTCAGGACGCGCGCCGAGAGCGAAGAGGCGGCGTTCGGTCGACTCTTCGAGTACATCGGCGGGGCGAACCGAGCGAGCGAGGCGGTATCGATGACCGCGCCCGTCGCTACCAACGGTAAACGTACCCCGGGAGGCGCGAGCGACGAGGCCGGAAGCGGAGCGAACGGAGCGAGCGGCGAGGCGGCAGTGAGTGAGGAAGTCTCGATGACCGCGCCGGTGCGCACCGACCAAGGAGACGAAGCGGTTCGCATGGACTTCTTCCTCCCCGCCGAATACACGCCCGAGAGCGCCCCGCGGCCGACCGACCCACGAGTGGAACTGCTGATCCAGCCGACACGAACGGTAGCCACACTCCCCTTTTCAGGCTACGCGCGGGGCGGGAAGGTCGAGAACGCGGAGACTCGATTGCTCGATACGCTGGAGCGGACGGGCATCGAGGCGATCGACGAGCCGACCCTGCTTCGGTACAACGATCCCTACACGCCGCCGTTCATGCGGCACAACGAGGTGTGTGTCGAGGTCGTCGCCGAGGACGTCGCGGCCGCCGGGAACGACGAGAACGGTGAAAGCGACAACGCCTGATCGATCGACTCGTTCTCGGCCAGCTCACTCCTCACCGAGGATGCCACGCTCGGTCATTTTCGCGGGGTCGAGTACCTCATCGGCTTCCTCCTCGGTGAGATACCCCTCGCTGACCGCGACCTCCCGGATCGTCTTGCCCTCCTCCATCGCGGTCTTTGCGACCTCGCTCGCCTCGTCGTAGCCGATCGCCGGGTTCAGCGCCGTCGCGAGTGCCATGCTACGTTCGACCTGGGTCGCACAGGTCCCTTCGTTCGCTTCCAGTTTCCGGACGAACTTCTCGGCGAAGGCCTCGCTCGCGTTCGTGAGCAGGTCGGCCGACTCGAGGAAGTCGTGAGCGAGGACGGGTTTGTAGAGATTCAAGTCGATCTGGCCCTCCGCTGCGCCGTAGGAGATCGTCGCGTCGTTGCCGATCACCTGTTTGTGGACCTGATTCACCGACTCGGCGACGACGGGATTGACTTTCCCCGGCATAATCGAACTTCCGGGTTGGTTCTCGGGCTGGGTGAGTTCGCCGAGACCGTTCCTGGGACCGGACGCCAGCAGTCGGAGGTCGTTCGCGATCTTGTTGAGCGAACCGGCGACGGTCCGAAGGGATCCGTGGGCCTGGCCCATCGCGTCGTGGGCGGCCTGGGCCTCGAAGTGATTCGTCGCCTCCTCGAAGGGTAGGCCCGTCTCCCCGGAGATGTGATCGGCGGCGCGCTCCGGGAACTCGGGGTGGGTATTGAGTCCCGTGCCGACTGCCGTACCGCCGAGCGCGAGCTCCGAGAGTTCGTTCGAGGCACGGCTCGCGCGGGTAATGCCCGTCTCGATCTGGGTGCGATAGCCGCCGAACTCCTGACCCAAGGTTACCGGTGTGGCGTCCTGGAGATGGGTGCGGCCGGTCTTTACGACGTCCGCGAACTCGGATTCCTTGTCCCCTAGGGCCTCGGCGAGGCTCTCCAGGGCGGGAATGAGGTCGCGCTGGATCGCCTCGACGCAGGCGACGTGCATCGCCGTCGGGATCACGTCGTTCGAGGACTGCCCGAAGTTGACGTGATCGTTCGGGTGGATCGCCTTCGAGCCCACCTCGTCGCCGACGATCTCCGAAGCCCGGTTGGCGATCACCTCGTTGGCGTTCATATTCGACGAGGTGCCCGACCCGGTCTGGAAGACATCGACGGGGAACTGTTCGTCGTACTCGCCGTCGATTACCTCCTCGGCGGCCTCGACGATCGCTTCTGCGACGTCCTCTTCGATCAACTCCAGGTCGCGGTTCGCGAGCGCCGCCGCCCGTTTGACGATGCCGAGCGCCCGAACGAACCGCCGACCGAACGTGGCACCGCTGATCGGGAAGTTCTCGACTGCCCGCTGGGTCTGTGCACCCCAGTAGGCCTCGGCGGGGACCTCGATCTCGCCCAAGCTGTCGGCCTCGATCCGGACCGCTTCGTCGCTTTCCTCTCGCTCGTCGCTCATACCCACTCTCGTCCGGGCCCGGTCTAAAACCTACTGCCACCGGTCCGCCCGCTCGTAGCCCTCACTCCGAATCGACGAGAGAAGGCATCGCAGAGGACGAAGCCCGCGGACCGAGTTCCGCATTCGGATCCCGCTGGTCGCGCTGGGTTCGGGGATCGCTCGTTACCGTCGATTGTGCGTGCAATTACTACTCGCTCGCTCTCTTCAGAACAGCTAGGAAGTTGATGAGCGTGTCATAGAATCGTCCCCAAGGGATTGTTTCCACTCTGTCTTTCAGCGAATCAGCTGTTAGATAGAGCGTGCATACTGACCGGACCGAATTGTTATTAGTTCGAGACTGGCTTACGGGGACCATGACGCGCACGTCTCTACACTGGCTTGCTGGTATTTTCGTTGCAGTAGTCGTCAGTAGTGGTCTCTATTGGCTTATCGGTGATGTCGCTCTCGCAGCTGTCACAGGGCTCATGTGGGGGAGCGGTGTCCTTATTACACTTCGAATCGCCCGTCAGCACCCGTCTCACACAACTGGTGAGGGGTGGCGTGATAAGCGATGGACCGGACTCAGTGCGGGGCTTATCACCCCCGCTGCGTTTCTCGGCGTAAGTCCGGTGCTGCCGATTTCGCCCGATCTCCGACTTGGACTCGTATTCCTCGTCATCGGCGCTGGGTTTGTCGGATACACAACCGGCACTATGGCCGAACTCGAACGGACCCCGGAGTGATCGTTCACACCCGTTCGAACGCTTCGTACGTCCCCTGTATCAATCAATCGCCCTTCTGTACGTATCATCCTCGGTGGGGGTGAAAGCCGTTTTATGACACGCTCAGTTGATCGTTAGAATGGCGCGAACGGAAACTGGGATACCTCGCCGATTCTACCGACGGCTAGCGATCAGTCGTCCGCGCTCGTCGCTGTCGGTGTTTCTTCTCCGACCCAAATGCCATCGGCGAAATCAACTGCCCCGTTCCACTTGCCAACGACGGTCGCCACCGCGAGATCACCGGTGATATTAGTCATCGTCCGGAGGCGATCGAGAATCGGATCAATGCCGGCGACGAACCCGACTACCTCCAAGGGAAGACCCAACTGGGTAAGCACGAGCGTGAGCATAATGAGGCCTGTTCCCGGCACGCCTGCCGCGCCGATGCTCGCGAGCACCGCGATCGCGACGACGGTGAACTGTTCGACGATCGTCAGCGAGCCCCCAACGAGGTTGACGGCGAAGATCGCGGCGACCCCTTGGTACATCGCGGTCCCGTCCATGTTGATCGTCGCGCCGAGTGGCAGCGAGAAGCTGTAAACCCCCTCTTCGATCCGGAGGTTCTCGTCCGCATTGCTCATCGTCACTGGCAGTGTGCCGCTCGACGAGCGGATCGAGAGCGCCGTTATCATCGCGTCACGAGACCCTGCAAGGAACGCTGCAGGGGACTGACGGGCTAGCAGGGCGATCAGTCCGCCGAGATAGACAACACCGATATGGATCGTAACGGCGATCGCGAGCGCAACGACCAGTACTCCAAACGAGACGAGCGTCTCCGCACCGGTCTGGGCGAGTGTCGCTGCCATGAGCGCGAACACCCCGATAACCCCGTACTCCATCACTCCCCAGACGATCTTGAACATCGCTTCGGCACTGGTTTCGACGGCGCGGAAGATTCCCTCTGCGCCCCGGCGGAGTGACTCGTCTTCCGTCGTATCGCGGATCAGTACGAGCGCGATCCCGAAGACGATCACGAAGAAGATTATCGGGAGGATGTTGCCTTCCGCCATCGCTCCGACCGGGTTCTCCGGAACGATCCTGAGGAAGACCTCTACTGCGTTCGGCGCTTCCTGGGTCTCGAACTCGGATTCAGTGAGTGTCAATCCGCTTCCCGGATCGATGAGGTTCGCAACCGCGAGACCGATTCCGACGGCGATCGCTGAAGTGATCGCATAGAGTGCCACGACTTGCCCGCCGATCTTTCCGAGGGTAGCGGGCGAGAGTTGGCGAACGCCCATTAGCAGTGTGAACACAATGATCGGAACGATGATCATGCTAAGCAAACGCACAAACAGATCTCCGAGCGGTTGAAGCAGCGTTGCGGGTTCACCGACGATTAGCCCAACGATCGATCCGAGTACGAATGCTGCGCCGATCCGGTAGACGATTGGCACGGAACGATAGCGCGTCCAGGCATCCTTCGCGGTAGTTGTTGACACACAATTCGATCCACGACAGGCTGACAAAAAGGCTTCTCCTATCAGATATCTGTGGTGGTGCTATGTTCTCTGTCTCATTACCTGCTCCCTCATCGAGACCACGAAATTACCGCTGTTTGGAAGCTTTCGTGACTGACTGTACACTTCCCGAGGCAGATCGGTAGCCCTCAGTCTTTACTATTACGGTAACTATTAAGACTAATTAAACAACGGACATCGTCGGGAGCAAGCCATCAGCGGTTGACACAGTTATATTTAAGTATAAGTTCCAGCTGTGTATCTATCCCAGTGGTATTGAGTGCCTCACAGAATCCTTCCAGCATTTGAATTTATATCGCAAGCCATGATAACTATAATTATAATAGAAAACCCGAAGGGATGGCTCCGGTTCACGAAGGTCGGTTGATACCGATCGGGCCAGCGAAGCCGATGATACTTCACGTGGCCAGTCACCGAATAGAGGGTTTTTCGCTGAAAGAAGTTCATCATCACGAGCCCGAGTGACCATTAGCTTCTACTCGGATCTCGCACCATCGACTCGGAACTCGGTTATCAGAGGGGTGCTGATTCTCTTGCTTGTGTTCATGGGAGATGTCGGCGGGGTAACCGAGGTGATAGGGGAGTTCATCGGATGAAGTGACACATTCGGCCCGAGTGCCGACCGAGCCGATCGACTCCGGGACCACCATGACGGCGCCCAACGTAATCCTTCTCCGACTGCGAGGACGGTCCGGCGAGCTATATCTCCCCTCCGAGAGGGCCAGTGCCTTGCCGAGGTCCCTGACCGCTTCGGCCTGGTCCGTCTTCCGGCCACATCAGCGGAGGTAACTACTGGCCCCTCGACGCTCTCTAACACTTCGAGGACGCTTCCAGCGTGGCTGTCTCAACCCACCTCCCGGTTTCGCTCCGGTCCTGTGCCACACGCCCGGCTGGCCCCGAGGCAGGAATAGACCTTTCGCTGATTAGCATACGGTGTCGGCGGACACTTAGCGCTATACCATATGTGCAATACAGTGGAGAAGCCCAGTTCCTCGGGGCGTTCTAAACAGGAACGCCCGGGTGCGACAGTACCCGGACAGGCAGCTTCTCCGACACACGAGGACAGCGGCAACCACGAACATAGCTGTTGAAAACAGCACTGGTACCCAGGCGGCGATCGGCTGCGATGCGGTCTCAGATCGGGCGTGGTCGATCGTCCTCGAAGGCGGCCATCGCGAGCGCAGCGTTCGCTACCGGATGGTAGCCCGGTTCGACTCGGGGCCCGTCGCTCGCCGGCGCGATGCGTTCGCCCTCGCGGGTACACTTCTCGTACCAGATACCGTATTTCTCGTTGATCAGGAACTCGCGAGCGTAGTCCCAGAGGCGATCGTAGCGCTCTAGGGACGACCCCTCGTCCTCGCGCCCGAGCAGTGCCGCCGCGCCGATCCCCTCGGCGATCGGCCAGCCGTACTTCTCGGGGACGATCGGCTCGCCACCGGCGTCGACGGTATAATAGAAGCCGCCATACTCCTCGTCCCAGCCGATCTCGAACGCGGCGTCGAACAGCCCCCGGGCGCGCTCGGCGAGCCAGGACTCCTCGCGTCGATCGGCGAGCAGGAGCAGTAGCTTCGCCCACTCGGCGTGATGACCGGGCTGAAAACCGGGCGGGCGGAACTGGTGGTTCGGCTCCGCTTGGTTGTATTCGAGGTCGGGCTTCCACTCTCTCGTGTAGTGCTCGGGGATCAGGCCGCCGCCGGCCGGCGGGTCGCGAACCAGCGACTCGGCGACGGTGTAGGCGCGATCGAGATAGTCGCTCTCGTTCGTGGCGTCGAAGGCGGCGAGGTAGGCCTCACAGGCATGCATGTTCGCGTTCTGGCCGCGATAGTTCGAGAAGCTCCAATCGCCGTCGGCTTCGGCGCGATGCAAGCCGTACTCGGGCTCGAAGAAGCGCTCGTCGAGCAGGGACGCGACCTGTTCCAGCCGGTCGCTCGCGCGAGGAAGGCCGACCTCGGTCGCGGCCGCACACGCGAGCAACGAGAAAGCGTGGCTGTAGCACCGCCGAGTGTCGTCTACGGTCTCCCTCCCCCGGAGTAGCCAGTCGAAGCCCCCGCGGTCGTCGTCCCGAAAGGCGTCGAACAGGAAGGTCAGGCCATGAGTCGCCGCCGACCGGCACCACTTCGGTCCGTCGAGCCGCGCGCCGACACAGAAGGTATAGACCATCCGGCAAGTGCCGACGAGGTGCTTCCCTCGCCGCTCGTAGATGTACCCCTCTCGCTCGTCGCGGTTGAGGCAGTACCCGCCGTAGCGGTGATCGATGCACTCCGGATAGTGGAATCCGAGGACGCTGTTGATCTGCTGGCGGAGCGCCCATGACTCGCGAAAGGTCCGTGCTGGCACGGTCGACCGGTTCGTCGGCTACCGACTAAGATCGTTCGGCACTCCTCGCCGGTCTGCGATCCGAAACGACCGTTCGGCGAAACGGTTTAGTTCCGAGTGACTCTACTGGACGATCGTTCATGAACGTCGAGATGCTCACCACGGACTTCCTCGATCGGGCCGTCGACTGCTACGACGACGCTATCGGGGTCATCGCCCACGACGGGACCGAGTACACCTACGCCGAGTTCGGCGAGCGCGTGAACCGGGTCTCGAACGCCCTGCTCGACCAAGGAATCGGGGCGGGCGATCGAGTAGCGTTGCTCTCGCCGAACACGCATTACTTCCTCGAGACGCTCTATGGAGCCAATCAGATCGGCGCGGCGTTCGTCCCGCTGAACTACCTGCTCGCGCCCGCGGACTTCGAGTACATCCTCGGGGACTGCGAAGCGGAGGTCGTCATCGCCGACTACGAGTACGCTGCGGGTGTCGAAGCGATCCGCGAGGACGTGTCCGCCGAGACCTTCGTCGGCTACCGGACCGATGAGATCGAGGGCGACTGGATCGACTACGAGGAGTGGCTCGGCGCACAGTCCACCGCGGCCCCCGAACGTCCGGACATCGCCGAGGACAGTGATGCGAGCATCAACTACACCTCGGGGACGACCGGCGACCCGAAGGGCGTCGTCCGCACCCACCGCACGGAACACTGGCACGCGCTCGTCCTCGATCAGCACATGGGGATCCGCGACGACGACACCTACCTCTGGACGCTGCCGATGTTCCACTGCAACGGCTGGGGCCACACCTACGCGATCACCGGGACGGGTGGGACGCACGTCTGCCAGCGGACCTTCGACCCGGCGGGCGCGCTCGAGCGGGTGCGCGAGTACGACGTTACCTTCATGTGTGGCGCGCCGACGGTACTCGATCGCCTCGTTACCTACTGTGAGGACAATCCCGATACGGTGACGACCGGCGATCGGGACGTCCGGATCGCCACTGCCGGGAGTGCCCCCGCGACCGCGACCATTCGAACCGTCGAGGACGAGATCGACTGGCGAATCATCCACATCTACGGACTCACCGAGACCGCGCCGTTGATCACGTCCTCGAACTCGCCCCGACGGCTCGCCCAGCGCGGCCGCGATCTCAAGGTCAAACAGGGTAGCGAAGCGCTCTGTACGGACGTTCGCGTGGTCGATTCCGATGGACAGGACGTCCCGCCGGACGGCGAGACCATTGGCGAGATCGTCGTGCGGGGCAATCAGGTGATGGATCGCTATCTCGGCAAACCCGAGGCCACCGAGGAGGCCTTTTCCGCCAAGCTTCCGGGGTACTTCCATACTGGCGATCTCGGGACGATCGACGCCGAGGGAATGGTCGCGATCCAGGACCGCGCGAAGGACATCATCATCTCCGGGGGCGAGAACGTCTCGAGTATCGCGGTCGAGGACGTGCTCTACGATCACCCCGACGTCGCGAAAGCCGCCGTAATCCCGACCCCGAGCGAGGAGTGGGGCGAGGCCGTTGCGGCACTCGTGGTGCCGAAGGAGGGCGCGGACGTGGACGGCGAGGGGATCAGGGAGTTCGCCGGGGAGCGCCTCGCGCGATACAAGATGCCCAAACGCGTCGAGTTCGTCGAGGATCTCCCCGAGACCGCAACCGGCAAAGTGCAAAAATACCAGCTCCGCCAGGACTACTGGGAGGGCGAGGAGCGCCTAGTCGGACAGAGCTGACGGTCGGGTCGGCAAGTCGGGACTGGACTCGGCCGTTCGATCGCGCTCCGAGCTATCGTATCGGGAAGGAATATACGAGTTCGGCCTCCGAGGGCGAGCATGACCGACGGACCTAGCACCGAGGAGCGGGGGTGGTTCGAGGGCCTGACTCGCGGCGATCTCGATGGGGCTCGCGAAGCCATCGAGACCGGGACAGCCGAGTCGCCCGAAAACTGGCCGACACGAGCGGTCGCAGCCGGATTCGCCGCGGACGCCGCGGACTACTACGACGCACTGGGCGAGGCGACGAGACACGCCGCCCGCGAGGGGGTCGCCGAGCGGGAGCTATCGGACGATCAGCAGTTGATCCATGCGATTCGTGCTATGGACGACGCCGAGCGAACCGCGAACGAACTCGCCGAACGGGTCGCCGAGTGGGCCGGCAGCCGGTTCGAGGAAGGCGAGGCCGGCATCGAGGGAGCACGGGTGATCGCCGAGCGCGAGCCCCACGGTCCGGGGGACGAGCGGGTGACCGACCTCGCGGCCCGCGTCGTCGATCTCGACGCGGAAGCGGCTCGGCTCCGAGCCTTCACCGAGCGCACAGCAGGAAGCGTCGCGCCCAACCTCGCGGCGCTGGCCGGCCCGGCGCTTGCCGCGCGGTTGATCGCGCTCGCCGGCGGTCTGAAGACCCTCGCACGGAAGCCGAGTGGCACCCTCCAGGTGCTCGGTGCCGAAGAGGCCCTGTTCGCCCACCTGCGGGGCCAGGCCACCTCGCCGAAACACGGTGTCATCTACACCCACGAGTACGTACGTGGCACTCGCCCAGGAGAGCGGGGATCGGCCGCCCGGGCGCTCGCGGGGAAGTTGAGCATCGCCGCCCGGATCGATCACTACGCAGGCGATCGACGGCCGGAACTGGAGAAAGAACTCGACGCGCGCATCGAGCGAATCCGAACGCGGGGTGAGTCGTGAGCGACGATCGCTCAGGATCGACCGACGATGGGTCCGGAAACTCCCCCTCGCTGCCGACAGGTGTTACCTATCGGGAGTTCGGAGACGAATCCGAAGCGCGACTCGCGACGCGGGGCAGGCCCGTCTACGGCGAGCGAACCGAGGGGGAGTGGCGGCTGTGGGACCCCCGGCGGTCGAAGGTCGGAGCGATGTACGAGAAAGGACTCGACCTCCGGCTCGGAGGTGGAAAGAAAGTACTGTATCTCGGCGCGGCGTCGGGGACGACGGCGAGCCACGTCGCCGACTTCTCTCGGTGTGTATACGCCGTCGAGTTCGCCGCCCGACCGGTACGGGACCTGGTGGGGGTCGCCGAGGACCGATCGAACCTCTTTCCCCTGCTCGAAGACGCCCGGAAGCCCGCGAGCTACGCCCACGTCGTCGAGCCGGTCGACGCGTTGATCCAGGACGTCGCGACCCGCGGACAGGCCGGGGTCGCACGGGCGAATCAACGCTTCCTCGCCGACGATGGAGTGCTGATACTGACAGTGAAAGCCCGCAGCGAGGACGTGACCGGCGATCCCGCCGACGTATTCGAAAGTGTGCTCGCCGACCTTCGCGAGGCCTACGAGGTGCTCGACACCGAACGGTTAGAGCCGTTTCACGATGCCCACCTCGCGGTCGTCGCCCGCCCTCGATAGCATGCCCCCGATCGAGGGTGAGTCACTGCGCGGTCCACGCATAGCTCGGAACTCGGGTAGGTTCTTTGATGGGTACACTCATCGAATGCCATGACCCCCGACCTGTACTTCGGCAGTATGTTAGCTGCAATCGGTATCGTCTTCCCAGTAGTAGGCGACCCAGCTGTAGGCGGGGCTCTGCTCTGCCTTGGCCGCTCCTCCGTTGATTGCTCCCTCCAACCCGAGTCCGAGGACGGTCGATACAGTCGTTAGGACACTCGGCGTTGTTTTCATAGGCGTAGAAGTATACCTGATACGAAGTGACTCGGAGCGCACGTAGTAGAACGAAACACGCTCATCAATGGTGTCGGGGCGACGAAGGAGGAACGCTTTAATCGGATCACCCACAAGGACCGCAGGATGGATGAGGGGTCGGCCGATCCGTTCGACCGGATGGGGACACTGGGGATCGAAGAGGAGTTCTACGTTATCGACGACCAGGGCTATCCCGTCTCGGGCACCGACGAACTCGTCTACGAGACCACACCACCGGAGATCTTAGAAGAGCGACTGGCTCACGAACTGTTCAAGTGTATCATCGAGACCCAGACGCCGACCTGCGAGGATCTCGATGAAGCGCGCGAGACGCTCCGGGAGGTGCGGGCGGCCCTGCTCACCCACGCCGAGGCTCATGGTTACGGGATCGCGGGAGCCGGATTGCACCCGGCAGCGAAGTGGCGCGAACTCGATCACGCCCAGAAACCCCGCTACCGCTCCCAGCTCGATCGGATTCAGTACACACAACACCGAAACACTACGACCGGCGTCCACGTCCACGTGGGGGTCGACGACGCCGAGAAGGCGACCTGGATCGCCAACGAGAGCCGCTGGTTCTTGCCTATCCTGCTCGCGCTGTCTGCGAACTCGCCGTACTGGAACGGCTTCGATACCGGGCTCGCCTCCGCGCGGGCGAAGATCTTCGAAGGCTTGCCCCATACCGGGATGCCGACGGCCTTCGAGTCCTATGGGGAGTACGTTGCCTTCGAGGAGCTGTTGATCGAACACGGCGCGATCGCCGACCGCGGGGAGCTCTGGTACGACGTCCGGCCCCACACCGAGCTCGGCACCGTCGAGATCCGGACGCCCGACGGTCAGCACGACCCGGCCTACGTCGAGGCGTTCGTCGAGTACGCCCACGCCCTGGTAGTCGATCTCGCCGAGCGCTACGAGGACGGCGAGAGCGGGAGAAATCACCGCCAGGAGCTCCTCGATGCGAACAAGTGGCACGCGATGCGCGACGGCCGGGAGGCGACCTTTATCGACCGCGAGGTGGCGGGGGAGGTGAGCCTGGGTAAGGTAATCGAACGCGAACGCGATCGCCTCGGAGTCTCGGGTATCGTCGAACTCTACGACCGGGAGAGCGGCGCAGCGAGACAGCGCCGCCTGCTCGATGCCGAGGGACCCGAAGCGCTCTACGAAGCACTCCGATTGGAAGCGTAGGACGATCGAACCCGTGTCCGTCGGTCAGAAGCCATAACCGAACGGTCAGGAAACGATATCGGGGTCAAGGCTTTACCAGTGACACGCGTTCCCTCAGTATGAGCGACGACGAGCGGACGGAAACCGGCTCGGAATCGGAGGACGAATCGGGATCGACGTCGGATTCGGAAGCGAACGACGAGGCGGGCGTGGATATCCCGATCTCGACCGGTGAGGGGGATCGAGAGGACGGGACGACCGACGACGGCGTCGAGATCGAGGTCGAAACGGGACCGCCAGGACCCGACGTCGAGTCCGAGTCGAGCGTGAACGAGGGGGTTGCTCCCGACGACACCGGTTCCGGCGGCTTGTTCGATCGTCTCGATCGAAGCCTGCTCGACCTGCTTTCGCGTGGACTCGACGGCGAGACCCACGCTCGGGTCTACCTCGCGGTACGGCGGCGACCGTGGAGCACGCCCGAGGACGTAGCCGGGAAGGCGGGGCTGTACCCACAGGCTGCTCGCGATGCGTTGGAAGCACTCGAAGCGTACGGAGCCCTCGAGCGCCGGGAGCCGGCCGACGGCACCGATCCCTCCCGCGAGCCCGAGTACGCCGCCCGGGAGCCAAGCGCCGTACTGGCCGACGCGATCGGCGGGAGCGAGCCGGGGGGGACTGACGGGTTCGACCTCGGACGATACTTCGGCGTGAAGCCGACGACCGAGGACAGCTCCCCGATACGGATCGACGTCGAGGACGACGCCGACGCCACCGACTCGGACACCGGCAACGACACGACCGGGAACGACGCGAGCACCGAGGCCAGTACCGACGACACGAACGAGGGGGACGAGGAAAGCGAGGAAGACGAGGGGAACGAGCGGACCGACGGCGAGCGAAGCGAGTGAAACGTGTGAGACGGAGTTCCTCGAAGGGGATCGGCGACCGAGCGGGGCCGCACGACCGTCCGCGAACCGATCAGCGGGCGAATACAACCGATGACGAGAGAACAGCGGCGGGCAGGCCGAAGGCCCTAAGCCGCCGGGCCGTTCCGGTGGGCACATGAAGGTCGCGTTGGGCGGGACGTTCGATCCGATCCACGACGGTCACCGACGGCTGTTCGAGCGGGCGTTCGAGATCGGCGACGTGACCGTCGGCCTGACGAGCGACGACCTGGCACCCGAGACCCGCCATGAGGATCGGTACGTCCGGCCCTTCGAGGATCGCCGACGCGACCTCGCTACCGAACTCGATTCCATACTCAAGGAACACGATCGGGACTACGAGATCCTCGAACTCACCGAACCGACCGGCATCGCGACCGAACCCGAGTTCGACGCGCTCGTGGTCTCGCCCGAAACCGCCGACGGGGCCGATCGCGTCAACGAGATCCGACAGGGGAGCGGCGTCGATCCCCTGCGCATCGCGGTCGTCGATCACGTCCCTGCCGAGGACGGAAAGCGCATCTCCTCGACCCGGATCGCGAACGGCGAGATCGACGAGCACGGCAATCTCACGCCCGAACGCGACGGCCGGACCCGGGCGGTCGAATAACTCGGCTCGTTGTCGGTTCTCGTTCCGCGTTCGCCCTCGCTTCCCGCGATCGCTCACCAGGTCGGCGGTTCGAGACCGGCTTCCTTCAAGAGGGGTTTCCAGCGTTTCTGGATCGTCAGCCGGGAGACCCCCGCAGCGTCGGCGACCGCGTTCTGCGAGCGTCGGTCCCCGGCGATGAGCGCCCCGGCATAGAGGCTCGCGGCCAGCACTGCCCGTTTCGAGCGGTCCTCGCTGGGCACGGCCGAGAGAAAGAGATCGATCGCGCGCTCGCGGGCCTCAGCACTCAGATCGAGCAGGTCGGCGGCGTCCCGGAGGTCGGCGAGCCAGCGTTCGTTCGCGACCTGATCGCGCGCCCGATACACGCCCCTCCTTGCCGGCCGAGGCGTTTAAACCCTCTTCCGGGGCCATCGATCGACCGCTCCGGCGAACCGCTTATGCTTCGAGCGACCGACTGCACGATATGTCACGAACGGAAAGCGCGAAGGACCAAGCGGCCACCGATGCCGAGGACGACGGCCCCACCGGGGTCGTCGAGACGATCTTCACCACGCCGGAGGGCTCCGCGCCGATGGAGGACGTCGAGGGGATCGAGGCGCTCGCGCGGCAGGGATTGGCGGGCGATCGGTACGCGGAGGGCACGGGCTACTACTCCGGGCTCGACGAGTGTGACGTAACCTTCATCGAGCAGGAAGCGATTGCCGAGATCCGCGAGGAGCACGGCATCGATCTCGCCGATGGCCGGCACCGCCGAAACGTCGTCACGAGCGGCGTGTCGGTACACAACCTGTTGAACACCGAGTTTCGCGTCGGCGAGGTCGTCTTCGAGGGAACTCGGCCCCGGCCACCGTGTGCTCACGTCGAGCAGGTCGCCGAGGAAGAGGGGGTGGCCCGCGCGCTCAAGAACCAGCGCGGCGGGATCTGTGCGACCGTTGTCGAGGGCGGCGAGATCTCCGTCGGAGACGAAATCGAAGCCCTGGGAGCAATCAGCGATCCCGACGAGTTGGCCGACGCGATCAGGAAGCGTCTGACCGAGCAGTAAGCAGAGGAGAGAAGCGAAGAGAGACGACAGGTTCTTACTCGATTCGCCGGAAGCGTCTATCGCGCGTGGGTAGCCAAGCTAGGTCAACGGCGCAGCGCTTAGGACGCTGTCCCGTAGGGGTCCGCCGGTTCGAATCCGGTCCCACGCATCGAGCGAGCGAAACGAAGTGTAGCGACGTCGTTCAAGAGGCGCGAAGCGCCTCTTGTGATGACAAGAGAGCGAAGCTCTCTCGAACCACGAGATTGTGGGCCGGTTCGAACCCTGGGAGTCGCAGCGCGCGAACGAAGTGAGCGCGACCGTCTCCATCCGGTTCGAATCCGGTCCCACGCAGTCCCACTTTTCGCTCTGCGGGCTGGCTCGGTCGCAGCAAGCTGCTCCCTGCTCTCGTTCGCTTCGCTCACGAGA
>PXRA01000007.1:51903-175257 GCA_003021725.1 Halobacteriales archaeon QH_8_64_26
CGGCGCTCGGTGAACGGCGTCGCTCGGGTTCTCCGAACCACTCGCTCGCCGATGCGTGTTCAGTAGTGGAAGGCAGGCCACAGCGGGCAAGTAGGGAGAGAATCGATAGTCGTCGGATCGGGCCCGTATCACGGTCGTTCGTCCGAGCGAGCCAGAAAGCAGTTCACAGCACGAACTCCTCGATGAGACGCCCGTAGCCCCGATGCAGGCGCTCGGAGACCGACTGGTTCGAGATCCCCAGTTCCTCGCCGAGTTCCTCTAAGGTGACCTGCCGGGGGATCTCGAAGAAGCCCCGTTCGTACGCCAGTCGGAAGACCTCGCGTTGCTCGTCGGTGAGCCCGTCGCGCAGCGCGGTCGCCTCCTCCTCGGCGTCGTAGAGCCGATGGAGCGAGAAGCCCATTGCACTCGTCTCACAGAACTCGCGGTACTCCCGCAGCGACTCCCGGTCGGGAAAGCGCCTCCGGTTGTGCCACCGGCCATTGTAGTACCGCTCGCTGAGGGCCTCGGCACCGAGTCGCACCCATTCGGGATAGGGAACGACCTCGGCGTTCTCGGCGACCTGTGCGTAGAACAGCGCCCGGCCGCCGGCCTCGCTCAGCCGCCGTGTCCCCGTGACGGTCGAATCCTCCCCTAATGCGACCGCGAACGCGTCGAGGTCCTCGCCGGCCGCCCGGAAAAAGAGGTTGGGCATCGTCGGGATCGTCGCCGTCTCGCGTTCGATCTCGAGACGGATCTCGGGGACGGCGGCGATCGCCTCCGCGAGGGGTAGCCGTGAGAAATCGGTTTCGAACTCGACGATAACGCTCACTAATACGAGTGTATATCGATAGGGTGTTATCAATCGTCCGCCCGCTGGCGAGTTTTCCTCGCTTTCGCATGATTCCGGCGTATCCGTTCGGCTGCTCGGATACATCGACGACGCACGGAGCCGAAGCGATCGTCCCTTCTCGCCGGACGAGGATTGGATCTAACCCTGGCGTGCCAGGGCTCACATGCTGGTCGAGCAGCCCTCTCGATAGGGTGACACCGAAATGACGGGGATCGAGCCGCGGTCGAGTGAAGAGATCGGAACCGCTCGGCCCCGGGGAGGGGCGAACTACCTATGAGCAAATACGCGTTCTTGATCAATAGTTCCTGGAGGAGCCAGCACCGCTGACGAATACCCTCGAATACGCCCGGAAGCTCGACGAGGCGGGCCACGACGTCGTGATCTTCTTCGATGGCGAGGCCACCCGGTGGATCCCCGAACTCGAAGCCGACGCGGATCTACTGCCCCACGACCTCTACGCCGACGTGCGCGAGCGCGGGCTCGTCGGCGGGGCGTGTGGGTTCTGTGCCTTTTTTCGAAGTCGATCGAGCGATCGAGAAGGTCGAGATCACCCTCGACGGCAGCAGTGCCGAACACGGCCCGGACGTCGCCCAGCTAGCCGAGCAGGGCTATCAGCTGCTCACCGTCGGTTGATCGCTCGGAGGGACTCGGACGCTCGGAGCAGCCCGGCTGCCGATCGGCGGTCGGACTACTCGGCGGCCGGTCGGAGGTGCTCGCAGTCCCCGACGCTCACCGTTGTCCGTCCGTTGGCCGTCTCGAGTACGAGCCCCCCGGGAAAGGCGACGTCGACCGCCCGGCCAACGCTCTCCCCGCGAGCGGTTTCGACGCGCACCCGCCGGCCGAGGGTGAGCGCGTGCTCGCGCCAGGCCGGGAGGATCGAATCGGGATCGGTACGGAGCGCTTCGAACTCCCGGAGGATTCGCTGGACGAGGTCGCGGCGGGGAACGTCGCCGACCGCTTCCCGCAGGCTCGTCGCGTCCGCCGGGAGGTCGCCGGAATCGACGTTCGCGTTCAGGCCGATCCCGACGACCATCCAGGCGATCCGGTCGGCCTCGCCCCGCATCTCGGTGAGGATCCCGGCGAGCTTGCGTTCTCGCCCACTCCCCCGGCCGCGGACCAGCACGTCGTTTGGCCATTTGAGCCCCGCGTCGACGCCTGTGGCGCGGACCGCCCGGGTCGTCGCGACGGCCGCCGCGAGGGTATAGAGGGGTGCGTGGGCCGGCGGGAGCCGGGGTCGAACGAGGGCACTCAGCCACACGCCGCCACTAGGGGAGTTCCACTCGCGATCGAGGCGTCCCCGGCCCCCGGTCTGGGCGTCGGCGAGCACGACGACGTCGCTCTCGCCGCTCGCAGCGAGGTCGCGAGCGCGGGCGTTCGTGCTCGGGAGACTGTCGTGAAACTCGATCTCGAAGGGGGCCTCCAGGCCGAACTCGATCGCCGGCCCGCCGTACTCGGGGACCGAATCGAGCACGTACCCTTCTTCCCCGCTGCCGATCTCGAAGCCAACCTCACGAAGGGTCTCGACGTGCTTCCAGACCGCCGCGCGCGAGACCTCTAGCTCCCGAGCCAGCACGGGTCCGGAGATCGGCCCAGCCGCGATCGCATCGAGCACGGCGCGGCGCGTCCCCTGCATGAATCGGGCTACGCTTACAGGGTAATTAAACCGGGCGAACCCGACTGACGGACGGCCGAGAGGTGACCGACGCGCGAGTCCTCAGATCCACCGCGGGACCGCCTCGCGATAGCGATCGAACTCCTCGCCGAACGTCGATGCGAGGTAGGACTCCTCCCGATCGATAACCCGCTCGAAGTACGCGAGCAGCGGGGCGAGCACGACGACCGGCCACGCGCTATTGTAGAGGACGGACAGCCCGAGGTACTGCAGACAGTTCCCGAGGTAGATCGGGTTCCGGCTGTAGGCGAACGGTCCCTCTGTGAGGAGCGTCGCGGGCTCGTCCTCGTGGCTCGGACCCGTTTCGGCCGCTTCCATCCTCCGGATCGCACCGGTAAATAGCGCGGTACCGATCACGAAGGCGAAGCCGCCGACGCCGGTGGTCGCGGACCGGGGAACGATTTCGATGGGCTTGCGACGATCGAAAAGGACCCCGATCAGGAACGCCGCGGCGAACAGGACCGGCGCGGGCGCGAGGATCGAACCGCGAGCCGCGCCGTCGCTATCGTCGTTGTCCGTGGTGGGATCATCAGGCATGAGTGCTCCCCGCATATCCGATCAGACGGCTGTTAGGCGTGTCGACCGGCGAGCGATCAGCGCTCGCTCGGGACCGGACCGGCGTCCGTCTCCTTGCCCATCTCCTCGCGTTCGACCCGGTAGAGCGCCCAGGAGGCCAGTCCCATCAGTGCCGAGACGGCGAACAGGACGGTCGCTACGAGCCCCAGTACGAACGCTTCTCTCGTAGTGTCGGGACGTGCCATCGGAACGGGTATACGAAGCCGACGCTTGCCCCGTTTTCGATCGTCATTCCTCGTCGTCGGGTTCGTAGTCGCCCTCGTCGTAGATCCGGTCCATGCGCGCGGCCATCACGAAGTCGGTCTCGAAGAGGCCATCGATCTTATGCGTCCACATCTCGACGACGACCTCGCCCCACGAGAGGTGGATGTCGGGGTGGTGCCACTCCTCCTCGGCGAGTTCGCCCACCTCGTAGGCGAATTCGAGAGCGTCACCGAAGTCCTCGAACGCGTAGGTCCCCTCCAAGTGATGTTCGTCGACAACGTCCCAGACGTCCTGGTTCACCCGCTCGTGGAGCTCGTCTAACTCCTCCCCTTGCAGGGGGTCGTCGTCGCTCGTACACGCCTCGCACTCGCGTTCGGCCAGTTCGGCTTCCGCCATAGCCTGCCTTCGATGCCCAGGCACTTAGCGACCGGGGCGAGGTCGGTCGTGACCGAAATCCCATCGAGCGCTTCGCCGTCGTCCGTGCGGCCGGCCGATCCGAGCGCCGATCGGCGGACACTACACCGATTCGGTCGGTGCGAACCCGCCCCCGAGGCGGGCCCTGCCCGACGCGGCGTCGGTGACCCCGATCGCTATCGACGACCGAGTAGAGGCGTCTCCCCTGCCCGTCGCTACCTCCAACCCCCCATCCGGCGGCCGAAAAGAGTTCTCCGACCGGATCTTGGGTACGGAACGTTCATGCGGGCCCTCCCGCAAACGGGGCCGTGCGAACGAACGAGCGTCGGGCCGGTGGAGAGAGACGGAAGCGAGGGTCCCAGGGGAAACGAGGGGAACGAAGCACACATGGCACTGACGGGGCGAGAGCGTGAACCCATCGCGTAGCGATCCGCTTCGAGTGGGGCTGATCGGCACGGGCTTCATCGGGAACGTTCTCGGACGCCAGTTCCACGCTCACCCACAGGCCGACGTCGAGGCCGTATGCGATCCGGACGAGGAAGCCAGAGACGAGTCCGCCGAGCGGTATGCCGTCCCCGGGGACGCGCGATACGCCGATCGCGAGGCGATGCTGGACGGCGACCGCGAGGATCTCGACGCGATCGTGGTGGGCTCGCCACACGCCTTCCATCACGCACAGATCCTCGCCGGTCTCGACCGTGATCTGCACGTCTTCTGTGATAAGCCGCTGACCGTCGATCTGGACGCGGCCCGCGAGGTCCGTCGGCGAGCGAACGAGAGCGACCGAACGGTGATGATCGGCTACCAGCGTCACCTCAACCCGGCCTTTCTCCGCGCCCGGGAGCGCTGGCACAGCGACGGTCCCGAAGTGCGGTCGATCACCGCCTCGATAACTCAGAACTGGATCCCCCGGTTCGAGGACTCGTGGCGAACCGATCCCGATCTCTCGGGCGGCGGAAACCTGTACGACACCGGGAGTCACCTGCTCGACGCGGTGCTCTGGACCACCGGCTTGACCCCCGAGCGCGTCTCGGCGGACATGGACTTCGCCGACGAGGCCGAGCGAGTCGACGAGCGCGCGAACGTACTGATCCGCTTCGCCAACGGTGCGACCGCCGACGTCTCGGTGTTCTCCGATGCCCCCTGTGTCCGCGAGCACGTCCACATCTGGGACGAGGAGGGCGCGATCTACCTCGAAGGCCGCGAGTGGGAGCCCCGAACCCTCACCGAGATCTCGGCGGACAGCGCCGATCACACCCCTTATATCGACCGCGACGACCAGCAATCGAAAGCCGACGCGTTCCTCGAAGCGATCAGTGAGAACGCTGCGCCGCCGGCCACCGTCGAGGACGCCCTGCGCGTGACCGCCGTCACCGAAGCCGCCTACGAGTCCGCACGAACTGGCGAGTGGATCGATGTCGATCTCGGCTGATCGACTCGAGTATGCCCTCTCGGTCGTCGTCTCGCTCTTCGTTCCGACCGTTGATCACGCCGATCGCAGCCCGCATCGATCGTCGCTCGGTCGGTATACCGTTCGGTCGTGAGACCGGTTCCACGACGCCGTGATTCGAGGCCGCCTCACTCCAGGAGCGACCCGATCGCATCGAGCCACCGAGTCACTTGTCCGAAGAGCAAGTATTCCTCGGTGACCCGTCGCTGTGCGTTCAGTGACCAGTCGTCCCACTTCCCGCGCGCGCCGAGGACCGAATCCAGGGTCGCCGCGACGCTCTCGGGATCGGCGGCGTCGGGGATCAACCGGCCGTCGGTGCCCTCTCTGAGCTGTGTGCCGATCCCGCCGGTATCCGAGCCCACCAGCACCGCTCGCTTCCACATCGCTTCGGTGACCGTGAGGCCGAAGCCCTCGCGCAGGGAGTTCTGGGCGACGATCGTCGCACACCGCTGGAGCGCGTTGATGACGAGTGCGCTTTCGAACTGGTCGGGCGGCATGAGGACGACCGCGACGTCCGCTCGGAGGTCGCTATCGAGGTCGTGCCAGGCGGCTTCGAGCTCCGCTAGTGCCTCCCTGCCCTCCGGGTCGTCGGCGACCGAGGAGGGGTCCGGCCCGACGAGGGCGAGCCGGGCGGTCTCGATCCGTCGTCGGTGTTCGGCGCTCCGGCCGCCTTCGCTATCGTTCTCGGTTCCAGCATCGCTCGCGGCCTCGCGTTTCAGCCGGGCGAAGCCCTCCAACAGGGGGACGAAGCCCTTGAGGCGGTCCCACCGGGAGATCTGACAGACGGTCGGGCGAAAGAGGAGGCCGAAGTCCGCGGGCTCGGTCGCGGGCGCGTAGCTGCCGTCGTCCTGGAGGCGCTGTGCCACGCCGTCGAACTGCGGGACGGGATGGTCGGTCTCGACGAGCGCGGCGCGCGCGAGGACATGGGCCGCTTGCTGGGGCTTGAGCGGGCGGTTCTTCGCGCTGTAGGGGTCGATCGCCGGTGGGATCAGCGTCGCCTCGCCCGCGAGAAACTCCGGCACATAGGCGGGCAGCGAGAACACGGCGTCGTCGTAACGAGCGATCCAGGGCTCGAGGAAGTCCCAGGCGGCCCGCGAGGCCGGCGAGCGTTCCTCCGAACCGATGTGACAGCGCCAGATCGAGGGACAACCCATCTCGGCGGCGGCCAGCGCCCCGGCCGCGAGGGGTTGGGGGTCGTGAACGACCAGCACGTCCTCGGGCGCGAGTCGTTCCCCCAAGGCGTCGGCGAGGTCCCGGCTCACCGCCTCGTAGCGTTCCCGCTCGGCCTCGGTGATCTCGGGCGAACCCGTTCCATGCAGGCGGTTGTGGATCTCCTTCGTGAACTCGAAGAACTGTGGGCTATCCACCTCGATGACGCCCCACTCGACGTCGACGCCGAGCGAGCGCAACATTCCGATCTGCTTGGGGAGCATCTCGGCGACGCCACCGCCGCTCGCGGTGGAGTTCACCATCCATACCGTCCGGCCACCGAGTGCGGCGACCGCGGCGGTCGTTTCCTCCTGCATCTCCCGCACTGACCGCCGGAGGACCGTATCGCTCGCGTAGTCGGCCGGCGTCCGTTCGGTCTCGACATCGACAATTCGGATCATCACCTATCGACTCGGCCGAGGAGAGAACCGCTTTCGTGATATACATTGTGTAACGACACGGCCGCCTTCCAGCGGTAGTAGACTCGTCCCCGATCGATCCATTGGAGCCACCCCGACCCGGGATCGACCGGCGAGCTCGGCTCCTCGCCGTTCGACACGCGGAGAACGTCCCAGCGACGTTCCGACTGAGTTCTCGGCGGGATCCCTCGGAGTGCCACGCAGTATGGGGGGTCAGCACGACGTCCTCCCGGTCGAGCAACGGCGAACCCTCGGGCGGCCGTGTTAGATGGTTACCTCTGCGGGCGACACACCGGACTGCCCGGCGGCTTCCGGACGATCGACCGGGATCGTGACATTGCTATTCGAGAACGACGAGCACGTCGCCCATGTTCACGCTATCGCCCTCACTGACCGCGACCTCCGCGACGGTACCCCCGAAGGAGGCGACCACGTCGTTTTCCATCTTCATCGCTTCGAGCACACAGAGCGTATCGCCCGAGGAGATGTCGTCGCCCGCTTCGACGCCCATCGAGAGGATCGTCCCCTGCATGTCCGCCGTGACCTGCTCGCCCTCGGCGCTTACGCTCGTCCCGCCGTCGCCGCTATCGCTCTCACCGTCGCTTCCGCTACTACCGCCACCGCCGCTCTGTCCTGAACGCGACCGACCACCCGATCCCGAACGACCGCCGCCACCACCGCCGCCCCCTCCAGCGCGCTCGACGGCCGGCGCGCCACGTTCCTCCAAGTTCACCTCGAAGCGCTTGCCGTTTACCTCGACGACGAACTCCCGTTCGACGCTCTCTTGCTCGTCGTCGCCTTCGCCCGTCGAGTCGGCCGATCCCCACCGCCCTTGAGCTTCTTCGATCCGCTCGGGATCGAGTTCCTCGTCCAGGTAGTTCGTGGTGTGTTCCCCGGCCCGAAAGGCGTCGTCAGTAAGCATCAGCCGGTGGAAGGGAATTATCGTCGCCAGGCCCTCGATTTCGTATTCGGCGAGCGCGCGCTCGCTGCGAGCGATACACTCCTCGCGATCCCGACCTTTCACGATGAGCTTCGCGATCAGCGAGTCGTAATCCCCACCGATCGTATCGCCCTGGCGGAGCGCGTCGTCGACCCGCACCCCGATCCCGCCGGGCGGGTCGTAGGTCTCTAGTGTACCTGTCGCCGGTGTGAACTCCCCGGCGGCGTTCTCGGCGTTGATCCGGAACTCCATCGCGTGGCCGTCGAGCGAGACGTCTTCCTGGTCGAAACTCACCGCCTCGCCCGCGGCGACCCGGAGTTGTTCGGCCACGATGTCGATGCCCGTCAGTGCCTCGCTGACGGTGTGTTCGACCTGGATCCTAGTGTTGACCTCCAGGAAGTAAAAGTCCCCTCCCTCGACGAGGAACTCGACGGTACCGGCGTTGGTATACTCGGCGGCGTCGACCCCTTCACGGGCGGCCGCGCGGATCTCCTCCCGGAGGTCGTCGTCGAGCGCCGGGCTCGGTGCCTCCTCGATGACCTTCTGGTGGCGGCGCTGGAGCGAGCAATCGCGCTCGCCGACGTGCCGGACGTTGCCCTTCTCGTCGGCGACGATCTGGACTTCGATGTGCCGGGGGGCTTCGAGGTAGCGTTCGAGATAGACCGAATCGTTGCCGAAGTACGCCTCGCCCTCGCGTTTCGCGCTTTCGAGCTGGTCGTCGGCCTCTCCGGCGTTCTCGACGATCTTCATGCCGCGGCCACCGCCGCCACCTTCGGCCTTGATCGCGACCGGGTAGCCGTGTTCCTCGGCGAAGGTCTCTATCTCCTCGGTCGAATCGACCGGATCGGTCGTGCCGGGAACGGTCGGTACCCCGGCCGCGTCCATCTCTCGACGGGCACTGGTCTTCTCGCCTAACAGGCGCATCGAGTCGCTCGTCGGGCCGATCCAGGTAAGGGAACTGTCCTCGACGCGGGCGGCGAAGTCGGCGTTCTCCGCGAGGAACCCGTAGCCGGGATGAATCGCTTCCGCGTCAGCGCGCTCGCCGGCATCCACGATCGCCTCGCCGTCGAGATACGATTCGGCGGCCCGGGCCGGCCCGATATTATAGGCTTCGTCGGCATACCGGACGTGACCGGCGTCGCTGTCGGCCTCGGAGTAGATCGCTACCGTATCGATCCCGAGCTCCTCACAGGCACGCATCACCCGAACCGCGATCTCCCCCCGGTTCGCGACGAGGACTTTCTCGAACATTTGCCTGGAGTCCGACCAGCGCTTACCTCATTGTGTCGGTTCGTTCGTAGCCTACTGGCAGGTACTCGTCCTCGTCCGCCACACCTGCTCCGCTCGCTTCGGTCGCGGGCCTCATGGGAGTCACGGACGAGAGAGATTTGTTCGTGGATACCTTCATCGAGGTATGTTCGAACCGCGCGTGGCGCTGGCGAGCCTCAGTGGGGCCGCCGACGCGAAGTGGGCTCGGGCGGGAGAGGACCACGCTGGCGCCGCCTTTCTCGGCGGGATCGCGCTCTGTGCGGGCACTCGCAGCGCGGCCCGCCGGATGGTCGGGGAGCGCGACCGCGAGGAGTTCCTGCCGGATGATCCCCTCCAGTTCGTCGACCGCGAACTGTCGAAACTGGAAGCGGCCCCGCTCACCGCGGGGATCAACGTCCGCAGCGCGAAACGCGCGCCCTTACAGGCGGTCGGGGAGGTCTGTGCGAACCGCGGCGCGATCTGTGAGCTAAACGCCCACTGTCGCCAACCCGAGCTCTGTGCGGCCGGCGTCGGCGAGACGCTGCTCCGGGACGCCCACCGCCTCTGTGAGGGCGTCGAGACCGTCGCGGCGACCGGCACAGGAGTTTCAGTAAAGGTCCGTGCGGAAGTGCCGGGCGTCGAACTCGGCGCGCTCGCGAGCTGGATCGAGGCCGCAGGTGCGGACGCGATCCACGTCGACGCAATGGACTCCGAAGAGGTGATCGCCGAAGTGACCGAGGCCGCCGACCTGTTCGTGATCGCGAACAACGGGGTCAGGGATCAGGAAAGCACCGAGGAGTACCTCGCCTATGGTGCGGATGCCGTGAGCGTCGGGCGGGCGAGCGACCGGCCGGCGGTCCTCCGGGAGATCCATGAGACGGTAGAGACCTGGTTCGACGGACGAGACGGCACTGCCAGGAACGGGAATCGAGTACGGGGGGCCGAACCCGGCGCCGAGGGGCTCGAAGCTGACCGTGGGGCAGCCGAGCGCGACGCGGAAGCCGAGCCCCGAGGATGACCGACCCGAGCGATCCGGCCGACCAGAGCGAGCCTTCCGATCCGATCGATCCGGACACACCCGGAACACCCAGAACGTCCGCCGAGAACGCCCAGCTCGCCCTGTTGCTCGAAGTCGCTGGCACCCCGAAACCGGGCAACGTGGACAGGAAACGCGAGTACGCTGACCTCCGCTTCGAGCACTTCCTGGCAGGTGCGGTCGGGGCGCGCGAGGGTCTGACGATAGCCACGGCGGACGAACCGGTGGGCGAGGCCTTCGAGCACGCGATCGAGGGGATGGCGACCCAGCGCGGCGGGAACACCCACTTCGGCGCGCTGCTGTTGCTCTGTCCGCTCGCGCGGGCCGCCGCGGCCGAGGACCTCACGCCGGGGGGCACGGCCGCGGTCGTCGCCTCGACGACGGTCGAGGACGCCGCGGCGTTCTACCGAGCGTTCGAGCACGTCGACGTCGCGGTCGCCGAACCCCCCGACGCGATCGATTCGCTCGACGTTCGCCGCGGGGAAGCGGCGATCCCGGCGCTGTGTGAGCGTGACCTGACGCTGTTCGACGTAATGGAACTCAGCGCGGAGCGCGACGGCGTCGCCCGCGAGTGGGTCTCTCGGTTCGAGCGCAGCTTTCGCCTCGCCGATCGCCTCGCAGCGCTCGACGGCCCAGTGATCGAGCGAACCTCCCAGGCCTACCTCGAAGCGCTCGCCGCCGAACCCGACACCTTCGTCGCGATCAACCACGACGGTGAGACCGCCCGCGAGGTCACCGACCGTGCTGGGGCGGTGCTGGCGGGCGAGGAGGACTCGGGGGAGGTAGAACGGTTCGCCGACGAGCTGATCGAACGGGAGATCAACCCCGGAACGACCGCCGACGTCACTGCTGGGGGGCTGTTCATCGCCCTGGAACGCGGGCTCGAAATATGACTGGCTCCGAGCGTGATCGCGAGCCGATGGATATCGACGGCGATCCGAATGGAGACGTCGGCTGGCCGGCCCGCCTCCGGGGAGTCACCGAGTCGATAGTCACCACCCTCGGGCCGAACGACCGCTGGAACTGCGCGGCGCTCGGCCTGCTGGCCAACGGGGGCCACGAGAACGGAGAAACCGGTAACGGCGACGGAACGACAGCCGAGTCCGGTTCGCTCGTGACCGCCCGTACCTGGGGTCGGACCCGGACCCGGCGCAACTTCCGCGAGGAAGGCAAGGGCTACGTCCAGTTCGTTCGCGATCCGGTCGTCTTCACCGAGGCGGCGCTCTCGATTCGCGAGGAGAGTACCCCGATTCTCGACGCGGCGACGGCCTGGGTTCGCGTCGACGTAGAAAGGATCGATGCGGGCGAGTCCGGCGACACCCAGTGGGTCGAGTGGGCGCTTCGCCCGCGGGAGAAGCGAGTCCACAGCAGGGTCATCCCGACGATCGACCGCGGGCACGGTGCCGTGATCGAAGCGACGGTCGCCGCCTCGCGGCTCGACGTGCCGGCCTACGATACCGAGGAGCTGTGCGATCGGCTCGCCTACTTCGAAGGCGTCGTCGAGCGTTGTGGCGGCCCGCGCGAACGCGAGGCCTTTTCCCATCTGATCGAGCTCGTCGGCCGCCAGTGGTGATCGTCGGCGTCGATCGCGAGGGTTCCCCGAGGATACCGAGGTCGTGGCCGACCATCTACCGGAGGACGCGCTCGGCGAAGTACTGGAGAACGCGGGTACCCACCAGTACCGACCACCCGACGATGCGGGAATGGGGATCTCTCTCGTCCGGTCGATCGTGGAACGTTACGGCGGCGAGATAGGCGTCGCCGACAACGAGCCGACGGAAGCGCGCTTTTCCCTTACGGCTCCCGGGGCCGCGAGCGACGCCCCAACTCCCGGGTTCCGGACCTTTCGGCGGTCCCCGCAGCCGATAGCCCCCGGAGTACGACTACAGCCGGATCGAGCCGATCGGTTCACGGCCGGTATCGGCGACCCGTGGCGGGACGGGCGGGCAGCGTAGCCGGCACGCGGAGAACGAACGCTTTTACAGGGTGGCCGTTCTGGGTGCCAGTAATGCCTATCAAACCGTCCTATATCAAGAAGACCGGGCGCTTGCTCCTGGAGGAGTACCCCGATGCCTTCTCGACGGACTTCGATCACAACAAAGGCAGCGTCCGTACGCTCACCAATATCGAATCGAAACCCGTCCGCAACCGCATCGCGGGCTACGTCACGCGAAAGCGAAAGACCGAGCGCCCCGCCTGATCGGGCGTTTCCGACTAGGGGTCTCCGGTCGCGGGGCCGGTTCCGAACAGAGCGGCGTCGGTGCGTGCGGACGTTTTACCCGTCTCGAGGGCCGACACCGCCTATGAGCAGTACCGACGGGAATCGGTTATCCGAGGAGAAAAGTCCCTATCTCCGCCAGCACGCGGACAATCCGGTCGACTGGCAGCCCTGGGACGAACGGGCACTAGAAGCCGCGAAGGAACGGGACGTTCCGATCTTCCTCTCAGTGGGCTATTCCTCGTGTCACTGGTGTCACGTCATGGCCGAGGAAAGCTTCGAGGACCCCGCTATCGCCGAGATCCTCAACGAGCACTTCGTCCCGATCAAGGTCGATCGCGAGGAACGCCCGGACGTCGATAGCGTCTACCAGACCATCTGTGGGGCGGTCACCGGCCAGGGTGGCTGGCCCCTCTCCGTGTGGCTCACGCCGGAGGGAAAGCCCTTCTACGTCGGCACCTACTTCCCTCGAAACGAGGGTCACGGCCGGCCCGGTTTCGCCGACCTGCTTACCAATATCGCGAACTCCTGGGCGGAGAGCCGCGAGGACATCGAGCAACGTGGTGACCAGTGGGCCGAGGCCATCAGCGGCGAACTCGAGGACCCCCCCGGAAGCGGCGGGGAACCCCCCGGGGCGGAACTGCTCGCCGACGCCGCGGGGACGATCCTCCGCAGCGCCGATCGCGAGCACGGCGGGTTCGGAACGGGCCAGAAGTTCCCCCAGACGGGCCGACTACACCTCCTCTTGCGAACCGCCGAGCGCACCGGCCGCGGGGTCGCCGGCGAGGTGGCCCGCGAGACCTTCGACGCGATGGCCGAGGGGGGCCTGCGCGATCACGTCGGCGGAGGCTTCCATCGATACTGCACCGACCGGGAGTGGGTAGTGCCCCACTTCGAGAAGATGTTGTACGACAACGCCGAACTCTCCCGGGGGTACCTCGCGGCCTACCAGGCGACCGGCGAGGAAAAGTACGCCGGGGTGGCCCGCGAGACCTTCGGGTTCGTAGAACGGGAACTCACCCATCCGGAGGGGGGCTTTTATAGCACGCTCGACGCCCAGAGCCGCGCGCCCGATTCGCGCCGCGAGGAGAGCGGAGACGAGGCGGAAGACCACGACCCTGAGCGCGAGGAGGGGGCGTTTTACGTCTGGACGCCGGCGGAAGTCCGCGTGGCAGTCGACGACGAGACGAGCGCCGAGCTGTTCTGTGAGCGCTATGGCATCACCGAGGGCGGGAACTTCGAGGGCAAGTCCGTCCTCACCGAAAGTGCGAGTGTCGATCAGTTAGCCGAGGAACACGACCGGACCCCCGAGGAGATCGAAGCGGACATCGAGCGCGCCCGCGAGCAGGTCTTCGCCGCGCGGGCCGAGCGCCCGCGACCGCCGCGCGACGAGAAGGTCCTAGCGGGGTGGAACGGGCTGATGATCGCGGCCCTCGCGGAGGGCGCAATCGTGCTGGGCGAGCGGTACGCGAACCCAGCGGCCGAAGCGCTACAGTTCTGTCGCGAGCACCTCTGGGACGCGGAGGAAAAGCGACTCCAGCGCCGGTACAAGGACGGCGAGGTGAAGGTTCAGGGGTACTTGGAGGATTACGCCTTCCTCGCGCGCGGCGCGCTCGCCTGTTACGAGGCGACCGGCGAGGTCGCTCATTTGCGATTCGCGCTCGATCTCGCCGACGCCATCGAAGCGGAGTTCTGGGACGCCGAGGCCGAGACGCTTTATTTCACGCCCGCGGGCGGCGAGGACCTCGTGGCCCGGCCCCAGGAGCTGAGCGACCAATCGACTCCCTCCAGTACCGGGGTGGCCTGTGAGACGCTCCTGGCGCTCTCGAATTTCGTCAGCCACGATCGCTTCGGGGAGATCGCCGGGGCGGTCCTGGGGACACACGCCGATACGATCCGAGCGGACCCGCGGATGCGCGCCTCGCTCGTGCTCGCGGCCGACCGACGGGCGACCGGCTGGCTCGAGTGTACCGTCGCCGCCGACGCGCTTCCGGAGGTCTGGCGCGAGCGGATCGGCGGGACCTACCTCCCCGACCGGCTGCTTTCGGTACGCCCGCCGACCGAGGAGGGACTGGCCGAATGGCTCGACGCACTGGATCTGAAAGAAGCGCCACCGATCTGGGCGAGTCGGGAGCAACAGGGCGGGGAGCCGACGATCTACGTCTGTCGGGATTTCACCTGCTCGCCGCCCGAAACCGACATCGGAGAGGCTCTCGACTGGACCGAGGACCTCGCACCGGCCGATGGGTTGAGCGCGGATTCGGACCTCGTTGATCAAGACGAGAACGATGACCTGATACCCTGAGCATGGACGATCGTCGGCATCCTTTTTAAGGCTGAGAATCGCTGTTTTCGCCAATGGAAAGCAACACCGATTGGACCGATTACATCGATGACTACGACGGTATAGAGGAATCCGACTGGTACGACGATCATCGAGACCTTTATGTCCAAATCCCTGACCTCCTAAATCGGGTCCCAGGGACGTTTAGCTCTGGTGTCCACATCGAAGGATTAGACGCAACCGATGTCTTCGGTCTCAATGAAGTCCTCGCGTCGAGCGTCGAAAACCAGGTAGTGAACAGCCTCGATAACCTCAAACCCAGCCTGAATCTCGGGGAGGAATATCGTGACTACGAGTTCGTTCGTCAATCCCAGACGTTTCCCGACGTTCTCCTCACGGATAGCTCCGACGCCGATGGTGAGTCGCTGATGGGAATCGAACTGAAATGCTGGTACCTACTCGCTAAGGAGGGCGACCCTAGTTTCCGGTTCAAGACTACGCCCGCGGCGTGTGCTCCCCAGGATCTGCTCGTCATCTACCCGTGGACGCTCGACAACATCGTTACCGGCTCTCCGGAAATCTTCCGGCCGTTCGTCATGCCTGCGAAGTTCGCGTCGATGTACGTCGATTATTACTGGCAGGAACTCAAAGACTGGCGATCGACGAACCCGAATAACTAATACAGTTTCCGTACGGGGCTCGCTTCTCCGTCGACCTACTGCTGGCGATTCGCACCGTGACCCAGCAGGAAGCGACTGGAGTCACCATCGTGTAGCTACCTCTCCCTCACGACTCGTTTCGCTTTTCTTTTCTATCGGCTAGGGGTGTCTCCACTGGTATTCTCTTTTTCGGTCGTGTCTGGTGTTCCAGGGCGTCGACGGAGGGCAGTCCCACTTTCTATTTTCTAATAGCCGCTCGCTACGAGTCTCCGTGGCTCGATCCGTCTCTCCACCCTTTCAGCTTTCCTTCTTCGCAAACGGCTTCCTGAAGCAGCTTCGAGAGAAACATATCGTTTTCATCGAGTATCTCCGCGTCGGTTTCGAGGTGTTTAATGCGGCTTTTCACCCTGTGTGTTACTTGGTAGCGATAATCGTCGGTCACATCGGCTTCTCCGGCGACGATCTCGCGTTCGCGTTTGCTGAGTAACCCACGAGTCCATTCCGATTCCGATTCCGGTCCTGATGACATTATCTCCCCCCTACACTCCAAAATCTTAACTCTTACTGTATAAACTAATAGAGTCCGGAAAAAGGGAACCCGTCCAAAAGCGATTCACCGGCATCTAAGACTCCATCCTCTATGACTCCATCCGCTCGCCACCTGTTTGACGACATCATCCTCGATGACCCTGGCGTATGCAATAAAGACGTCATCCGACCGGAGAACGTATCGCACTATCCGAACCCGAAAACGGATTTCATACAGGACGAACCGATGGAGGACTCCGGTAACAACTATGGTCGGTTTCGATCGCGACTGATCGCCAGTCTTCCACCCCACCCCTCCAGGAATACGTACAGCAAATGAGAGCGCGAGAACTCCTCGGCATTCCGGCCGACCGATGGGCGGAGTTCTTCAAGTCCTATAGCGAGACTACAACGATTGCCGAACTGGAGGATATCAACGGTATTGGACCAGGGACGGCTGAAACGTTCGAAGCAGAAGGCTACGCCACTCCAAAAGCGGTAAAAATCGATCTTGATCGATGTGTTGAGTGACTTCGAGGGTATCGGTCCGAGTACCGCAGAGGATATCTCGGACGACCTCTCGAACGTCCGGATGAACGACTAGGGGTCGTCGAAGACGCCGAGATCCGCCTGTTCGTCAGCGGGCACGTCGTCCAGCTGAGCGTATTGCTCGGTGTCTTCGAGACGCTCGACCGCGCTCTCGTAGAACTGCTCTACGATTTCGGCTGCCCGACACTCGCGGCCGAGTTGTTTCGCCGCTACAGCACCGGTACAAAGGCCGCCAAACGGTTCCCAAACCACGTCACCTCGATCCGTCGTAGCGTTGATGATCCGTCGCATGAGCCGAAGCGGTTTCTGATTGATGTGCTTAGCTTTCGTACCATCGACCACGCGCTCCGAGCCGTTCACCTGCCCCTCCTCCCAGACGTTCGTCATCCCAGCATCGAGATCGAATTTGGATCGGTAGCGCGACCAGTCCTCGGCGTCGATAGGGTTCTCGCCATCCGGAGCGAAGTACGGCTTGCCCTCGGGATCGCCGTGTTCGTTCGCGTACTCCGCCATCGCCTCCAATCGTTCGGGAGGTGGGTAATACCAAAGATTACCCTTCGTGAGGTACTTCCTGAAGGCGGCGTCGGCGACGCCACAGGCGACGTTTGCGTCCTGGCGCGTGAGACCGGAGCGGTCCCATTCGCTGATTACCCACTCCTGCATATCCATCGATTCGCCGTTGAGGCCGGTGAACTCCGCGTCCCGGACGTACTGGACACAGACTTCCGTTACCTGGGGGAACTTCCGCATTCGGTTCGTGTTCGAGTTCCCGGCGATATGGCCCATGCCTTTGTTCCAGATATTACAACCCCGGTAGGTCCAGCCGTGTTCTTTCAGTAGTGGATGGACCTCGGCCCATCCGAGTTCGGTGTTCCAGAACCAAAGCGTGGTTTGGGGAGTAGCGTGTTCGCTCCATGCCCTAATGTGAGGTTCGTACCACCCGGGGATGTCCTCGGTCTCGTCAGGTTCGTTCGGAAACAGCCCCGTGCCGTACGCGCCATCGGAAACGATAGTAGTTGGAGTATCCCAGTCCCCGTAATGCTCGGCGACGTTCGAGTGTCGAATCTCGATGCCCGCTTCTCGATAGAAACCACTCTCCTCGTCTACGTCCGGTTGCTGACTCATCTATATACTACCCCTCTGTACGGTGTTCCCATCTCGGTTATTCATTAATAGATGGGTACTCGCTAACATGAAAACTTCCATGCCGCTCTCCAGTTTGGTACGAGTAGCGTCGTCTATGTGGTCCACACTCCGCCTGAGTAGTGGATCGAAGAATTCACGTCGCCGTCTGTGGCGCGTCGAGCTGGTCGGCGAGGAAGACGACGGCGGGTTCGGGTTCGCTCTCGACGAAGCGGGCGACCTCCTGGCTCTCGCGTTCGATCACGATCGTCGGGATGCGCTCGATTTCGTACTCCTCTACCTGCGGACCGGTTTTCGTGCCGTCCTCGCTTTTCTCGACGGCGACTACCTCGACCTGCTCGTCGGGAATATCCACAGCGTCGAGCGCGGCGGCGAAATCGGGCAAAACGGCCCGACAGTCCCCACACCAATCGGCCCCCCAGACCGAAACCGCCAGTTCGTCGCGCAGGCGCTCGAACGTCGAGACGGATTCGGGGTAGGCGTCGGCGTCCCACACCGGGTTCGGGTCCATCGTTTCGAGGCTCATACACAGGGTTGGCCCTCGGGCGATTTAACCCCGCCGACGGCGATGCCGGCCGATACTGTAGGAAGGCCGTGTTCGGACGTCGGGGACCAGCGGTTCGCTCCGGCATACTACCCATCAGCAGCCATAGAACGAACGTCGGTCATGGCGGCCCAACGGAAGCACCGGATCGCGTCACAGCCGAATGCGAACCCTCATCGACGGGACGGAGAGGCCGATTCCAGCGGGTAGCGGCTGAAACCGAATCGCCCTGCGTCATTTCGCATCGGAACGGTCTCCATAGAGCGTCACGAGTCGCGCCTCCGCTTTTCGCAGGTGGTTTGCGGCGGTACTTTTCGAACAGCCCACCTCATCAGCGATCTCTCGAACGCTCGCCCGGCGCGGAACCTCGTAGTATCCGCGTTCTCGTGCAACGTCGAGGACCTCTCGCTGCCGGTCGGTTAGCGCTGTGGCTCGTGATTCCCGGTACGCGTCGTACTCACCGAGTCGATCGACGGACACGGGGAGATGATCGGGTAACTCGGTTACGAGGCCCTGAAGCGCGTCTTGTTCGCCAGCGACTTCGAAGAGCATCTCCCCATTGGTGCCGTATTCGATCGGCGGGATAACGAGTAGTTCCGTATCGGTGAGGAGGGCACGAAGGCGACTGGCGAACCCCTGTGCGGTCTCCCGAATGTAGACATAAAAGCTACGCTCATCGACCGGCGTCACGTCGTACTTCTGGATGGTCTCGACGGAGTCAAGCGCCGTAACGTACTCCTCACGCCCCTTTCGGGTGGTCCCGACGACGTGGAACAAGACGACAACGTACTCGGGGTTCGAGAAGTTCCAGTGACGGAGGTGCGCCCGTCGAATCGAGTCCTGCTCGACTAAGAACTGCTGCATCGGGTGTCGCGTCTCGGGCGGGAATCGAATTCGTAACTGGAGGTACCGCATCGTCGGGGACAGCGATTCGAGCTCATAAAAAGGGATGGACCTGTCCGACAGAACGCGGTAGTTCGAGCGTCGAGAAGAGCTCGTATGAGCACGGAAGAGAGGTACCCACCCGGTCCACGTGGATTACCGGTCGTCGGCAATACCGTCGATTTGAGCCGCGACGTTTTCGCGTTCTTCGAAGGGTTACGCGAGGAGTACGGCCGAGTCGCCAGCTACCAGGTGTTCGGAACGGATGCGTGTATGGTCGCCCATCCGGACGCGATCCAGCGAGTGCTCCTCGACGAGCACGAGGCCTTCGAGAAAGGTGAGGTGCTAAGGCGGAATCTCGCCGACGCGATGGGTGAGGGGTTGTTCGTGACCGGCGGCGATCAGTGGCGAAATCAGCGGACACAGGTACAACCGGCGTTCTACCGAGACCGGCTGAACACGTACGTTCCTGCGATGCGTGCCACTGCGGAAGGGACGGTCGAACAGTGGCGTGACGGGATGGTCGTCGATGTGAACGACCGGATGACCGCAACGTCGATGGATGTGCTCGGTCGGACGCTGTTCGGCGTGGACGTAACGGAGAACCCGGTCGTCTCGGAGGCATCCGACGCGATTCTCGCGCGTTTCGACACGAGCCGGTTCTGGTCGTTCCTCCCGGACCGTCTCCCGACGCCGACGAATCGACGGTACAGACGAGAACTCGGTGAACTCCGGACGTTCGTCGACGAGCTGGCCCACCAGCGGCGGGAGCAACAGCCCGAGAACCGCGGCGATGACCTGCTGTCGATTCTCGTGGAGTTCGTCGACGCCAGTGACCTGACACGAGAGGAGTTCCGCGACAACATGGTCACGTTCCTCTTCGCCGGGCACGAGACGACGGGACTCGGGCTGACCTACACGTTACTCTGTCTCGCCCAGCACCCCGACGAGCAGGCTGAGCTTCGCGCTGAAGTCGATTCGGTCCGCGAGGGACCGGTCACCGCGGACGACCTTCCCGAACTCGAACGGATGGAGAACGCGATCGACGAGGCGTTGCGCCTCTACCCACCGGTATACATGTTCTTCCGCGAAGCGACGCGAGACGTGGAGCTACAGGGCTACGACGTCCCAGCGGGCACGACGCTCGTCCTGCCGCAGTGGGCCGTCCACCGTGATCCGATGTGGTGGGACGACCCGGAGGCGTTCCGTCCGGATCGGTTCGCCGGTAACACCGACCGCCCGGAGTACGCCTACTTCCCGTTCGGCGGCGGGCCTCGTCACTGCATCGGCATGCGATTCGCGCGGATGGAGATGAAGACCGTACTAGCGACGATTCTGGGCGAGTACACGTTCGAACTCGCGTCCGATCCGGATCCTGACCTGATCGCCAGTACGAACCTCAAGCCCGGCGAGGCAATCGAGATCGAACTCCACGAACGCGACGACACCGACGAGGCGACCCTATGACCGATCGCTGGATCACGTTTCGTGCTGGGTGGTGGCCGGCCATCGCCCTGGTACTGGCGCTCGCTGGTTGGGTGCTCGTTTCGGTGACTGTCTCCGGCTGGCTGTTCGGTGACCTCTCGGTCGCCGAGGAAGGGGTATGGACGATCCCCTCCGGCGTCGTCCAGATCGCCATTGCTGTGGTCGTTCTCCGATACGAGCGTGTCGGTTACCGGGAACTGGGGTCGTCTCCACAGCTAGTTCGTCCGGCACTCGTTGCGACCGGCGTCGTCGTCCTCGTGGCGAACGTCGCGGCTGCCGGTCTGGGACTGGCCGCGGGTACCGGCGTCTCGTTCGGACTGATGGCGTACTACCTGGCGCCACCGATCGATTACTTCGTTCCGGGCGTTGCCATCACGGCCGTTGGGATGTATCTGTTCACGGGGCCGGTCGAGGAACTGGCGTTTCGGGGGTATCTTCAGAACAAAGTCGTTTCACAGGTGATCATGGGGTCGGCGACAGTACGAACGACTATCGGGATACTCACTGCCGCACTGTCGTTCGCATTGCTTCACATCCCGGCGTACCTCTTCACCAGAGGGGTGCCCACGGGCGCACTCATCGGGACGCTCGTTCTTCTGACAGCTACAGGCGTCATATACGGTGTCATCTATGCGGCCACACGAAACCTGTATCTCGTAATGTCCCTTCACGCTATCGGCAATCTCTGGCCACTCGTTGTCGACCCCGGGCCAGGCGTTTGGCCGAAGTATGGCGTCCTGTTGGTACTGTCCGTCCTCCTGATCGTATCGGCAGTGGGTTAACCGAGCCGACGCTCCCGAGACCGGGCCAGGAGGCGACGAACTGATCGGTGACGCCACCACAGAGAGGTGCGGATACTCACACCGGAGGGGACCGAGTGTGTTATGCGTACACCTACTGAGTGGCTGATTCGTAGCGTCAGTATCGAAAGGAATCGACCGCTGCTCCGCGTCTAACACGGTCCTATAGGAGTAATCGATCCCGCCCGACGAACGGCCTTCGGAGAGGCCGGGTCGGCACTCAGGTCTCGGATCCGTCGTCAGTCCCCTCGCGCTCGCGGAGCTTGCGCCGTTGGATCTTCCCGGTCGTCGTCTGGGGCAGTTCTTCACTGAACTCGATCTCGCGGGGATACTCGTACTTCGCTAAGTTCTCGCGCACGAGATCGCGCAGTTTCTCGCGGAGCGCGTCGCTCCCCTCGGTACCGCTGGCGAGTTCGACGACGGCCTTGATGACCTCGCCGCGCTGCTCGTCGGGGACGCCGATCACGCCGACCTGGGAAACCGCCTCGTGTTCGAGCAGGGTACTCTCGACCTCGCCGGGGCCGACGCGATAGCCCGAGGTGATGATCACGTCGTCGTCCCGAGCCTTGAACCAGAAATAGCCCTCCGCGTCGCGATAGCCCAGATCGCCGGTCAGGTGCCACTCGCCGATCGTCGCGGCTTCGGTCTTTTCCGGTTCGTTCAGGTACTCCTCGAAAACGACGGGATCACCCGGTCGCTTTACCGCTATCTCGCCGACTTCCCCCTCCGGCATCGCCTCGCCGCTCTCGCTATCGAGGACCGCGACGTCGTGGCCGGGGACCGGCTTGCCCATCGACCCCGCCTGTGCGGGGAACCACCCCTGACAGTTGGTCACCAGGAGGTTCGCCTCGGTCTGGCCGTAGAGTTCGTTCACCGGGACCTCACCCAGCGTCTCCGCGGCCCAGGTCAGGATCTCGGGGGTCAGGGGCTCGCCACCCGAACAGATCGCCTCCAGGGAGAGATCGTACCGTTCGGTCGGGTTCTCGACGTCCATCAACATCCGGATCGCCGTCGGCGGGAGGAACGCTCCGGTCACGTCGAACTCCGCTAAGAGCGAGAAGGCGGTCTCGGCGTCGAACTTGCCCATCGGGTAGCCGACGACCGGCTGGCCGTAGTGCAGCGCCGGAAAGACCAGATCGCCGAGCGCGCCGATCCAGGCCCAGTCCGCGGGCGTCCAGTACGTTCCCTCCAGGTCGCGCTCGAAGTACATCGCGAAGGCCGGGCAGTGCCCGACCCAGACGCCGTGAGTGTGTAAGACGCCTTTCGGCGGACCGGTCGAGCCACTCGTGTACATCACGATCGCGGGCGTCTCAGCATCGGTAGGGACGATCTCGAAGGACTCCTCGGCCGCGAGCGCGTCCTCGAAGCGGCGGACGGCCGGCGTCCCATCGCGCTCGGAACTGTTGGGCTCATCGCTTCGGTCCCCGATATCGCCCTTATCGGTCCCGGCGACGAGCACGCCTTCGAGCGCCTCGCAGTCGGGGGCGACCTCGCGGACGACACCCGCCCGCTCGGGGTTACAGACGACCAGTTCCGTGCTACTGTCCTCGAGGCGGTAACGAAGGCCCTCGGAACCGAACAGTATCGAGAGCGGAAGCGACACCGCGCCGAGTTTCCAACAGGCGAGGTGGGTAAGCAGGTTCGCGGGCCGCTGGGAGAGCACAACGGCGACCCGGTCGCCGCGCTCGATGCCCAACTCGCGAAGCCCGTTCGCCAGCCGGTTCGAAAGCCGATCGAGATCGTCGAAGGTGTAGCTCTCGCGGCGGCCATCGGAGTAGGCCTGATAGAGTGCCGTCCGGTCGGTATCCCCGTGTTTCCGTAGGAAGTCATGAGCGAGGTTGTAATCGGCGGGCAGGTCCCACTCGAAGCGCTCGCGCTCCTCGTCGTAGGTATCGGCATCGAGAGTGCAATACCAGGCCATACACCGGCTCCGAGTTCACCGATGTTAGTTCATGGGTCAAAACAGGAGAGGGCCAGCAGCGTTCAGAGAAAGGCCAGCCAGGGAGTCTCGATCTCGATCGACGCGTCGGCGTACGCTCGGTGAGAGGAGAGTTCCTCGACGACGTCGATTCCTTCCTCGCCACCCTTCGTATTCGAGAGTTCCCACGATTCGAGCCCGTCGTCGGCACTCCACTCGACCGTGAGACGGGCTTTTCGGGTCCGGGTTCCTTCCCGCAGGACGATCGCCTTCAGGTCGGCGAGCGCGACGGCGAAGTTACGATCGCTGAGTGCGAGCGCTTCGTCGACCGTACACTCGCCGAGCACGTCGCGGGTCCGGGTCCCCATGTCCGCGCGCAAAAGCGCCGAGCTGAACGACTGGCCGGCGAAACAGAACACGATTCGCTCGTCGGTCGCGAGTATTTCCCAGAAGTGAAGCGCCGTCGGACGCACCCGGAACCACTCGGTGAAGCGGCCGACTCGGGTCTCTCCGGTCGCGTCGTGAGCGTCGGTCGTACCGGAGCCATCCACCGGGTCGGTCATCGACGGATGAGCGCCTCGATGTCCCCCGGTACGGTGTGGCGATCCCGCGTGGCGAGCGAGACGCCGACGAACAGGACGATCGCGACGAGCAGTGCTACCGCGCCGACCGGCATGGCGAACAACGACCCATAGAACACGCTCACCGAATCGGCCAGTTCCGTCGCACCCGCCGCCTCGGCGATCCGGGGAACGGCGCTGAACAGTAGATTCACGCCCATGCCGCCGATCGTCGCCGCGATCGCGCCCTCGCTCGTCGCGCCGGTCCAGTTGAGGCCGAGGGCGGCGATCGGGAAGATCGCGGCGGCGAAAAAGCCCCACCCGATCGTCCCCAGAATGCCGACGAGCGCGTCGGAGTAAAAGACTACAAGCACCGACAGCACCGTGAGCCCGGCGAGTGCGCCCTGGGTGACGCGTAGCTCGGTACGGTCGGATTCGATCGGCCGGCCGAGCGCCCGTGGGATGTCCCGCGAGGCGGCCGCCGCCCCGATATTCAGGAACGAGTCGCTTGTCGACATGATCGCCGCGAGCAGTGCCGCGAGGATGAGCCCGGCGATCACCCCGGGGGTGTAGCGAAGCACGAAGACCGGGCCGACGATCGAGGCGCTCTGTGGGGCGGCGACCGCGCCGGCTTCGACCATCGCGCGCATCGACAGGCCCGTCGAGAGCGCGAGCAGGCTCGATACCGCATAGGAGATCGCCGCGATGGGCGCGCCCCACCGTAGGATATCCAAGTTGCGGCTCATGTAGAACTTCGTGATGAGGTGGGGCTGACCGGCCGCGCCGATCCCGAACAGCAGCCACCACCCGAGTCCAGTGAAGATCGCCGTCGCGGCGGTATCACCGATCGCACCGAAGGGCGAGATCAACGCGGGGTCGGCGCTCGCGAGGTTGCTCGCGATCGACCCGACGCCACCGCCGAAGGAAAGCGCGAAGAAAAAGACGAACACCGCTCCGACGATCATCGTGATCGCCTGGACGAAGTCGGTCCAGACGCCCGCGATCATCCCGCCGAGCAGGCTGTATAGGAGGAGGATAGCCGCGCCGCCGAATAGCCCCCAGACGACCGGGATGCCAAAGATCGCTCGCATCACGAACTGCAGGGCCGCTAGGTTCGTCGCGAGGTAGGCGATCACACCGACGATCACCGCGATGCCCGTGAGGCCACGCACCCAGTCGCTCTCGTAGCGGACGTACATGCCGTCGGCGAGCGTGAGCACGTCTCTGATGTCGGCGAGCAAGCGCATTCGTTTAGCGAGTACGACCCACGTTAGCAGGAATCCGAACGGCGCGGTGAGGAAGATCCAAAAGGAGGTAGTACCGAAGGCGTAGATGAGTTCCGGGCCGCCGACGAAGCCAAAGCCCGACTGGATGACCGAAAACGCGGTCATCGCGAGCACCCAGGTACCGATCGACTTGCCCGTGATCAGGAAATCGCTCGTCGATTCGGTCTGGAAGTACCCCCAGACCCCGATGGCGAGGACGAGCAGCAAGTAGACCGTCCCGAAGGCCAGCACGAACGGATCGTCCGCGACCGGGATCGCCTGGAGCGGGGTAAGGGAGACGAGAGCGGGCGGCGCGGGCGGCGCGATCATCGCTCGGATCCTCCCTCACCCCGCGTCCGGTCGGCGGCGAGGGGGTACTCCCGATCGTCCTCCGCCCGCCGCGTGCGTGCTTCGGCCATGATGTCCTCGACGACGTCCTCGCCGCCGACCGCCGGGAAGAGATACGAATAGTAGAGCGCGCCGAACAGCGGTAGAATCCAGATAAAGACCAAATACGAAAGCGTTGCGGCCGGCACGCCGAGCACGTAGGTGTACTCGCTTTGCCCTGGTGTGTAAAACAGCCAGATGCCGGTCAGTCCCAGCAGGAAGGTCAGGAGCAAGCCAGCGAGCAACCCGCGATAGGGCCAGAGGGCGAACGCCGTGTCCGGTCGTTCGGCGGCCCCGACCGCGACGGCGGCGACGATGAGCACCGCGGCGAGAACGGAGACGATTCGATAGGCGTCGAGAGCGGTTCCGATCAGCACCGCTAAGGAGAGAGCGCCGATACCGGCCATGAGCGCGTTTCGTGCCATCGAGTGAGCGCTCTCCCGTCCCGCGTATAAGAGTGAGGGTTGAGCGTCGAAGACGGTAGAATTCGGCCGGGATCGCGGGCCCATTGGACCTCCCGCGTCGAGAGCGACAGCACGAACGATCGGCGGTCGTCCGATCGTCGTCACCGGTTTAGTTCTCGGGCGAGTATTCCATCGAAATGGACACCAGCATCCTCGATACGATCGGTTCGCCGCTCGTCCAGGTCGGCTCGCCGGCGGGCGCGACGATCGCCGCGAAAGTAGAATCGAAAAATCCCGGCGGATCGGCCAAAGACCGGCCGGCACTCGCGATGGTCGAGGCCGCAGAGCGCGAGGGGAAGATCGAACCGGGCGACCGGCTCGTCGAACCTACCAGCGGCAACACGGGCATCGGGCTCGCCTTGGTCGCCGCGGCGAAGGGGTATGACCTCACGATCGTCATGTCCGCTTCGAGTTCCGAGGAACGACGGACGATCATGCGGGCCTACGGCGCGGACCTCGAACTGATCGACGGGGACATCTCCGCCGCGAAGGACCGAGCCGACGAGATCGAACGCGAGGCGGGCGCGACTCAGCTCCGGCAGTTCGAGAACCCCGCGAACTCCGAAGCTCACTACCGGGGCACCGGTGCTGAAATCTTGGAACAGGTCGGCGACCGGGAAATCGATGCCCTCGTCGCGGGCGTCGGGACCGGGGGGACACTCACCGGGAGTGCCCGCCGGCTGCGGGCGGCCTTTCCCGAGATGGACGTCGTCGCGGTCGAACCCGCGGCAAACGCCGTACTCTCGACCGGCGAGGCGGGCGAGGACGACTTCCAGGGGATGGGCGCGGGCTTCGTGAGCGAGGTCTTGGATACCGAGTTGATCGATGCGGTCGAGACCGTCCGGCTGCCCGAGGCCGAACGCGAGAGCCGCCGGCTCGCGCGCGAGGAAGGAATTCTGGTCGGTCAATCCAGCGCCGCGAGCGGCCTGGCCGCCCGCCGAGTCGCGACGCGACTGGCCGATCCCGACGTGAAGTGCCCGCCGACCCCGCAGGTCGCGAGCGCCGACGGCGAGATCGGGGATGGCGGAAGCGACGGGAGCACTGGAAGCCGGAACGGCGGACCGACCGGAAGCGAGCGGACTGCAACGGCGGCCGATCGTCCGTCCCGGGATCCCACCGATCCCGCTTACGGGGACTGTCCGCTCGTGGTCACCGTCTTCTGGGACAGCGGCGAGCGGTACTTCTCGACGGGGATGTTCGATCGGGGTACCGAGTAACGCCGTTCTTTCTCCGCGACGGTTCGCGGACGGTGGCGGCGAGGCCGATTACCGGAGGAAAGCCATGATCGTCCCACGGAGGTAACACTCCGAACACAGTTCCGGTCCCGGATCGAGGGTATCAGCGGAGCCTGACTCGATGAGAGAGGCTGCCGGTCGCGACCCACCATCCGCTTCGATCGGGCTCGCCGCACTACACCGTCGACACCGATCGCGCGATCGACCGGCGTCGGAACTTGAGGGAGACATCACTCGTTTACACGGTCGAACCACACCTGTCGGTTTCCCCTGTATGCACAACGGTTCGAGGCGAGACTCGCGGCTGTCGGTTCGTGAGCGTCGAGCCCCGAACGCCGGACGCCGAGCGTTCAGCCCGAAGGGACGGTCGGAGTTCATGGCCAGTTGTGTGAACAGTCAACGACCCGGAACTCACGAACGGCGAGTTTGCCAGCGATCGGGATAGCTGAAGGCCGCAGGTGGGTCGTCGGTCGCGAGCGTCTCGTCGAGCAGGTTCTGTGAGGCCCGACGGAGGCGCTCGGAGAGCGCCTGCTGGGAGATGCCGAGGTCGGCCGCGAGTTCGGTCGCACTGACTCCTCGGGGCGATTCGAAGTACCCGCGCTCGTAGGCCAGGGCGAGTGCCTCGTACTGACTTTCGCTGAGGCTATACCGTTCCCCCAAGCGTTCGTCGAGATCGTAGATGCGATCGATCTCGAGGGTCAGTCCTTCCGCCTCACACCACTCGGCCAGCGCGGCGACCGCCCCGCGGTCGAGGACGAGCACGCGGAGATGCCAGCCCTCGCGATCCCCGTAGGCGTGCATCAACGTTCCGTCGTGCTCGGCGAGGGCCGGGCGGAGTACGTGTAGTCCGTCCGTCCAGTGCATCTGATAGAGCCACTCGACATCGAGGTCGACGAGCCCCTGGAAGTCCGCCACCGCCGGGTCCGCTTCGAGTGCCGTCCGGAGCTCCTCGTAGTCAGGGCCGTGGGCCCAGAGCACGACCATCACCCGATCGGTAGCCACGGGGACCGCACGCTCGATGTCGAACTCCGCTTTCGGTATCCTCGAGAGCGTCCGCTCCAGTGCGAACCCCTCGACTGGAACTCGGAATTCGGCGACGGTACTCATGGATTCGCTTTCTCCCATCGTAGTATTAAAGATTAGCAATGGATTATCGGACGCCGAACGGAGCTGTCGACGGAACTCGGCAGGGAAACGGAACGGGACAGTGGTCGCCCGAAGCAGAGTGACTATTCCCTGTGGTCGGGCGCGACGGTCCCGGTCCCGCTGGGGGCAGCCGGCCGGACGGGATCGGCCGGCAACGAACACGGGCCGAGAGGGAGTGTGGCATTCGGAACCTACTGCCACTTGATCGAGCAGCCACGCGACGGCCGGAACGAGTCGTCTACCGTCTCGCCCGCGAGCACGCGATCGATGGCCTCACGCATCTCGAAACCCGGCTCCCCGGAGGGCTCCTCGTCGGGGCCGGTCGCATCGTCCAGGCGGCCGTGGTAGGCCAGCCGGAAGTCGGCCCCCGGCTCCCCGTCGCCGTCGCTATCCTCGCCATCGCCGCCCCGTCCGTCCCCGTTCGCGAACAGGAACGGATCGGGGGTGCAGGTCGCGCCATAGGCCCGGGCCACGTCCTGGGACCCATCGCGCAGGTAGGCGTCGTAGCCGACGGTGCCGTCTTCGAGGAGTTCCACCATGCGCTCGAAGGAGTCCTCGGGGTACGCGTCGGCGTCGTTCGGGTTGATACCGATCACCGCGACGTCCGCGTAGTCGGCGGCGATACCGTTGAGCGCGTCTACCTTGGCTTTAGCGTAGGGACAGTGATTGCAGGTGAAGACTATCAACAGCCCATTGCGGTCGGCGAACGCCGATAGCGAGTGCGTCTCGCCGTCCGCGCCCGGAAGGGAGAACTCCGGAGCCCTATCACCGCGTTCGAGTTCGCGTTCGGATTCCTGGAGTGCCATGTCCGGGGGTCGCCCTCCAGCGCGAAAGGCGTTGTGTTACTCGGGCTGAGGATCGATGGCCAACACGCCGCCCACCGGCCAGCGGACGCTCCGATAGCCGGGCGCTCAGGAGGGATAGAAGGGCGGGGGCTCGATCCAGTCGGGCGGGACGAGCGCACCGGCGAGGAGCCCTTCTACGGTATAGAGCACGACGCTCCCGACGCCGAAGACGACCGGGAGGACGGCGTCGTACCGGGCAGCGAAGGTAGGCGGGATGCCGACCGTCGCGATCGCGTAGGCGAGTCCGTAGAAGGCCCCGATGTAGACGTCGGCGACCAGCGTATAGGCGAGCCAGATGGCGAAGACGAACCCGCCGAAACTGGCACAGAGCCCGCCGTGAGCTGCCCGCCGGCGTCTCGATCCGCCGGTGAGACTGCCAGCCACGCTACCGCCAAGGAAACCGAGGCTCGCTAGCAGGAGTGCGCCGAGCCGGGGGACGGTTCGGAAAAAGGTGGTGCCGGCCCCACCGAGCGTCGCGAGCAACGCGATCTCCAGGACCACTCCGACGAGTACCGCGTTACGGTCGATCACGAACCGATCACGCTCGCGTCTCGGCGGGCTTCGGGCATGGCTTCTGTGGTGTCGGGACGCCCGTGCTCCCGGTCGTTCCGAGGCGAGCGCAGTCGGTCGGAAGGGGTCTCGTCTCGATCGTCCCTATCGAACCCGGCCGATCGGTAGATCGGTACCTCAGTACGAGCGAGGCAGTCCGAGGACGTTCTCGCCGAGGTAGTTGAGCGCGAGTTCCTGGGTGATCGGTACCAATCTGCTGAGCCGTGCCTCCCGGAAGTAGCGCTCGACGTCGTACTCGGTCGCGACGCCGAACCCGCCGTAGGCCTGGACCGCGGCGTCGGCGGCGTCGAAGGCGGCCTCGCTGGCGAGGTACTTCGCGGTGTTCGCCCGTGCGCCGGCCTCCCGGCCCGTGGCGTCCGCGCGGGCGGCGTCGTAGGTCACGGCTTTCGCGCCCTGTACTTCCGCGTAGGCCTCCGCTAAGGGGTGTTGGATCGCCTGGTTCTTCCCGATCGGCCGGTCGAAGACCTCCCGCTCGTTTGCATACGTTATCGCACGTTCCAAGGCGAGTTCCCCCAGTCCCACGCACTCGGCGGCGATCACCAGCCGTTCCTCGTTGAGGCCGTCTAACACCTGGTAGAACCCCTCGCCTTCCTCGCCGACGAGTGCGCTTTCGGGCACCCAGAGGTCCTCGAAAAAGAGCTGATAGGAGTGGACGAACTCGCTGGCGGATTTGGGGATCTTCGAGCTATCGAGCGCGCCTTGCTCGCGTGCGTCATCAAGATCGACGAGGAACATCGAGATGCCCCCCGTTTTCCTCTCGACGTCCTCGATGGGCGTCGTGCGAGCGACCAGCAGGAGGAAATCGCTCACGTCGACCCGGGAGGTCCAGATCTTCGAGCCGTTGATGAGATAGCCGTCCTCCTCCCGGGCGGCGGGTGCCGGAGAGGGTCCCGTCCCTGGACCATCGGCGTCGTCCTCACCAACCCGCTCGGCGAACGTCTCGATGGCCGTCGATTCGGAGCCGGCGTTCGGTTCGGTGAGCCCAAAGGCCTGAACTCGAGTTTCGCCCCGAGCGATCGCCGGCAGGAGGTCGGCCTTCAGTTCCTCGGAGCCGTATTCGACGATCGGCACCGAGTTGTAGATCCCGCCGTGGATCGCCTGGGCCGCGGCGAACCCGCCACCTTCGGCGGCGATCTCCTCCATCATCACGATTACCTCCTCGGTTGTGAGGTCGGCACCGCCGTACTCGTCGGGCAGCAGGGCTCCCATCCAGCCCTCTTCGGCGAGAGTATCAACGAACTCGTGGGGGTACTCCTTCTCGCGGCTCTTCTCGCGCCAGTACTCGTGGTCGTACTCCGCACAGATCGCCCGGATCGAGCGCTGGACGAGGCGCTGGCTCTCGGTAAGGGTCGCTTCGGCTCTGTGACGCTGGCTCATACGTTCCGGTCGGGTGTCGGGAGTAAATAGCCGCGGGACGCGCCGGGGTCGATGGCGTTCCTCCGAGCGACCTACTTCCGATCGCCCGCGGCCATCGAGCCGGGCTCGAACCGTTCGCGGTAATCGGCGACGAACGCCCGAAAGCTCCGCGGGGGGCGATCGAGCACTCGAGCGACGTCGTCGCTGACCCGTCCCGCGAGGCCCAGCCGTGCGGTCGTATAGATCCCCAGCATGAGCAGCACGAATCCGAGGGACTCCCCATGAACACGCCTTCGCCGAGCGAAGCGAAGCATCGAGGGGTTCGGGTAGGTGATCGGGCGATCGAGTTCCGCGGCCAAGATCCGGGCGACGTCGTAGTAATCGAGCGCCGCCGGACCGGTGAGGTCGTACGCCCGATTCGCGTGACCGGGGTCGAGAAGCGCCCTCGCTCCTACTGCACCGACGTCGCGGGCGTCGACGAAGCTCGTTTTCCCCTCGCCGGCCGGGACGAACACCTCGTCGCATTCTATGATGTCCCGGCGGTGGACCTCGAGGAAGTTCTGCATGAAGAAACTCGCGCGCAGGAACGTATAGGTCACGTCGAGCGCCCGCAAGCCGCGTTCGATCCGCCAGTGTGGAATCAAGGGATTGCGCTCGACGCCGAGTACCGAGAGGTAGACGAGATGGTCAACGCCGACTCGGACCGCTGCCGCGGCGGCGTCGAGCACCCGATCGGACGGGACGCCCGGCGGAAGCACGAGGAAGAGCCGATCGATGCCCTCGAACGCGCTGCCCCAGGTCTCGGGCCGTTCGAAGTCGAGGCGGACGTACTCGATTCCCTCGGAGAACGGTGACTCGCCGGTTCGCTCATCCGTTTCGCCGGTTCCCGAACCGCCCCCGAAGCGCTCGCGTGCTGCGGCCACGTCCCGAACGCCGGCGCGGACGAGAACGCCCTCCCGGTCGGCGAGCGCTTCGACGACGGCCGACCCGACGGTGCCAGTCGCTCCCGTCACGAGGACTCGCGTCTCGGTCATCGCTCGTGTCTTCGCCTCGGGAACGCTTATACCGAGCGACGTACTCGGAGCCGGAGATCCCCAGTGGGCTTCAATCGCCGAAGGCCCCGTCATCGCGCCACTCGTCGAGGGTCGTCTGCTCGGCGACGGTCCCGAAGACCCCCTCGGTATGCTCGCCGAGACCGGGAGCCGGCCGGCGCAGTTCGGGGTCGTAATCGGGGAAGTGAAGCGGGTGACCAGGCAGAAGCAGGCTCTCCCCGGCCCCGCTCTCACTACTGGCGTCGGGGTCGCTGTCGGCGCTCCGGGTCAGATCGCGTGCGGCGGTCTGGTCGTGGGCAACGACATCCGCAACATCGTTCAACGGTCCGTTCGGGAAGCCGTAGTCGGTGAGGCGGGAAAGCCAGTAGGCGGTCGACTCCTCGGCGAACTCCTCCTGGATGGCTCCTGTGACCGCCTCGAAGTCCGCCATGCGTTGTTCGTTCGTGTCGTACTCCCGCAGATCCTCGCGATCGAGCAGATCACAGAAGGATCCCCAGCGCTCGTCGCTCGGGACGCCGGTGACGACGTGGCCATCGGCGGTCTCGAACAGTTGGTAGGGCACCATCGACTGGTGGGTAACGCCCTGCGGGCTGGGTACCTCGCCGTTCATCGAATAGAAGGTGAGGTACTCGTTCATCAGCGAGACGATCGCATCGAACAGCCCCACGTCGAACTTGCCGACGAACGCCCCCGTATCCGCCCCTCCCTCCGCCGTATCGATCGGTTCGCCGCCGACGCCGTCGATCCGGCCGCGTTCCTGGAGCTTGGCGAGTACGCCGATCGCGGCTTGCATCCCCGCCGTGAGGTCGCCGATCGCCTGCCCGACCTTGACTGGGGAGCCGCTCTCGGGCCCGGTGACCGACATGATCCCGCCCTCGGCCTGGAGGATCATGTCGAGGCCCTTCTTCTCGCGGGCGGGCCCGGTCTCGCCGTAGCCCTTGACGCTGCCGTAAATTATCCCAGGGTTTCGCTCCCGGATTGCCTCGTAACCGATGCCCAGTTTCTCGGGGACCCCGTAGGCGAAGTTCTCGACGAAGACGTCCGCTTCCCCCTAACAGTGAGCGGGCGGCCTCGGTGCCCGCGTCGGTCTTGAGATCGATGGTCGCGGACTTCTTGTTCCGGTTGTTCGCCATGAAATAGCCCGATCGGTTCTCGGGGCCGGGACCCTGCACGCGTGCGGGATCGCCCGCTCCGGGGCGCTCGATCTTCACGACCTCCGCGCCGAGGTCGGCCAGCAGTGCCCCACAGAAAGGGCCGGCGCGATGCACCGTCATCTCGACGACGTCGAGGCCGGCCAGTGGACCATTGCCTGTCATGTCTTTCCGGGACACGCGGGCCGACGTGAATCTGTCGAGCGCGTCCCCGATCGGTCGGCAATGGCCCCGAAACCGAAGGTCAGGCCACTCGGGTCGATAGCACGCGATCGACGCTCGACCGATGGACGACCGACACGTTCGAAATGCAGCCTCAACGCTTAATTCGATCGCCGATTGATTGATCTTCATGGGAATCGTACAACGGACCGCGGAAGGTATCGACAGCATGCGACGATCGGTGTGGGACCAGTCCGGAACCGGCATGAAGGTCGTTGTCCTCATCGTGCTCATCGTCACCGGCTTGGCGATCCCGCTCATCCCGCTCGCGTGGATCTCCCGCCGAATCGTCAACTGACTCCCGACCTCGAAGAGCCCGAGCCCCGAGGGCTCGAACCGACTCCTCGAACCCTGAAGCGACCGGCTTTCGGCGAACCGGACGCGGACTCCGGTCGAAACCGACCCGGTGAGAACGGAGCGACCGCGGCTCACACCGACACGCCGATCGGGAGCAGCGACACGACTATGGCCGAGCCGCGCTCGCACCCGACGTGATCGCTACCCGCGCCCCGGCCGAGCCCTACACGCTTCGCTTCGAGAGTCCCCTCGAATCCGTGTCCGAACACGCCGATGGCGAGGGAGTAGACGTCGTCCTCGACGAGACGTATTTTTACGCCGAGAGCGGCGGCCAGCCCGCCGACAAGGGAACTATCGCCGGAATCGACGTACTCGACGTCCAGCACCGAGACGGCGAGGTACGCCACGCGCTCGCCGAACCGATCGAGGCGAGCGCGGGCGAGACGCTCACCGGCGAGATCGATCCCGACTTCCGCACCTACTGTATGCGCGCACACACCGCGAGCCACGCGCTCTACGGGGCGGGCCGGCGTCGCCTCGACGATCTCGGCTACGGCGGGTTCGACATCGGCGAGGGGAAAGTCAGGGTCGATTTCGAGACGACCACTGAGATCGACGCCGATCTCCTGGTCGATCTCGAAGCGCTCGTCAACCGGGCCGTCTGGAACTCACACCACGTGACCTGGGGCCAGCATCCGAGCGAGGAGGCCCTGGAGCGCGAGGACGTCGCCTTCAATGCCAAGACCGAGGAGGGACTGGGCGAGGAGGCGGTTCGCTTGGTCGAGATCGACGGCTGGGATATCGCGGCCTGTGGGGGTACCCACGTCCGGAACACCCGCGAGATCGGTCCGGTAACAGTTCTGGATCGGTCGAACCCCGGCGAGGGCCGAACCCGGGTCGAGTTCGCGGTCGGGCCAGCGGCGATCGAGCGGCGCGCCGACGAACACGGAGCTACCCTCGCGGCGGCCGCAGCGGCGAACACTCAGGTTACCGACCTCCTCGACGCGATCGCCCGCCTCCGGGACGAGCGCGAGGACGCGATCGCCGAGCGCGACGCCTTGCGCGAGCGCCTGGTCGAGAGCCGGATCGCCGACCTCCGGGAAGCGATCATCGAGCGGGACGGCGAGTCCTGGTTGGTCGGCTCGATCGAGGGCCTCGACGCGAACGAGCTCGCTGACCGGGCCGGCAGCGTCGTCGACTCCGCAGGGAACGACGAGGACGGGGAAGACCGGGAAGGCGAGGACGGCGACGACGCAAGCGATAGGGACCCGGCCGTCGTCGCGCTCGTCGACAGCGACGGGGGGTATCTCGCCGTGGCGAGCGAGGGTGAGGCCGACGCGGGAAGCGTTATCGAGCGCGTGACGGCCGAGTTCGGCGGCGGCGGTGGCGGCTCGCCGAGCGTCGCCCAGGGCGGCGGGCTCGACGCCGAGCCCGAGGAACTGGTCGCGTTCCTGCGCGACGAACGCGAGTAGTCGACCGGACCGAGGAGTGCGAGCTCGGAATTTACTGACGATTACCGTCGCGACCCGTGGAACCAGCAGCCGCTTGCGGGCCGTCCTCGCTGGCCTCACCCATCGCGTCGGCGGCCGGGTTCGCCATCGCGCTCGCGACGCCCGCGGTCTCGTCAGTCTCAGTTTCGGTGCCTTCCCCGCCGGTTCCCTGCCGTTCCTGGAGGTTCTGGCGGGTGAACTGTGGCTGAGCACCGAGGCCGGTCGGCCCGCGGAAGGACCGATAGAGAAGTCCGCCCACGACCGCGGAAAAGGCGAGCGCGGCGAGCGCCGAGGGCAGTTGGGCGAAAGCATATAGCACTGCCGTCGAGAGCACGCCGGCAGTCATAAGCAGCCCGTAGACGAGCCGCCTGGCGAGTTTATCGAAGATGTCGTTCGTGTCCTCGAGTTCGGCCTCGACCCGGAAGTCCTCGCGTTCGATCCGATCGAGGGCGCTTTCGAGCTTCGGGGGTACCCGGATCGAGGACTCGATCGCCGCCCGGCCCTCGTCGGCCCGATCCTCGAAGAATTGCCTGATACCCTCCTCGCGATAGCCCTCCTCGATCAGGTAGTCGGTCGCGATCTCGATGAAGTCGAACTCCGGATCGAGGGTGACACAGACCCCCTCGACGACCGTCGCGACCCGGAGGACGAGCGCCAAGTTCGAGGGCAATCGGAGGGGAAAATCGTAGATGGTGTTCTCGATCTGATCGATCACTTCCTGGACGCGGTACTGTTCGATCTCCTCGCCGCGGACGTCCTGGATGGCCAGTTCCATTACGTTGCCCATGACCTCACGGTCGGCCTCGGGGCTCAGGGTGCCCATCGCGATCAGCGCATCGAGGATCGCGTCGATGTCCTGGTTCGCGATCCCGATGTAGAAATCGACGATCCGGTCCTGAATATAGGCATCGACTCGGCCGCTCATCCCGAAGTCGTAGAACACGAGGGTACCGTCGGATTGCACGGCGAGATTGCCGGGATGGGGATCGGCGTGAAAGACGCCGTCGTCGATTATCATCTGGAGGTAAACCCGTTGGAGGGTCTCGGCCAGTGCCGAGCGGTCGACGCCCATCGCGTCGAGGTCCTCGACGCGGGTGATCTTCGTGCCCGGAACGTACTCCATTGTCAGCACTCGCGGGGTGGAGTGGGATTCGATCACGGTGGGGATCGCGACGTCGCGATTGCCCCCGAAGTTGCCCCGTATCTCCTGGAGCATCCGGCGCTCACGGTCGTAATCCATCTCCTCGCGAATGGTCTTTGCGAACTCGTCGGCGAGGTTTTCGAGCGAGAACGAACGTGCCTCCCCGATGAAGCGCATGAGTATGGGCAAGCTCCAGCGGATCACCGTGAGGTCGGCGTTGACCAGTTCCTCGATCTCGGGCCGGCGGACCTTCACCGCGACGGCCTCCCCGTCGATCTCCGCGCGATAGACCTGCCCGAGGCTCGCGCCGCTGATCGCCTCGCGCTCGAAGGCGTCGAAACGGTCCTCGATCGATCCGAGTTCGGCAGTCAGTACCGTCTCGGCTTCGGCCCAGGGGGCTGGTGGGACCTCGTCCTGTAGTTTCGAGAACTCGAGGATGTACTCCGGGGGCAACACGTCCGGCCGGGTCGAGAGCAGTTGCCCCAACTTGATGAACGTCGGCCCCAACGTCAGCATCGAATCGAGCAGCGAGGCGGCCCGCTCGCGCCGAGTCGCCGAATCCACCTCCCGAGAGCTCCCGAAGAACAGGAACCGGTTCCGGTCGCGAGCGTAAGCTACCAGCAGCGGGAGGAACTGATAGGCGACGATCACGAACCGCCGGTAGGACCGGAGGTTCACTCTCCGACCACCTTAGGAGGTGGCCGAGCCGTTCGATCGGTCGTCCTCGGCGTCGGGCTCGCCGTCAGTATCGACACCGCCGCCCCCGGCGCTCCCCTCGCTCTCGGTGCTCCCACTACCCTCGATGGGGATCGATGTCTCGCCGCCGCGCTCGCGCTTGGGAAGTCGGAGTTCGAGCACGCCTCGATCGACGCTCGCGCTCGCTCCCTCGGCGCTCGCATCGGGTGGCAGGGGGAAGTCGGCGTCGAGAAAGAGCGCTCGCCCCTCCTCGATGTACTGGAACTCGCGGGGAACCGATTTCTCGCGGCGGGCCTCGATGCGGAGCCGCCCTCGGCTCGCGCTGACGTCGACGGTGTCGGCATGCACGCCGGGGAGGTCGAGAACGAGGAGGTACTCCTCGTCGTTTTCGAGCACGTCGGCGAACACCGCATCGGGCAACTCGCCCAACGCCTCGCGCAGAGCGGACATGTCTACAGTTCGGGTTTCGGGAGCGAAAAAGCCCCCGATAGCTGCCCGCTCCGCGGTCGATCGTTCCCGGTCGATATCGTCCGATGACCGACGTTCAGTTCCCGTGTTTCTCACCGGGAGTTCTCTCCGCTGGGAACGAGAGCCCCGAGACGGCGATGCGATCGCCCCGGACGACGAAGCGGGGCACCGGGGTCGAGCCGACCCAGGCGGGATCGAGGGCGATCCGCGCGCTCGCGCCGCTCTCCGCGTCGACGTCGATCCGACAGACCCCGCCGAGCGGTGCGCCGAGCCCGATGGCCCGCTCGTGGTCTTCGGCGAGCCGGTGCTCCTCGCCCGTTGCCCGTCCGTCCGAGTGACCGATCGAGATCGATACCGTCCGCTCCGTTTCACCGTCGTTCTGGACGAGTGCGTACGGCGGCGTCGGATCGTCGCGGTCGTCAGCGTCCCCGATCGTCGCCCTCGGTCGGGGTGTCTCGCTTTCGGTCATTCGCCGGCCACCCGCCCGCGTTCCGTCCCGCCGCGCCGTGGCGAAACCTTACATTCCATGCGAGTAATACATAGTTACCGGGATATAAAGATGTTTACTACCTACCTAAATTTTACTAACAAAGGTTAGAACGGGACTATCGGTACTCCGAGTTGGCCGCTGGGCGGTCGGGCATCGAGACACGACCGGTAGGATCATTCGGAGCCATCGGCGAAGAACCGACCGAGGGAGCGGGGTGGACGAAGGGGACACCCCGGACGTTTTGCCCGTCGGGTGCCACCCGACGGTATGAGCGATCTCCACACATCGGGATTCAAGGACGTCACCCGGATCGCCCCCGCCCGCGAGCGCCTACTGAGCGTCGCCGCGCCTCACGACCGGACCGAGCGCGTTTCCCTGACGAACGCCGACGGGCGCGTACTCGCCGAGTCGATCGCCGCCCGGCGGGCGGTGCCTCACTACCCGCGGGCGGCGATGGACGGCTATGCGGTTCGCGCACAGGACACCTTCGAAGCGGGCGAGCGCGATCCCGAGATCCTCCGGCGCAGAGACGTCGAGGAGCGATCGGTCGCACCGGGGGAAGCCTGTCGGGTGCATACCGGCAGCGAACTGCCCGAGGGCGCGGATAGCGTAGTGATGATCGAGCGCGTCGAGGAGGTCGGCGACGACCTCGAAGTGTTCGGGGCGCTCGCGGAGGGTGCGAACGTCGCGCCAGTAGGGGAGGACGTCGCGAAGGATCAGGACCTCTTCGCGGCGGGCCACCGGCTTCGACCCTCCGACTTAGGACTGCTCAAATCGACCGGTGTGAACGATCTCGAGGTGGGAGAACGCCCGACAGTCGGGGTGATCCCCACCGGCGAGGAACTCGTCCAGGCCGATCCCGAACCCGGGGAAGTGATCGAGACCAACGGCCTCACCGTCTCGGGGTACGTCAAGCGGTGGGGCGGACGGGCCAGATACAGGAACGTCGTCACCGACGACCGCGAGGCGCTGCGGGCGGCGCTCCAGCGCGACCTCACGAAGGACATCGTGGTAACGACGGGCGGCTCCTCCGTCGGCGAACGCGATCTGATCCCCGAAGTGGTCGAGGATTTGGGGGAAGTCCTAGTGCATGGCGTCGCGCTCCGGCCGGGCCATCCCGTCGCCCTCGGTGTCGTCGAGGAGACGCCGATCGTGATGCTACCGGGCTATCCGGTTGCCTGTATCGTCAACGCCGTCCAGTTCCTCCGCCCCCTGCTGAAACACGTCGGGGGCCTCCCGCTCGAAGAACATCCGACGCGAGAGGCCCGCCTGGCGAGAAAGATCGAGAGCGAACCGGGCTATGCGACCTTCGCGCGGGTGCAGGTGAACGGAACTGACGCCGAGGGCGAGGACGCCGGAACCGACCGAAGCGACGGGGAGGGGAACGGTGACCTTCCGCGTGCGACACCGACCCGATCGAGCGGGTCGGGCGTGCTATCGAGCGTGGCGCTCGCGGACGGCTGGGTGACGGTGCCCGAAGAGCGCGAGGGGTTCGCCGAGGGCGAGCGCGTCACGGTCGAGAATTGGGAGTACTCGGCGTAGTCCCCTCTCGAGCCGGCGGGCTATCACGGAGCTGTCAGCAGAGCTAAGGGGTTCGGTCGAACACGTACCCTCGCCGAATGCTCTCGATCGAGACGCTGGCACTGTTCGTCCCGGCAGCGGTGGCGTTGATCCTCGCACCGGGACCGGATACGATCTACGTGCTGACGCGGGCGCTCGGTGCCGGGAAGCGGGTCGGCCTCCGCTCGGCGGCCGGTATCAGCGTCGGCGTCCTCGTCCATACGACCGCAGCCGTCGTCGGCCTGTCGGTACTGCTCCGCCGGTCGGCACTCGCCTTTCGAGTTCTCAAGTACGTCGGCGCGGCGTATCTCCTCTATCTCGGCGTGCAGGCGCTTCGCTCGCCGGGACGATTCGAGTTCGATGACGTCGCGGCGAGCGGGACCGAGGACGAGAGCGAGAAAGCGAGCGAGGGTGACGGCGGCGGGTTCGCCCGGGGCGTCCTCGTGAACGTCCTGAACCCGAAGGTCGCGCTGTTTTTCCTCGCCTTTCTGCCGCAGTTCGTTCCCGCCGGAGCCGCGAACGCACCGCTTTCGCTTTCGATACTCGGCGGGCTCTATGCGGCGCTAACACTCTGTTATCTCTCGGGCGTCGCGCTCGTCTCCGGGTCGATTCGGGGAACGCTGCGCTCGTCCCCACGAATCGAGGACGGCCTGCGTTACGGAACGGGCAGCGTCCTGATCGGCCTGGGAGTCGGGCTCGCGTTCGAAGGCGTATGATGCGGCCGTTGGCGTCGTCCACCGACCCTATCCGTCGCCTCGGCGAAGCTCCTGTATGAACGCATGGGCAGTTCTCCTGATCGCGGGTCTGTTCGAGATCGGCTGGGCGATCGGCCTGGAGTACGCCGACGGCTTCACCGAACTCGTCCCCACTGTTGCGACGATCGTTGCGATCTTCGCGAGTATGCTGTTGCTCGCCAGAGCGGTCGAGACGCTGCCGATCGGGACGGCGTATGCGGTCTGGACCGGGATCGGCGCGGTCGGCACGGCGACGCTCGGGGTGCTTCTGTTCGACGAACCGGCGACCCTCGCTCGGGCGGGGTTCGTCGCACTGATCGTCCTCGGCGTCGTCGGGTTGAATCTCACCGGTCACTGACTGCCACTCACCCGGAGGAACGGTTCGGCGCCGGCCAGACTTTTGTCCGTCGCGGTGGAACCGCAGCCATGAGCGACCGCAAGGAGTTCCGCGAACTCGTTCCGCCCGAGCGCGCCCACGAAGCCATTTCGGGCCTCGATCTAGCCCCCGAGTCCGAGATCGTCTCGCTCGGCGCGGCCAGGGGCCGGGTGCTCGCCGAACGCGCTGACGCCGGCGTTGACGTACCGGGGTTCGACCGGGCAAGCGTGGACGGCTACGCGGTCCGGGCTCGAGATACCTTCGGTGCCGACGAGGCCAACCCCGAGACGCTCGATCACGTCGGGCGGGTTCACGCCGGCACGACCCCCGAAGTGAGCGTCGAAGAAGGGGTGACCGCCGAGATCTCGACCGGGGCGGTACTGCCCGAGGGAGCCGATGCGGTCGTGATGGTCGAGCGAACCACCGAGAGCGAACCGGAAGGTGGTGATGGAACGAAAATCGAGATCAGGAAGGCCGCCGCCCCGGGCGACGGCGTCATGGCCGCAGGTACTGACATCGCCGCCGGCGAGCGCGCGCTCGGCCCTGGCACGGAACTCACCCCACGGGAGATCGGCCTGCTCTCCGCGCTCGGCGTCGAGGACGTGCCGGTGAGAGGACGGCCGACCGTCGGCGTGATCTCGACGGGCGACGAACTCGTCCGACCCGGCGAGGCAGTCGAGCACAGTGCTGGCCAGATCTACGACGTCAATTCGTACACTATTGCCGCGGCCATCGAGGACGCCGGCGGCGACCCCGAACTCTACCCCCACGCTGGCGACGACTACGAGGAAATGGAACGCATCCTCAGGAACGCGGCCTCGGAGTGCGATCTCGTGCTCTCCTCGGGTTCGACGTCGGCGAGTGCAGTCGACGTGATCTACCGCGTGATCGAGGACCGTGGCGATCTCCTCTTACATGGCGTCGCCGTCAAGCCTGGCAAGCCGATGCTCGTCGGCACCCTAGCCGAGTCGGCGTACGTCGGCCTGCCGGGCTATCCGGTCTCGGCGCTGACGATCTTCCGGACCTTCGTCGCGCCGGCCATCCGCCAAGCCGCGAACCGCCCCGAACCCCGAACCGCGACGATCGAAGGTCGAATGGCCGTCCGCGAACGCTACGCCGAGGGCCGACTCCGGCTCATGCCCGTCGGCCTGGTCGAGAGCGGGCCCGGCGAGGAAATCGACGGAGTCGAAGGCGATAGCAGCGACGGCAGCAACGATGGCGGTAAGGGCGGTACGACCGGCAGGGGGACCGAGACGTTGGTCTACCCGGTCGACAAGGGCAGCGGCGCGACGACGAGCCTCGTCGAGGCCGACGGCGTCGTCGCGGTCGATCCCGACACCGAGTACTTAGGGGCCGGCGAGGGCGTGCGCGCCGAGCTGTTCTCGCCGAGCGTTCGCATCCCGACGCTGCTCGGGATCGGCGAGGACGACCCGCTGTTCTCCAGGGTGCTCGACGAGTCCGAGCGGCCACGGTATCTGAGCTTCGGCAGCCGGGAGGGCCTGCGCCGGCTTAGAAACGGCGTGCCCGACGTCGCCGTCGTCGCCGGGCCGAGCGATCCCGACTTTCCCGTTGAGGAGCTGGGTGGGTGGAGCCGGGAGTGGGGCTTAGTCGTTCCCAGCGGGAATCCGGAGGAAGTAGCGGGCATTGCTGATCTCATCGATCGCGATCTCTCCTTCATCAACCGGCCGACGAGTTCGGGACTCCGGACCTCCCTCGGCGAGCGGGTCGCCGAACTCGCCGAGAAGCGGGAGGCGACTCGCCACGACTGCACCGATCGGATCAGGGGCTTCGACCGGACGCTTGGAGCCCATGAGAGCCCGCCCCGGGCGGTCGCAGCAGGGCAGGCGGACGCCGGGCTCGGGCTTCGGGCCACGGCGGCGAAACTCGACCTCGGGTTCGTGCCGGTCGGTAGGGAAGGGGTTCGCGTCCTGGCGAACCCCGATCGCGTCGAAAAGAGCGGCGTGGAGGCGCTCGCAAGTAGTCTGGAAGGGGTCAGTCCCCTGCTCGACGGCCTGCCGGGCTACGGCGAGCGCGGCGCGGAGCCGACAGCCCCAGATCAGTGAACCGTTCGACGCGGTAGTCGCCAAGCACACACCCGCCGCGTCGCTCGTGACCGTGGCGCTCGACGTGGACGGCGTCGAGACCGGCGTTCCAGGCCGCGCCGACGTCGTGGGGCCCATCGCCGGCGAGCACGCCGCTCCGGCCTCCTACCCCCAAGTCGCCGATCGCCCGCTGTAGCGGTGCCGGGTCGGGTTTCCAACCGATCTCATCGTCACAGCAGACCACTGTATCGAACCAGTCGGCAATGTCGAGGTGCTCGAGGACCGGCTCAGTGAGGTAGCCCTGGCAGTGAGTTACTATTCCCACCGGGTCGTCGAGCGCGGCGATAACGGCGGCGTCGTCGTACAGATATGTCGATTCCGCGCGGGCGATCGGGTCCTCGACGGCGTGGAAAGCCTCCCAGAAGCGCGGCCGCTCGACGCCGTGGGCCGCGAGCGCCGCGTCGGCGGCGCCGGCGAGGTCGTACCAGATCGCCTCTGCCTCCCGGTCGGCGAAGCTACAACCCAACCGGTCGCCGATCCTATCGAAGACCGAGTGGATGTACGCTGGTTCGATGTCGATGAGCGTTCCGTCCAAATCGAGCAACCAGAAGTCGTAGTTCATGCAGGGCGGGACTGTGTAGGTATGTAACGTACGATAAAGTGCTTTCCGGTCACGTGGGAAACAATCCTTGCTCACCGACTTCTCGCCTATCTGCTCGCTCGCCGGGTTCCTCAGCCGCTACCTCGCTCGTCCGTTCGTTCACTTGCTGACCTGAATCGAGCTACCGAGGTATTTGTTGATGACTTCGGCACTCCAGTCGGCGTTGAAGAGCGTGAGGTCGGTAGCGATCTCCTCTTTCAGCGCTGCGAAGATGCCTTGTCGGTGCGCAGGCCGCGAAACTCGATGTTTTCGACGGGAAGGTCGAAGGCTTCCCCGACGAGGCGGGCGAGGTGCTCGGGGTGATTACACTCCCCGCGCCAGAGGTAATCCCGGAAGAACAACCAGCCCGGTCCCCCGGGAGGAGGGGCTTCCCGGTAGCACGTCCGTTCGATCATCTGGGTGTCGACTCGCCACTCGGCTGTCGAGGCATCGAGTCGGAACCGGGCGGCGAAGGCGTACCGTGCGCTGCTGTCCTTTTCGGGATCGTTCGCTGCAGTCATAGTCGGATTTCGTACTGATCGCAGGTAACAGTATCTGAGAGGGAACCGAGAACTACTCGCGCTAGTATCCGCGAGCGATAGCGAGCGGTTCCCTGCGAGTGAGCGACTCATGGGAGCAAACGAGCAGTAGCGCGCACGGACGGGAGGCGCGAACGACCGTGGGGAGTGAGCGCCGGAGGGAGTACGCGCTATTTTGGTCGAGATTTTGCCGAGCGAGTGAAGGAGCGAAGCGACTGAGCGAGCGCAGCGCAAAAGGTCGGTTCTAGTCCTTCAGCTCTTCGAGTACGCCGGCAGGCATCGACTCGCGGAGTTCCTCGGGAAGGTCTTCGGGACTCGCGCTGTCGAGTGATTCCGGCGGCTCGGAACCGAAGTCGGGGTCGAACAACTGGAGGGCGGTGTTGATGGTCGTCCAGTCGTCCTCGGCCGCGGCGTCGCGCAGGCTCTCGGTCGGGGCGGCGAGTAACTGACCGACCAGCGAGTCCGCCATCGCCGAAATCGCGTCTCGTTGCTCGTCGTCGAGATCGTCGAGCTTCGAGAACGTCGTCCGAAGCTCCCGGGCTTTGATCCCTTCGGCGCTCTCGTACATCGCGCCGATGACCTGATCGGCGCGCTTTCGCTTGTACTGCTCTAAGAGCCGGGCGAGCTCCGTCTCGACCATCCTCTCGACCTCGGCGGCGGCCGCCCAGCGCTGCTCGTGGGTGTCGTCGATGACGCCTTCGAGCGCGTCGAGATCGTAACGGGTCACCCCGGACCGAGCCTCGACTGCCGGGGGGACGTCACGCGGGCGGGCGAGATCGATTACTACCGTCTCGCCGGTCTCCTGGAGGGCGTTCTCCTCCAGCACCGGATCGGGGCCCCCGGTTGCGCTCACCGCGACGTCGGCCGCCGCGAGCGCCGATGGCAGCTCCGCGAGCGTGAGCGTGCTCGCATCGGTGCCCTTGTCGGCCGCCAGCCGGTCGGCGAGCGCCTCGGCCCGCGAGACCGTTCGGTTCGCGACGAGCACGCGATCGACGCGGTCGGCGAGTGCCTCGGCGGCGAGCGTGCCCATCTCGCCGGCCCCGATCACGAGACCGGTCGCTGGTTCGGGCAGCCCCTCACGAGCCGCGAGGCGAGCCGCGGCGCTCCCGAACGAGACGATTCCCTCGTCGATTGCGGTCTCGGTGCGGGCGCGCTCGCCGACGTGTAAGGTCTTCGTGAGCCCCTCGTCGAGCACCGGCCCGATCGCACCGACCGCGCGGGCCTCCGTGAACGCCTCGCGGAGCTGCCCGAGGATCTGGTCCTCGCCCAGCACGACCGACTCCAACCCCGCAGCGACCCGCAGCAGGTGTTCGAGGCTCGCCTCGTGGCCCATCCACCGCACGACCCGTTTCGGAACGTCACGCACCGAGTCGGCGAGCACCGCCCGACCCACTTCAGGATCGCTCGTGACCACATACCGTTCCGATCTATGACAGGTCTGGAGACAGAACGCCTCCTCGACGTCCGCCCGGGCACACAGCGTCTCGATCGCCTCGCGTTCGGAGTCCGCGCAGGCCGCTTCGATCTCCGCGACGGACGCGTCCTCGTGGGAGACGCTGATCCCCGTGATGACGCCGGTGCCAGTCGTCACTCTTCTACACCCCCATTCCCGCTCATCCCACTACTGTCTACAGTACCGCCCATTACTAGTGATCTGTGAGAACTGGTAGGCCTGGATCACACCTAAACCCTTTCCTACTGCGCTCGCGCGCGGCAGTTGGTTGACACGTCGTCCCGGTTCGGTCGCCGGTCAGTGCTCGCCTTCGACGCCGGTGACGGTATATCCCGCGTCGCGTAGGTCCGCGAGGATCGCCTCGTGGTCGGCGTTGGTCTCGTAGTAAAAGACCAGATCGAAGCTGCCCTCTCGGAGTAGTTGCTGGCACTCCCAGACGAACTCGTCCTCCTCGAGCGTGCGGCCCTGGTGTTGGTTCGAAGCGAACTCCGAACTATCGTTCCCGGAGTAGACGTAGACGTTGCCGGCCTCCCCGGCATGGGTCGCGATCACCTCGTTGATCTCGACGGTCGCTTCCTGCATCGCGATGTCGTCCTCGCCCTCGATGTCCGTGTGGACGATGAGGCCATCGAGCGCGATCTCGCCGGGTTCGAGCAGCCGTTCGGTTCGCCGGTAGAGTTCCTCGTCGATCACGTCGCTCATTGTCGTCTTCCCGGTCGTACCGGACATACGCGTACCGGTTTCGATGTCCAGTCCCGCCGCTCGCGACTACTCCATCGCTCGGAGGAACGAGCCGACCGCCGGCCGAGCCGGTAACCGACATCGGCCGATAAGCCACTCGTCGTGGGCTTTCAGTCGGTAGAGCAAGAAGCGAGCGTCGCCTACAGGCGCGTGAGGTTCGTTGCTCGTGGTCCCTTGTCGGCCTGTTCGATCTCGAATTCGACCTCCTGGCCCTCCTTGAGGTCGGGACCGCTGATGTCCTCCATATGGAAGAAGACGTCCTCCTCGGAGTCTTCGGTGTCGATAAAGCCGTAGCCGCCAGTGTCGTTGAAGAAGTCGACCGTACCTGTCGCCATTACACCACCTCCTTACGCGCCCCAGCGGTAAAAAACATGTCCGGAACGCGCTCGTGCTGAAAGCGAGTTCGGTTCGACGGGAGGAGTAGCCGATCGCGATCGGGGCAGAGCGAGGTCACAAAACTCATACCGGCGGCGGCGTACCTATCGACGATGCGATCGGCCGTGACTGGACGGCTCACCGAGGCCTACGAGCGGTTGTTGATACGCGAGATCGACGGCGCGCCCGGACACGTCGCCGTGATCCAGGACGGGAACCGTCGGTACGCGGCCAAAGAGGGCACGAAGAAGGAACGCGGCCACCATGAGGGCGCGGAGACCACCGAGGCGCTGCTCGATTGGTGTGACGAGTTCGGTATCGAGGAATGCACAGTGTATGCCTTCTCGACGGAGAACTTCGATCGGCCGCCCGACGAACGCGAGGCCCTCTTCGATCTGATCGAGGCCAAGCTCCGGGAGTTCGCCGACGCCGACCGCGTGCACGAGGGGGAGGTCCGGATCCGTGCGATCGGCGAGACCGACCGACTGCCCGAACGGCTCCGGGAGGCGATTGCCTACGCGGAAGGCCGGACGAAAGAGCACGATCGCCTCCGGCTCAACGTCGCGCTGGCCTACGGCGGCCGGTCGGAGTTGCTTGGCGCAACCCGGGAGATCGCAATCGAGGTCGCCGCCGGCTCGCTTGTCCCCCAGGATATCGACACCGAGACGATCGAAGAGCGTCTCTACGAGGGACCGGCCCAGGACGTCGATCTGATCATTCGGACCGGCGGGGACGAACGAACCTCGAACTTCCTGCCCTGGCATGCCAACGGGAACGAAGCGGGGGTCTTTTTCTGTACGCCCTACTGGCCCGAGTTCCGGAAGATCGACTTCCTTCGGGCGATTCGCACCTATGAGTCCAGGGAGGAGAGTTGGCGCCGGACCCGTGCTCGGCGGGCGCTCGCGCTCGTTCGTGCGCTCGGCAGCGCCGAACTCGACGAGGCACGGAGCGTCGTCGATCGGTTCCGCGATTCGATTCCCAGCGGCGAACTCGCCGACGTGGATGGGGTGGTCGAACGCGAGGACGCCGAGTCGACTGCCGACTGATCTAGAGCACTCCCAGTGAGAGCCGGTTTGTCGGCCGCACCTACGCCTGGTCCGCTCACTGCCGTTCGCTTTCCGACGATGTTTAGGCTATCGGCCAAACCCACGCTGGTCCGCTTGCCGGGGATCGCTCCCCAGCGAGATTCGGCCTACCGGCCGAATCGGCGCTGGCGGCGCTTGTAATCGAGTACGGCTCTGAGGTAATCCCGCCGCCTGAAGTCCCGCCAGTTCACGTCGGTGAAGTATAACTCGGAGTAGACCGACTGCCAGATGAGGAAATCGGACAGCCGTTCGGCACCAGTTTTAACCACGAGGTCGGGATCGGTCGGGAAGACGAGCCGTTCTTCGAGGTCTTCCTCGGTAATCGCCTCGGGATCGAGATCGCCGGCGGCGACCCGCTTTGCGACTGCTCGGGTGGCCGACGCGAACTCGTGTTTGCCCCCCAAACCGATGCTCACCTGGATCGGGGCCTCGGCCCGGCGGTCGTCCTCGGGCCCGCGGACGGCGATCGGTCGGGGCGCGTCGACTTCCGCGAGCACACGGCGAAGCGCCGGCACCGCCGCGGCGTCGAGCACGCCTACGTACAGCAGGACTCGCTCGGCACCGAAGGCAAACGCCCACTCGAAGAAGTCCCCTAAGATCCGATAGGCCCCCGGTTCGAGCAGGTCCCGCTCGGTGATGACGACCGCGACCCGCTTCGGGGGGCTCGCGTCGTGGCGCCGAACCCGGGCGGCGAGATACCGATCGTACAGTCCCACACCACCGGGTTTCGACAGCGCCACAATAAAGCCGCTGAAGCGCGCTCGACGGCCGGCGCGATGCTGTCGATCGGGGCTTCGGGAGCGTTAAGTGACCATCGGGTATAGAGGCAGCAGCGTGACTTCGAGTATCCGACGAGCGGGGGCGTACGCGCTTGTCGGGACGCTCTCGATCACGGCCCCGGCGGTCGGGCGCGGGACGGTCGTTCTCTTCGCGGCGGTGGCGGCGGCCTCACTGTTCGTTATCGAGGAGGGGCGGCTCTTCGAACTGTTCGCCCGGCCGACCGACCGTGAGAACCGTACACTTTACTCGCTCGCGGCCTTCTCGCTTGCGGCCGCGGGACTCGCGATCCTGGCGACGCTATTTGGGATGAACCTCGCGGTCTTCGTCGCGAGCGTGCTCGTGCTCTCCTACGGGCATCTCGTCGAGCGGCTCGTCCGCACCCGGTGGAGCGCGGAGCTCGCCCTGGCGGTCGGGTTCGTCTGTGGTGGAACGCTCGCGGGCGTCGCCGGCCAGCTCCTCGTCCGCGGGATCGAAGGCGGGGCTGCGAGCGGGATCGTCGGAACGCTTCCGACGGCCCTTTTCCTCGCCGCGAGCGGAGCGGTACTCGGTGCGTTGTTGCGCTCGGTACTGTTCGCCCGCGATGACCCGTTGGTAATGCTCTCGATCGGCCTACTGCTCTGGCTGTTCGCCGAACTCTCGGTGTCGGTCTCGGGGCTCGATATCACGATCGCGCTGGCACTCACGGCGCTTCTGGGAGCCGCCTCCTATCGGCTGGGGACCGCCTCGATCGCCGGAATGCTCACCGGGATGTTACTCGTACTTCTGACGATCGTGCTCGGGGGCTACGACTGGTTCGCGGTGTTGATCACCTTCTTCGCGGTTGGCAGCCTCGCGGCGAAATACCGGATCGAGGACAAACGCGAGCGCGGGATCGCCGAGGCCAACGAGGGAGCGCGGGGCAGCGGGAACGTGCTCGCGAACGCCGCCGTCGCGCTCGGGGCGGTACTCGCCTTCGCCGCGAGTTCCCTGCTCGGCATGGCACCGGCGGCCTCTCTCTTTGCCTTCGCCGGCTCGCTCGCCGCCGCGATGGCCGATACCCTCTCGAGCGAGCTCGGGGGGTTGTTCGACGACCCGCGTCTCATCACGACCTTCGAACGCGTCCCGCCCGGCACCGATGGCGGCGTGACCTGGCAGGGCGAACTCGCCGGTCTCCTGGGGGCCGTTCTCGTCGCGGCGGTCACCGGATGGTTGTTCGAGTCGGTCGCGCTCGGGGGCGCGGTCGTCATCGCGCTCGCGGGTGCGGCCGGAATGACCGTCGATAGCGTCCTCGGCGCGACGATCGAACCGCGGGTCGGCAACCAGGGCGTGAACTTCCTCGCGACGCTCTCGGCCGCGCTCGTCGCGACGCTCGCCGCCCTCGCGGTCGGCCTCGTCGGTCTCTGAGCAATCCGACTAACGAACGCCACCGTAACCGATCGGCCGACGACCCGGGTTCGAACTCGACGCTTACTCCGAGCGCAACTGGCTCGCCGTGCGCACCCGGACGCTGGTCGGCTGTTTGACGAACGACCCCTCCTTACGGGCGATCACCTGCTCGACGCCTCGTTGGGCGGCGATGTCGAGGATCCGCTGGGTCAACTCGCCGTCGAGCACGACCACCATCGGCTCGCTCTCGGCGTTCGCGATCGCGTCGAAAGCGTCCTCCGCGGAACTGTCGGCGATCGTAGTGAGATCCGCATCGAGCACCCGTACCCGATTGGTATCGACGAGCGCCCGAACGTGTCCATGGAGGCTCTCGGGTTTCTCAACGGCCTCGGCTTCTTCGGCCGTATCTCTCTCATCCGTTTCGTTCGTCTCGTCTAGCTCGCCGGATTCGACCTGTTGCTCGGCTCGCTCGGCCGGCTCAGTTCGCTCCGGGGTGGCTCCCGCCCCTTCCGCCTCTGCCGCCGCTTCGGTCGTCCCCGCTCCGAGCGTTTCGGTCGTCTCGGGTCGGTCGGGTTCGTCCGGGACCGCTGCTTCCGTCGAACCGGTCGTCCGTTCGGTAACGGTCGATCGGTTGGCGTCGGCGGCCGCCGATCCGACGGCGGTCCCCGCTTCGATCGTTTCGGTAGCTCCGGTGGTCCCCTCGGCTCTTCCCGCCTCGGGGACCGAGTCGGAACGGTTGATCGCAGTCCGCAACTCGCCGACGGACTCCGGCTCCGATTGGGCGGCCGACGGGGTGCCCATCGCGGTGTCGGTCGGAGACGAGTTCGTCTCGCCCGTCCCGCCGTCGACGCCGGTGATCTCCGAGGGCGAGATGGCCCTCGAATCGATACCGGCGTCGGGCGATCCTTCACCGTCGGTTCCCGCTTCCGCCTCCGGGGTGGACCCGGGATCGCCGTCGGTAGCGGCGAGCGCTTCCCGCGGACTGCTCGCGTCGGCGACCTCGGAGTACGGGACTTTCTCGCGCAGCGCGGCGAGGGCCTCGCGGCGGGTGAGGTCCTCGACCGACCGACCGGAGGGTGCCATCGTCACGTGATCGATCTCACCTACCTGTCCGAGTTCCTTGAGGATGAGATCGCCCCCTCGATCGCCGTCGAGAAACGCCGTCGTTGTGCGTCCGACCGTGAGATCGGCAACGGCCTCCGGAACGTTCGTCCCCTCGACGGCGATGGCGTTTTTGATGCCGTAGCGAAGCAGCGTGAGTACGTCCGCCCGGCCCTCGACGACTATGACGGCGCCGCTCTCGGGGACGCTCGGACCCGCGGGGAGACCCTCGTACTCGGTGATGTCCTCGACCCGGACGCTCTCACGCACTTCATCGATCAACTCCCGTGTGCTGAGCACCGACTCGTCGAACTCGCCCAGGAGGTCCTTCGCGCGCTCGACGACCTCGCGGCGTTTCGCGGCCCGGACGTCCTCGACCCGAGCGATCGCGACGTTCGCTCGACAGGGCCCAACCCGGTCGATCGTCTCCAAGGCCGCTGCTAAAATGGCTGTCTCGATGCGATCGAGGCTGGTAGCGATCGAGACCTGACCGAACGATTGGCCGTTCTCCGAGTCGATCTCGACGTTGATGCGCCCGACCTTCGACGCCCGCTGGAGGCTCCTGAGATCTAACTCCTCCCCTAAGAGTCCCTCGGTCTGGCCGAAGATCGCGCCGACGACGTCGCTTCGCTCGACCACTCCGTCGGCGACGATGTCCGCGTGAACGAGATATTTGGCTGTGTCGTCCATTGATGAACTGCCCCGGTGTGGGGCGTGGTGATGGTGATGCCATGAGTCGGAGTCATGGACACGAAACCTATATACCGAGCGAGTCAAATACCTGTCGTCTGAAAGGTGTGGGGTAATCGTTCGAAGCGACCGGATGCCGGACCGCTCTCTCGGTAATCGCGCTCCCGGCTCGGCTCCGCCCCCGCGAGCCTCGCGGTCGATCCCCGACACTCGGCGAGCGGTCCCGGTGGAGTAATGGACTGACTCCGGGAAGGGTGTGTATGGGTATCGACGAACCCGACATCGATCCGGCGACCTTCCTCGAAGACATCGAGATGCGCGTCGGCGAGATCGTCTCGGTCGAGGCGTTCCCCGAGGCACGCAGGGACCTCTACAAACTGGAAGTGGACTTCGGCAGCGATATCCTGCAGTCGGCTGCCGGCTTGACCAACTACGACGAAAAGGAACTGCTCGGCCGCCAAGTCCTCGCGGTCGTGAACCTCGGAACCGTCTCCATCGCGGGCTTCGAGAGCCAGTGTCTCGTGACTGGGGTCGATGGCGAGGAAGGCGTCGTCCACCTCGAACCCGAACGCGAGGTCGAGAACGGCCAGCGGGTGTACTGACCTATCGACCGATCCGCCGACCGGTAGTGTTCTGCCGACCGTCTACTGACTCTCTGATCGAAGATAAATTCCCTTCGATAGCGAGCTATGGGTGACGAATAGCAATCTTTAGGAGTCGCCATCGGCTAGGATCGGTATGGTTCGCAGGACCGAGGCCTACGGGTGGGCACTCGCCGTCGGTGTCCTCGTCGTCTTCGCGGTGCCGTGGTTCCTCTGGGGCAGTAGCCAGGTTGCGGTCGGCCTTCCCCTCTGGCTCTGGTGGCATATCGCCTGGATGGGGCTGGCGAGCGTGGTGTTCTACGCTTTCGCCCGCCGGGCGTGGGGCATCGGCATCGAAGCCGAGCCCTCGACCGCCTACGGCGAGGCCGGGTCGGGAGAGGAAGCGAACGTCGGGGGTGAGGCCTGATGGCGAACACCGCCCTTCAGCTCGGTATCGTCGGGGGCTATCTGTTAGTGGCGCTGACCATCGGACTCGTGGCCTACCGGCTCACCGACAACACCGCCGAGGACTACTACCTCGCCGACCGCACGCTCGGCACCGTAGTCCTGCTGTTTACGACGTTCGCGACACTCTTATCGGCCTTTACGTTCTTCGGTGGCCCCAACGTCTCCTACAGCGCCGGTCCCGAGTGGATCCTCGTGATGGGGCTCATGGACGGCGTCCTGTTCGCCGTGCTCTGGTACGTGCTTGGCTACAAGCAGTGGCTCATCGGCCGCGCGCAGGGCTACGTGACCCTCGGTGAGATGCTCGGCGATCGTTTCGGCTCGCGGGGGTTGCGAGGGATCGTCGCAGCGATCAGCCTCTTCTGGCTTTTTCCCTACGTCATGCTCCAACAGCAGGGTGCGGGCGTCGCGCTCGCCGGTCTCACGGGGGGTGCGATCCCCTACTGGGTCGGCGCGGGCACGATCACGCTGTTTATGATCGTTTACGTGGCGATCTCGGGGATGCGCGGGGTCGCCTGGACCGACACGCTCCAGGGCCTGTTCATGTTGGTTCTGATCTGGGGCGCGGCCGCGTGGGTGCTCGCGGTCGTCGGCGGCCCGAGCGCGGCGACCCGGCAGCTCTTGAGTACTGATCCGGGCTTCCTCACGCTCGGCGGGGGCCTCTATACTCCCCAGTACGTCCTCTCGACGGCGATCTCCATTGCGTTCGGCGTAGCGATGTTCCCCCAGATCAACCAGCGCTTCTTCGTCGCCCGTTCGAAGGAAGTCCTCCAACGGACCTTTGCGCTCTGGCCGGTGCTCGTGCTCTTGTTGTTCGTCCCGGCTTTCATGCTCGGGACGTGGGCACGCGGGCTCGACGTCTCGGTTCCGGAGGGCGGGAACGTGGTCCCGGCGTTGCTCACCGCCTACACACCCGGCTGGTTCGCCGCGCTCGTGATCGCCGGGGCGATGGCCGCGATGATGTCTTCCTCCGACTCGATGCTGCTGTCGGGCTCGTCGTACTTCACCCGCGACCTCTATCGACCCTTCGTAGATAGCGAGGGTCGCCGTGAGGACCTCCTGGCGCGGGTCGGGGTGGCGGCCTTCGCGACGCTATCGTTCGTCGCGAGCCTCTTTCGGCCGGGGACGCTGATCGAGATCGGCGATACCGCTTTCGGGGGCTTTGCCCAGCTCGCGCTGCCGGTCCTCGTCGCCCTCTACTGGTCGGGAACCACCAGGGACGGAATGTTCGCCGGAATCCTCGGCAGCCAAGCGTTCTACCTCGCGAGTGTGTTCACCCCTTGGGTGCCGAGTGCATATGGGGGGTGGAGCGCCTCGGTAGTGGGTATGCTTCTCGGGCTCGTGCTCACGATCGGCGTCTCGGCACTCACCGCGCCCGCGACCGAGGAGGATCGGCAGGTGTACTCCGAAGGGCTGCGCGCGGACTGACCGCCATCGAGTTCGAGGATCGCCCTCGTAATCCCTGTTCAGTCGAGGACCCGTGACTCACGGATCGACCGATCGTTTAACACCGTCTCGTGCTACTTCCGAGTATGCAGACACATCTCGTTCCGGTCGGGTTCGACTACGACCGGCTCATCGCCCCCTTGGTGCGCGAGCGATTGAGCGTCGATCGCGTCGTCTTGCTCCAGGGCGCGGTCGGCAGCGAAGCGAACGTCGAACACTCCCGGACCCTCGCCCGAAAACTCGAAAACGACTTCGAGAACCTGCTGGGGGCCCAAACCGAACGCTTCGTTATCGAGGACGTGTACGACTACGACGCGGCCTTCGAAGGAGCCTATGATCTCATCAACGCCGAGCTGGACGCCGGCAACGAGATCTGGGTTAACATCAGCGCCATGCCCCGCACGGTAAGCTTCGCCTTCGCGACCGCGGCCCACTCGGTCGCGGTCGAACGCGAGACCGAGCGCGATAGCATTCACACCTACTACACCGTCCCGGAGAAGTACTTAGAGACCGAACTCGCCGCGGAACTCCGGCGCGGAACGGAGCTGCTCGCCGAAATCGAGGGAAAAATCGATGACGCGGATCTATCCGAGCGAACCGCCGAGCGCGTCCACGGCGCCCGGGAGCTACTCGGCGAGTTCGACGAGCGGGGCACGACCAGCGGCGCGAAAAGCGTCGACGGCAGTCACATCGTCGAGTTCCCGGTCGCCTCCTTCTCCTCGGTCAAGCCCTTCGAGGAGCTGATCCTCTTCAAACTCGGCGATGACGGATTCTTCGAGAGCGTCTCGGAGCTCGCCCAGGCTCTCGCCACGGAACTGGGCGAGGAGTACACCGATAGTTTCCGCTCGAAGGTCATCTACAACGTCGATCGACTCGGACCCGGCGGGAAGGGCTACATCGAACAGGACGAACAGGGCAAGTCCTACCGGACGGAACTGTCACGCATCGGCGAACTGTGGGTGCGGGCCCACGCCGACGAGAGCAGCGACGGCGAGGAAGCGACCGAGGGTAAGGGCTCGAACCGAGACGGAAACGACAACCCGGAGGAAAGCGGTGCCGACGGAGACAAGCGCGATACCGAACTGAGGCCACCCGAGCGGGACGGCAGCGAGGAACGGGCTCCGAAGTGGTAGCCCTCCGCCGGATAGAATCGTTCCCTGACCCCGGCTATAATCGAGAGTCAGGTGGCGATACGGGCATGCCTCCCGGTATGCGATACCATCGCTCCTACCGCTCGGTCGTTACACGACCCTCGCCCGGATCGGGGGGACCAGGGCTTCGGCGCGTCGCATGCTCGCCTTCGGCCGTAACTTCGCGGACGATCACGTCGGTGGTATCGACCTTTTCGGATAGCAGTACCTCGCGGCGGACCTGCCATTCGGTTCGGTCCTCACGTTCGAGGATCGAGATCGCCCTCCGGAGGGCGTTCTCGTGGCGATTGACGTCGCTGAAGGTGGCGATCAGTCCGTAGGTCTGTTCGAGTTCATCGACGTAGCCCAACCGCCGCGCGGAGACGTACAGCGCGGGGGTGCCGAGCACCGCGGCCTCGGTCGCCATCGTCGGGCTCTCACCGATGAAGACGTCCGCGTAGTACAACAGGTGATGTACCCAGTGGGGAGGCACCGACACCTGGCGATCGTCGATGGCCGCCGGAAGCGAGCCCTCGGCGGTGATGAGCACGCGTGCGCCGGTCGCTTCGAGGCGGGCCACGGCGTTTCCGATGTCCTCGATCCCGCTCCCGGTGGCTCCGACGTCGTGGGCGGCGTTCCAGGCGACCAGGCGCAACACGACGAGTCGCTGTATCGGGGTCCCGTCCTCGTCGGTCTCGATCCCGATCTCCTCGAGTATCGAGGGGTCCGGCGCGAAGCGATCGGGGTGGATATAGGCGAGCTCGTGATAGCCCGGATACCGAACGTGATGGCCGCTCGCCTCTCCCCGGTAGCTCTCGGGCGTACAGACCCGGTGAGCGAGGGGAAAGGCAAGCGCGTTGCTGAGGGTCGCGTCCTCGGTATCGTAGAAGACCACGCTGCGTGCACCGACCGCCCGGGCGACGTGGGCGGCAGCGACCCCGCCGATCGCGGTGATCACGTCGGGCTCGAATCGACGCATCCGTGCCAGCAACCGAGCCTCGTAGGTGGCCTGGGTCACCGCGAGGGAAGGTAACGAATCGGCCGTGCCGGCAAGCATCTCGTAGGGCAGCTCGTAGGCCTCGAGCAGGTCGGCGACGATCTCCGCGCGCCGTGCGAAGATCCGGACGTCGTGGCCGGCCGCTGCAAGCCCGCCGATCGCGTTCCGGAAGAAATGTACGTGGGCCGGATGCTGGATCGTGACGGCGACGTTCATGGACGGTCCGGAGATCACCCACGTATTTAGGTTCGCAGATGTCGATCCGAGCGACCGACGGAGACGATCACGATCGATAGAATGGCCTCGGCGAGTCCGTAGGAGTTCGCTCGCTGCTCGCTACTCGCTACTCGCGCTTCGAGCGCGGAGCTTTTCGATTCGCGTCGCGAGCGCGAGGACGGTCGCGGCGAGCGTGAGGACTACTGCACCCGCTGCGGCGATACCGAGCGCACTCGCCCCGCCCCAGAGTATCGCGTCGTCGGCGACCGGGATCGCAGTGTGATGGGGATCGCCGAGAACCGGGACGAAGTAATCGAGCACGAGATCGACCGTATACCACGCGAGCGCGAGGACGATCGCCCACACTCGGAAGTCACTGTAGCGATGGATTAGAAACGCCTGGACGACCATCGCGAGGTGGCTCCAAAACAGGAAGTTGTACATCGCCGGGTGGAGATACGAAAAGCCCTCGTCGAACGCGAGCAGGACGTACGGCGTCCAGGCACCGAGCTTGATACACCCGAAGAAAGCCAGTGCATTGAGCAGTTCGTTCGAACGGCCGAGCTTCCAGGCCGCGAGGCTCGATGCGATAAACAGCGTCGCCAGCGGGCTATCGGGGACGAACGGCCAGAGCACGATCGGTTCACTGGCGAACTGAAAGCGGTAGTACCAGAAGCCAAAGAGCGTGCCGAGAAGGTTGATACCGACGATAGTCCACGCGAGCCCCAAACCGATGTTTTCGAGCCACGCCGGTAGGGGGGAGACGTATCGGGGCAGGTCCTCGCGGTCGGGGACCGGCCCGCCGACCGCCCGAAGCGAATCGCGAACACCGGTCCCCGAGGCCATCAACTCGAATCGAGCGGAGACGGGCAAAACCCTGGCGGTCGTCCGAACGGAATCGAGGAACCACGCCCGGTCGTCGCGTCCTATCGAGCGGCCCTCTCAGGCGTCGAGTCGTGCCGCGAGGTCGAGTACGTCCTCGGCGACGACGTCATAGGCCGATTCGCCCGGCTTCTCGGTTTCGTGGGATCGCTCCGGTCCCCACTCGGCCGGTCGGTGGACGTAGGCGGTCCCCAGTCCCAATTCCCCGCTCGCGTCGAGGTCCCGCTCGTGGGCGGCGACCATCATCACCTGTTCAGGGTCGAGATCGAGGAGATCGACCGCGGTCGAGTACGCCTCCTCGTCGGGTTTGTAGTGGCCCGCGAGTTCGGCCGAGAGGATCAGGTCCCAGGGGAGCCGGGCCCGTTTGGCCATATCGGTGAGCAGGCGTACGTGGCCGTTCGACAGCGGCGCGATCACGTAGTCACACCGGAGCCGTGCGAGCCCGGGGATCGCGTCGGGCCAGGGATCGAGGCGGTGCCAGACCCGATTGAGGTGGGTTCTCTCCGCTTCGGTGAGGCCCTCGATGTCGAAGCGATCGAGCAGTGTCTCCAGGGAGTCGCGATGGAGGCTATCGAGGTTCCGCCACGCGATATCGCCCTCCCGAACCCGATCCATCGAGGGCTGGTAGGCCTCGCGCCAGGCATCGGCGAAGGCGGCCCAGTCGACGTCGAGATCCTTCTCTTCGCTGAGAGCCCGGCCGTCGCGGATCACGCCGCTTCGCCAGTCGACGACCGTCCCGAAGACGTCGAACAACAGCGCGTCGATCTCGGGGACGGTCATCGGAACCCACTCCGTTTGAAATCGTCCCGACGAACCTCGATGTCGTAGCCTTCGGTCCAGTACACAATGGGGCCCGGACGCCCCAGGTGTTGATTCTTCGGTCGCGTCGGTTACCAGCCGAACCCGGGGGGATCCTCGGCGGGCGCGAGGGGACTATCGGGCAGACCTTCCGGGAGATCGGGGTCGTTGTACCCGCCGGGCGCGACGTCGTTGGGCCGATCGGAATAGAAAAGCGAGGCGAGCACCTGTACCTGTGTGCGCCCGACGCCGAGTTCGAACTGGCCCCCGCCGTAGGTCTTGATCCCCTCCTTCCGGCAGTACTCGATCGTCTCGAACAGCGAGGAAAGGGTACCGAACCGCGAGGGTTTGATGTTGAGCCACGCGGGTTCGAACGGGAGGGCTTCGATGCTCTCGACGCCGGTAATCGGCGCGTCCCAGGAGATCCGTTCGGTGTTCGCTTCGAGGTACTCCTGGGTCCTTGCGGTAAGCGCGGGGTCCTCGATAACGGCGTCGGGAAAGCCCTCGAAGACCCGCTCGTAGAGGTCTGGGTCGGGGTCCTGATCGACGACGGTGCCGTGATACTGACCCTTGAGATCGAGCAATTTCACGGCGTCGGTCGCGGCGACCTCCGCGATCAGGTCGCCGGTCCACTCGGAGGTCGGATCGAGTTTGAACTCCGCCTCAGGATGGCGGTCGAGGATTTCGTGTACCCGATCGACCGAAAGCGGCTCACCGAGCCGCGTGCTCACGACGAACCGCACGGGCTCGTAGGACAGGTCGAGAACCTCGCCGAGGTTCGTCCCTGCCTGCCGGAGCGCGAGATCGAGGCCGGCGCTCTCGATCGCCCAGCGTCGGTAGCGTTTCGAGGACTCGCGCTCGGGCTCTCTTTCCGGGAAGAGGTCGATATCGTCGAGCGCCGCGGAGAACTCCTCGACGGTGTACCCCCCGACGAGGCCGAGATCGCCGACGTCGGCGAGCGCGTCGTGGTCCTCGGTATCGTAGGTGACGTCCTCGCCCTGGCCGGTCTCGCCTTCGCCGTCGAGGACGAAGGTGGTCGTTGCGCGGGTGAACCCACTGGAGGTATCGCGATCGCGGCGCTCCCGGCGTTCGGCGCCGATCACGAGCGATAGATCGGCGACCCGTTCGTAGAGGCTCATGGGAGTCCCAGGTCAGCATCGGATATATACTTGATAGCCACCGGGCCGAGACCGAACGTGATCGAGCGGCGGACTCCGAGCGAGTCGATCGGGGACGGTGGCGCTTGGCCACGCCGCCGCCTCGCCGGAACTCCGGGGAGCGACTCGACCCGGAAAGCGAGAACCAGCCACCGGGCGTTTGTCGCCCGGACGACGAGTACGAGAACGCCGAGCAGCGCGGTGACGGTGGCCACGGCCACGACCAGGCGGTAGCCGAACCGGATTCGGCGGTATCGGTCCTGATACGAGTGGCCGCGATCAGTAGTATGAACCCAGCGATCAAGCCCGACGCCGAGACCTCCGCCGACGAGCAGTGAGGCGACGAACGAGAGGCGTGCGACCGACAAGGAGCGGGGCCCGGACCAGCCAGAGGACGAGGCTCCCGGGATCGCGGCCGACGCCCTTCCGGGCGGGAACCGGGACAGTCGGCCTTCGGTCGACATGACAGTAGAATAACACCACGGTGGATCGAACCCTCTCGGATACACCAGGCCACCGACGGTCGCGGCGCTCGACGGGTTCGTTAAGTGGATTCGGGCCGTTGCTCCAATATGTCCGACTCGACGGATCTCGAAGGGCTACGGCGCGGGACCGACCTCGTCAAGCGCGGGTTCGCCCGCATGCAACAGGGCGGGGTCATCATGGACGTTGTGGACGCCGAGCAAGCACGGATCGCCGAGGAGGCCGGCGCGGTGGCGGTCATGGCCCTGGAAGCCGTGCCCGCCGACATCCGCAAGCGCGGCGGCGTTGCGCGAATGGCAGACCCCGGCGAGGTACGCGATGTCGTCGACGCGGTCTCGATCCCGGCGATGGGCAAAGCCCGGATCGGCCACACCGCAGAAGCCCGAATATTAGAGGCGACGGGCGTCGATATGATCGACGAATCGGAGGTCCTCACGCCGGCTGACGAACGCTACCACATCGACAAGCGCGACTTCACCGCGCCATTCGTCTGTGGCGCTCGCGATCTCGGCGAGGCCCTCCGGCGGATCGACGAGGGCGCAGCGATGATCCGCACGAAGGGCGAGGCCGGCACCGGCGACGTGAATCAAGCGGTTTACCACCAGCGCAATATCAAGGGCGCGATCCGCCAGTTAGAGGGCATGGCCCACGAGGAACGAGTTGCCTGGGCCCGCGAGCACGAAGCGCCCGCCGATCTCGTGCACGAAAGCGCCGAGATGGGCCGGCTCCCGGTGGTGAACTTCGCCGCGGGCGGGATCGCCACGCCCGCCGACGCCGCGCTCATGATGTATCACGGCTGTGATGGCATCTTCGTCGGCTCGGGCATCTTCGGCGCACAGAACCCCGAATCGATGGGCAGTGCGATCGTCGAAGCCGTCAACAACTGGGACGACCCCGAGACCCTCGCGGAGATCGCTACCGACACCGGCGAAGGGATGAGTGGCGAGTCCAACGCCGACATGCCCGAAGAGCAGCAACTGCAAAGCCGGGGCGTCTGAGACCCACTTTTTTGCTGAGGTCCTCGCTCACTTCCTACGGTCGTTCACTGCGGGCTCAGCAAAAACCTGGACTAAAAACCGCTCCTTCGCTCGCCTCCGGCTCGCTCAGTCCCGGCCGAATCACTTGCCGCCGGCACGGCACGACGTAGCTGTGAGAAGGCAATCGATCAGGATACGGGATGACGGGGACTCACTTCAGAGCGTCTTTCGGTACCAGTGCTGGCTCGTCTCCACGCCAGCCAGCACTACCTCCTCGGTATCGAATCGGTCGAATCCCCGGGATCCGTAGAACGAGACGCCGACATCGTTCACCGTGAGAACCGCGAGTTCGTACGTCGAGACGCCCCGGGCTTCGAATTCGCTTTCGACGCGTTCGAGTAGTGCAGCACCGACGCCCTCGCCCCAGCGGTCGGGAGCGACGTAGATGCGAAAGAGGCTCCAACCGTCGTGCTCGGAACTCGGCCCGGCGTGTGCGAACCCCCGGAGGGCTCCCACCGAGGAAGTCGTCGTAAGCCGCATGCCATGACCGGCGGGCGACCCGCTCGATAGCGCGGGCGTCGGACGGTTTCGCCGACCGGAGGTGACCGCTGGACACGGGTCACTCGAAGGGGCCCGTCGAACGCACGTCTTCCGGTGGCCGGGGCGGAGCGCACCCTACGAGCTGTGAGTCTTTCCCACGATCGGTGGCCTATCCGGTGGCCCCTCAGGCGAACTCAACCGACCGCACCTACAAGCACGAGGGGTACGTCCATCCGGTAATGATGCCTTCGGTTCCCGAGGAGCGACTGGCGGCGGGTGGCTGGACGCTCGTCGAGGAGACCAGCGAGACGCGCTTCGAGCTACCGACGATGCGCGTCGTTGCCCACACCCGCCTCTACGAGGACGCCGAACTGCGCGAAGCGGTTCGCGACCGGGTAGGGATCGATCGACCGTGGCGTTTCTTCTTCGCCACACGACTGGCGTTCAGGCCCTCCCTTGCGCCGGGAATCGGGCCGGCGATGGTCTACAGCACGGTCTCGAGCGAAGCCAAACGGGAGTTCGCCGCCGATCTCGCCGAGCGGGGTTTCAAGGACGTATCGCGCGGTCGCAACCAGCGGATGCGCACCGAGACCGGCGATCGGGCCTCGCTTACGAAATACGACGCGAGCTACCGCCTCGATCCCGCCGGCGGGGACTCGACGGGCGAGAGAAGCGGGACGGGCAGTGGCGATCGACGGACCATCCCGGTGACCGGCTGGCTCGCGATATGGATCCACGAGAACGCCTTTCGCCTCGCCGGCGGGGCCTACCCCGAACGCTCGCTCGCGGGCGTCCTCGATGTCGCCGACGAGCGCCTCGACTCCGGACGGGAGACCTACCGCGAGGAACTACTGGACCTCATCCGAGCGGTCCGCTGACCGTTCCTCGGGACCGCCATCGAGATCATCGCTCGCTCGGCGATCGAGGACCCCATCCAGCAGTGCGCGCGCGAGTTCCTCCTCCCGGATCTCGACGTAGGAGACGACCCGCCCCGCGAGCACTCCCGGTTCGGCCTCGGCCCCGAGGATCGCGACGCCGGTGCCATCGATAGCGATCCCGGCCGTGAGATCGGCGGCGGCGAGCACGCTCGCGACTTCGGGGAGGTATCGTCCACCCCGGCGAGCGAGCGCGAGCGCGACGCCCATCGAGGGGAGATCGACGAGCGGCCTGTTCGTTCGGGATCGTACCCGTATCGCCTCGCCGTCGACTCGGAGGGCGAGATCGGCTTCGACGTCGAGGGGAGCGAGGTCGGCCTCGGCTATCGCTTCGAAAAGAATCGCGATGCTCACCGACACCACTCCAGGTGTCCCCGCGACCGCCGTGAGATTCCCTCCGGCGAGCGAGAGCGAGGAGACCCCTGCTGGACCGTAGCGAGCCTGGACGAGTCGATCGGCGCTCCAGCCCCGGTCACGGTTCGCGGGTCGTGATGCGGATCGTACCGTCGACTCGCCAGTGGGCGTGGTCGGCGTCCTCGCCGGCCTTCGAGGGGACCGCGATGTCCATGTCCTCGAACTCGTAGGTGATCTCCGCGCCGCGGCCGGTCAGCCGGTCATACAGGCCGATCGCGAGTTCGGGCCAGGTCGTCGACTCCTCGGCGCGCTCGTCCGGTCGTGCGTCACTCATGCTGACCGATGCTATCACCGAGATGGCCTTATAACTACGGACGAACGAGGCCTTAACCGCTACCTACCGGCCAGTTGATTGTCTCCGGCTCGGCCTTTCGGCGAGTAAGTATCGTCCCCGAGTACGCCTCGACAGTTCGGGAGGTGAGCGTGGAGAAGGGGCCGACGATTTCCTCTACTAGCAGCGATGGCGAGGGGACGATCGGGAAGAGAACTCGGAGAGGCAATCACCAGCCGATCGCATGGATCTCCCGCCGGGGGTTGATACAGATCGTACTCCCCCTCGAAGCTCGACGGCTCGATCGGCCGGTTTCGCGAGGGCCTCCTCGAAGCACACGAACGACTCGGGCAGTCAAGCGAACCGACGAAGCGAACTCGAAGCTCCGCGCTTGCAACCGAATCCGGGACTCGACGATGTGATCCTGATAGCGAGGCCGTCGGTCCGGGCCGGGGGCCCACCCTGGTGCCTACTCGAACCGACAGATACTCAGAAACCCCGTGTGGCCGACGCCCGCCGTGGTGGGTCGGGTCCCGCGCTCGTCGACGTCGAGCTCGCGCTGGATCGTCTCGTAGGTATCGACGGCGAGCCCGGCCCCCCGCGCCGTCTCGACGACTTCCCGGGCGCTCTCGACGAACGGGCTGTAGACCGCACAGAAGGCCCCTGGAACCAGTAGCTCGGGCGCTCGCTCGATCACTGCCGGCGCGTCGGCCGTATCGAGGGTCAGGAGGTCGAACGGTTCTCCCAACCCGCTGGCAAGGGGGCCCCCCGCTGTCGCCCGTTCCTCGGCGCTACCGGTATCTCCGCTCCCGGCAATCGGTTCGTCGCTCCTTGGGTCGGGGTTACCGGTGTCGGTCTCGACACCGCCGGTTCCCATGGGACGCTCCTCGATGGCCTCAAGCACGTCGCCCTCCCGAACGTCGACGGTGTCACCTACTTCCGCCAGCGCCATGTTCTCACGGGCGACGACGGTGGCCTCGGCGTCCCGTTCGTAGGTCAGCACCTCGGCTCCGCACCGGCCGAGATAGGCCGCGAGGACGCCGGTTCCGGTCCCGGCGTCGAGCACCCGGTCGCCGGCCCCTACGCCGGTGTGGCCGATCACGAGGCCGATATCGCGGGGCAGCATCGGCGCGCCGCTGCGCTGGAAGTGGCGAGCGAAGTCCGGCCCCCGTAGCTCGCGGACGGTGAACTCGGTTCCCAGGTGTGTCGCTAAGGTCTCGCCGGGAGCCGGGTCTTCGGGGATCTCGAGTACGCCTAGATCGGTCTCTAAGGTGTCGCCCGGTTCGCGCAGGTACTCCCGATCCTCGCGAACGAGCAGTATCACTCCAGTCGCTCGACCGCCGCGGCCAGGTCGCCGTCGGTTTCCGCGAGCGCTTCGCGTGCCTCCTCCTCACCGGCACCCGTCCGCCCGGCGACGATCTCGACGTCCGTATCAGGGATCTCGGCTGTGCCGCCTGCCGCCTCGCCTCCAGCCTCGTCGCCAGCGCCGGCGTCGGCACCGCTCGTCTCGCCCTTCTCACTGGCGTTTGCCGCGCCGCGCGGGCGGGTTTCGGGTTCGCCGACGATCTGGTAGGTCGCCTGACCCTGGGCGTCCATGCGCTGGACGTCGGCCTCCTCGAAGACTAACTCCTCCTCGGGGGTACGGATGAGGATCTCCTCGGCGTCGATCTCGGTGACGTCGATTCCCATCTGCTCCATCATCTGTTGCATCTTGCGCGGGTCGAGCCCGCCGCCTCCTCCGAACATAGCTCGCCGGAAGGGTGCCGAGGGTTTGGTACTTCGGGTTTCTTCCGCCCGCTCGATCGGTCGCTCGGACGGCCGGTAGTGACGCGCGGCGACCGCGCTCTGTTCACCCGACTGTTCCGATGCCTGTTCTGATCTTCACCGCTATCCCGGTCTCGAAATCGCCCATAGCTTCGGCACCGAGCTCTGCCCGGCCGACCGCCAGCAGCGTTCCGGGTTCGGCCGTCGTTGCCTCGCTCCCGTCCATTTCCTCGCCTTGCCCCCGGTTCTCGTCTCTGCTCTCGTTTTCCCTGACCGCGTTCTCGCCGAGGACGACGAGCACTTCGTCGCCGGGCCGGATCTCGGGGTCGGCCTCGCGGACGAACTTACAGAAGGCGTTCTTCCCGTCGGCGACGAACGGGACGCTCTCGGTGCCGACGCTCACTCGACACCGGGGTCTCGGGAACGTTCGGGCGAGTCGCTCCCCACCGACCAACCCGAGGGTAAAGCGCCCGTCGACGCCGTAGGAGACGACCCGGCCCTCGCCCGCAAGCACCTGCTGGGGGCGGCCGCTCGTCGAGCGTCTGATCGTTCGCTCCTCCTCTGGCGGGAACAACGCCGCACCCGCTCCGGCACCGAACTGGTAGTCCGCGACCGTTCGTAACTCCTCTATGCCGGTAGCACCCATGACCGGTCTTCGACAACCGACGTCAAAAGCCCACTGCTCGGCTTTCAGGGGGACGACCCTTCACGGTCGATCGTCCTCCCGGCGGGCGGTTTAGAGAGCTTTATTATCGAGGACGATCTGGTGCCGATATGGACCTCGGTGAGAAGCAAACAGCTATCGGTGCGCTAATACTGTTGGTAAGTACGATTCTGATCCTCGCGATAATCCAGTTCTCCTCGCTGCCCGTCCTCCTCGGTTCGCTCGCGGCGGTGGGGATGGCCGCCGGTGCGCTACTGATCGGTACTGACGGAACCGGCCAGCCGGTCTGAGTTCCGACGATCGCGGCCTCGTAGCTCCGACTCGTCGCCGTTCGCTTTCTCCCCTTAAGTCCCTTCGCGTTCTCGCCTCGTGTGGCGTGCTATCGTCGGTCGTTCGCCGACGATCCGGCAATGGATCGGGGAGCGGACCACATAGCTCGCCTCACAGCAGGAATCGATCCGCGTCCTCGCTGAGATCGGTAAACCCATCGACGCTCGCTTCGAGTTCCTCAGCGGCTGACTCGCCGAAGGCCATCGCCTCTACGCGGACGCCAGCGTGTCGTAAGTGAGTGCAGAGGCGGGCGAAATCGCCGTCGCCGGTACAGAGCACGACCGTATCGACGTGGGGAGCCAGCGAGACCGCATCGAGGCTCATCCCGACGTCCCAGTCGGCCTTCTTCGAGCCGTCGCCGAAGGTCTTGATGTCCTTGATCTTCGTCTCGAAACCGATGCCCGAGAGCGCGTGGAAGAATCGCTCCTCGTCGGGCGAATCGGCACGAATGACGTAGGCGATCGCGCGGGTGAGCCGTCGATCGCCGACCGCGCCGTCGAGCAGTGAAGCGTAGTCGATCTTCCGCGAGTAGACGCTCTGTGCGGAGTGATAGAGGTTCTGCGCGTCGGCGAGTACGGCGACGCGCTGATCGGGGTGGACCGCATCCATGCCGGCACTGGCGCGGTCGCAGTGAAATGGCTTGCCTCTTCGATCCGTCCATCGGCGTCTCGGTCCCAAGCGACTCGTTTCTATCGACTCGGAAACCAACCCGTTCGTGCCGCCCGTTGTACTCCCTGGCCGGGCAATCAGGGGGCGGTCGTCGCGGTCGGCTACCGTGTCCGGCAGGTATCGCATGCGACCGAAGAGCTAAACCGCTGGCGAACGCTGAAAGAGCCATGCGATCGAGGGCATCCCGTGGACGCTACGCTGTGAGCCACGGGTCCTCCCCGGTCCGCGTGCGGACGAGTAAGAAACGGAGCTGATTTTTGGCTCCCGGCGGGCGTAGCGCCCCCGTCGCGGGCCGTTTTCAACCGGATCCCCGCCGATCCTCGCGTCCGCCCGCGGCGGTATCGACCGACGATCGCGGACGGATTCGAATCGACGGCTACGTATCGAAACGCGTAACGACCACCGACTGCCAGCCACCGACGACAGCCCGTACCACGGACACTAACACAGATGACACGACACACCGACTTCCGCGGGGTCTATCCCGCGATCACCACTCCCTTTCGGGAGGACGACCGCATCGACGTCGATTGCCTCCGCGAGAACGCCCGTCGCCTGGAGAACGCGGGCGTCAGCGGCCTCGTTCCAGTAGGGACGACCGGCGAGAGCGCGACGTTGACTCACGACGAACACGTCCACGTCGTCGAGACGGTCGCCGACGCCGTCTCGATCCCCGTGATCGCCGGGGCCGGCTCGAACTCGACCCGCGAGGCAATCGAACTCGCCGACCGCTCGGCCGAGGCCGGAGCCGACGCCTTACTGCTTATCTCGCCGTACTACAACAAACCCGAGCCGGCCGGCATGGAGGCTCACTTCGAGGCGATCGCCGACGCGGTCGATCTACCCCAGATCGTCTACAACGTGCCCGGTCGCACCGGCAGAGACGTCCCGATCGATACGGCCGTGAGCCTCGCAGGCCACGAGAACGTCCAGGGATATAAGGCCGCGAGCGGCGATCTCGGACGCCTCGGCGAAATCGTCGAACGCACCCAGAAGGAGGAATTCGACGTCTTATCGGGTGAGGACGCACTCACCCTGCCCTCGCTGTCGCTCGGCGCGACGGGGGCGATCAGCGTCGCCGCGAACGTCGAACCCGAGCGCACGGTCGCGATGGTCGAGGCGGCGCTAGAAGGGGAGTACGACCGGGCCCGCTCGCTCCATCGGGAACTCGGCTCGCTGATGCGCGCGCTGTTCTGGGAGACGAACCCGATCCCGATCAAGGAAGCGCTCGCGATCCGGGACCTCGCCCCAGCGAAGACCCGCTCGCCGTTGAGCCGGCTCTCGGCGGATCGGCGGGACGCTCTCGAAGCGATCCTCGCGGATCTCGACGGCGAGGGGACCGACGACGCCGGCCACGAGACGGACGGACGACTCTCGGAGCGAACCGAACCTGCCCCCGAACGATGAGCGAAGGCACGTCCACACCGACGACCACGGCGACGACCGAGGACGATACCCTTCGGCTTGCGGTGACCGGTGCGACGGGGCGAATGGGTCGAGCAGTCCTCGACGCCGCGAGCGACCGCGCCGACTTCTCGGTCGTGCTCGCGGTCGCTCGCGACCCGGCTACCGAGACCTCCGCGGACTTCCCGGAGCGAATCGAACCCGCCGCCGACCTCGAATCACTGCTCGACGAGTACAGTCCGGATGTCCTGGTCGACTTCACGGGCCCGAACTCGGCGATCGAGTACGCGGAACGCTGTGCCGACAGCGGCGTCGCGTTCGTCTCCGGGACCACCGGGTTCGACGACGCGCAGCTAGAGCGGCTGTGCGAGGCCAGTGAGGGGGCCCCCGTGCTTCACGCGAGTAACTTCTCGCGGGGGGTCGAAGCGCTCTCGGGAGTTCTGGCGGACGTCCTGGAAGCGCTGCCGGGCTACGACGTCGAACTCACCGAGACCCACCACAACCGGAAACGGGACGCTCCGAGCGGCACCGCGAACACGCTGTTGGATCGGATCGAGGCGACCCGCGAGAGCCAAGGGGACGCCGAGTCGAAGGGAGGTATGACCGAGCGAACCTACGGCCGGGAGGGCATCCAGCCCCGCGCCGAGGGCGAGATCGGTGTCCACGTCCGGCGGGCGGGCGACGTCCGGGGCGAACATGAGGTGCTGCTCGCGGGCAACGACGAGGTCCTTTCGCTCACCCATCGCGCCGAGAGCCGTGCAGTCTTCGCCGCCGGCGCGCTCGATGCTGCGCGGTGGCTCGCCGGCCGCGAGCCCGGTAGCTACGACTTCAGGGAGGTCCTCGCATGAGTTCCGAGGGCGGGAGCGAGTCCGATCTCGAAGCCGAGATCGAGACGCTTTGGCAGCGCTCGCAGGAAGGACTGGCCGCCAGCGATACCGATAGCGAGAATCAGACCACCCTCGATCGCTTTCTCGACGCGCTCGAAGCCGGCGACGTGCGTGCCGCCGAGAAGCGAGGCGGAGACTGGGAGGCGAACGAGTGGGTCAAACACGGCGTCCTCCTCAATTTCAGCCTCCGAGAGACGAGAGCGCGCGAGCACGGCGGCGTCACTTACCACGACGTCTTGCCCCTGGGCGAGACCGAGCGGCTGGGCGAGCGCGGGACCCGGAACACCCCCGACGGCACGGTGGTTCGCCGGGGTGCCTACGTCGGAGCGGACGCCATCATGATGAGCCCGAGTTTCGTCAACATCGGCGCGCACGTCGGCGACGGCACCCTGGTCGATTCGGCCGATACCGTCGGCTCGTGTGCCCAGGTCGGCGAAAGCGTGAAACTCGGGGCGAACAGCTTGGTCGGAGGGGTACTCGAACCCGTCGAGCAGGCCCCGGTCGTGATCGAGGAGGGGGTCTCGCTGGGTGCGGGCTGTCGGGTGACGAGCGGGTTCGTCGTCGGCCGGGAGTCGGTCGTCGGCGAGAACACCTTGCTCACCCCACGAATTCCGATCTACGATTTCGTCGAGGAGGAGATCCTGTACGGGTATCTCCCGCCCGAGCGCCGGGCGTTTACCCGCTTCGTCGAGTCCGATGTCGGCGAGCACGACCTCTTCGACGGCGGCGCGTACAAACCCGCCGTCGTCGCGACCGACCTCGAGGAACACACCCTCGAAGCAAGTGCGCGCGAGGAGGCGCTTCGGGAGTGATGCGATCGAGAACGGGAGCCGACGCGACGGCATCGAGCGAGGAGGAAGAAAGAGAGGACGCCGAGAGCCCGCCGGTCCGCCGGCTCGCGGACTGGTCGGCCGGTCGAGTGGAGGAACTCGCCGCGGAGTACGACACGCCGCTGTACGCCATCGACCTCGATCGCGTGCGCGAGAACTACGCGCGCTTCGCCGCCGCCTTCCCCGACGCGACGGTCATGTACGCAGCGAAGGCCCATACCGGCCGGGCGGTGCTCTCGGCACTGGTAGATATCGGGGCCCCCATCGAGTGTGCCGCCTGGGGCGAGTTGGACAGGGCGATCGACGCCGGGGCCGATCCCGACGAGTTGCAGTACACGGCCGTGAACCCGCCGGATCGGGACCTCGATTACGCGGTTTCGCTCGCCGCCGAGTACCCGGGGCTGACGATCACCGGCGGGGCGAGAGATACCCTCGATCGTCTCGCCGAGCGTGGCTACGAGGGCCGGCTCGCGATCCGGATCAACCCCGGGATCGGGACCGGCCACCACGAGAAGGTCGCGACCGGCGCGGACGCGAAGTTCGGGATCCCCTACGAGGAGGGCCCCGCGGTCGCCGAGCGCGCCCGCAAGGACTTCGATCTCGTCGGCCTGCACGCCCACGTCGGCAGCGGCGTTCTCGACGACGACCTGGAGGATCACTGTCGGGCGATCTCGCGCGTCGGGGAGATGGCAAAACGAGTCGCTTCGGGGGGTTCGCTCGAGTTCGTCGACGTGGGCGGTGGCTACGGCGTTCCCTACCGGCCCGACGAGGAACCGCTCGACTTGGAGAAAGTGAGCGACGGAGTACGAGAAGCACTGAGCGGCGTCGACGCCCGGCTCCGGCTCGAACCCGGTCGATACGTCCTCGCCGACGCCGGCCTCGTGCTCACCGAAGTCAACACGAGAAAGGAAACGCCGGAGACGACCGTCATCGGCGTCGACGCCAGCTTGGGCACCCTGATCCGCCCGGCGATGTTCGACTCCTATCACCCGATAGAGAACGTTAGCGCGCCCGATCGCGAGCGCGAGGCCGTCTCAGTCGGCGGGCCGATGTGTACGAGCGCCGACGTCTTCGCGACCGACCGACCGATTGCCCGCCCCGAGCGCGGCGACGTCCTCGCGATCGGGAACGCCGGGGCCTATGGCTACGAACTCGCCAGCCAGTTCCACTCCCAGCCCCGTCCCGCCGAAGTCGCCCTCGAGGGCGGCGAGGCGCGGGTCGTCCGCCGGCGAGAGAGCTTAGCGGACGTGACTCGCGTCGAACAGTGATCAGTGGGTGCGATCGGGATCGTCGAGTTCGTCGACGAGGCCGCTCGCGATTCCGGTATACTCGGCGGGCGTCAGCTCCCGCAGCCGCTCGCGGGCCGATTCGTCGAGCACGAGGTCGGGATCGTCGAGAACCGACGAGAGGGTCTCGCGGGTGACCCGCTGCCCGCGCGTGTGGTCTTTGAGTCGCTCGTAGGCCTCCGTGTGGCCCGCCCGGCGAAGCACCGTCTGGATCGCCTCGCCGAGCACTTCCGGGTGGGCCTCTAACTCAGCCGCCATCCGCTCGGCATCGGGTTCGATCTTCGAAAGGCCGGTGCCGAGTTTTCGATACCCGATGAGACAGTGGGCCAAGGTCGTGCCAATGGTCCGTTTCACCGTCGAATCGGAGAGGTCGCGCTGGAGCCGGGAGGTAGTGAGCGTCTCGGCGAGAAAGGCGAGATCCGAATTCGCCTTCTGACGTAGCGCCAGGCGTCTCGATCGAGATCTATCAGTACCGCATTCGCCCCGCCCAATGCGCCGAAGAGATCGGCGAGATCGTCACAGGGGTTGACCTGTGTGACCAGCGGGAGATGGCGGAGGCCAAGTCCTTCGACGAACTCCTCGGCAAAGGCCTGCCAGTCGATCTCGGGGGCGGCGACGGTGTGGGCCGCGTAGGTCCCCGAAGCTCCGGCGAGCTTGCCGCCGAGTTCCTCGGTACGTCCCTCGATCCGGTCGAGGGCGTCCTCGACCCGGGCGACGTAGACCGCCAGCTCCTTGCCGAAGGTCGTCGGCGTCGCGGGCTGGCCGTGGGTACGTGCGAGCATCGATACGTCACGGTGTTCGCGGGCCAGTTCGTCGAGACACTCGCGGATAGCGTCGAGTTCGGGCAGCAGTACTTCTCGGAGAGCGCCGCTTGCGAGCAGGCGATAGGCGAGGTTATTGACGTCCTCGCTCGTGAGCCCGAAGTGGATCCAGGGCGCGATTCCGGGATCGTCTACTCGATCGCGCAGGAAGTACTCGATCGCTTTCACGTCGTGGTTCGTCGCCGCCCGACCGTTGGTGCCCTCGGTCTCGATGCGTTTCACCCGGCGGGCCTCGGCGACCGAAAAGTCCTCGTAGATCGCCCGCAGCGACTCGCGTTCCTCGGCTGCGAGGTCGAAGGAGAGGGCCTCGCAGTCGGCCAGCGCGAGCAGGTACTCGACTTCGACGCGGACGCGGGCACGGATCAGTGCGGCCTCGCTCGCGTAGGGGACGAGCGATTCGGTGTAGCGTGCATACCGCCCGTCGAGCGGTGAGACCGCTTGCAGGGAGTGCCGGCCGTCGTCGGTCATGGGTATGGGTGTGGGTGTGTGAACCCGTCGAAAAAGCGTATCGGTCGGGCGCTTACAGGACACCGACTGGTGGACCGACGACCGGGGTCCGGACCTTGGGGGTTCAGGTCCGGATCTCGAAGCGTGCTCCGCCGCTCTCGCCCTCGGCGACCGCTAGTCCCCAGTCGTGAGCGCTGGCGATCTGCTCGACGATCGAGAGACCGAAGCCGGTGCCCGAGTCGCTGGTCGTATGGCCGTGTTCGAGTACCTGATCGCGCTCCTCGGCGGGGATCCCAGGGCCGTCGTCCGCAATGAAAAACCCCTCGTCCGATCGATCGATCCGAACCGCCACGTCCTCGCCACCGTGCTCGATCGCGTTCCGAAAGAGGTTCTCGAAGAGCTGTTCGAGCCGGCTCCCGTCGGCCTCGACCGTGCCGAGATCCCGTTCTCGACCGGTCCCGATCGACAGCTCCGCCTCCTCCGTCTCGACGTTCTCCCAGGCTCGCTCGGCGGTAGCCGCGAGGTCCACGGTGCTCGTCTCGCCGATCGATCGTCCCTGACGGGCCAAGGCCAGTACGTCCTCGGTGATCCGTTCCATCCGATCGTGGGCGTCTCGAACCTTCCTCAGGAACTGCTCGTCGTCCTCCTCGGAGACGAGTTCGAGATACCCCTGTGCGACGCCGAGGGGATTCCGCAGGTCGTGGCTGAGAACGCTCGCGAACTCCTCCAAGCGGTCGTTCTGGTGTTCGAGTTCCCGTTCGTACCGGCGGCGTTCGAGTTCGCTCGCGACAGCACGCGTAAGCAGATCGATGAAGGCTAACTCGACGGTCGAGAAGTCGCTCGCGCGCGCGGAACGGTCGGCGAAACAGACCGTTCCGTAGAGTTCGCCATCGACCGTGACCTTCGAGCCGACGTAGGTCTCGAGACCGAACTCCTCGTAGGCCGGATCGTCCTCCCAGCCCTCCTCGGCGGCGTGCCGAAGGGTCATCCGCCCGTCGCTCTCGATCGTCTCGCGACAGTACGTTCGGGGGAGGGGACACTCGCTGCCGGGTCGGATAGCCTCGTGTGGTCCGCGGGCTTCGACGACTCGCTGCGTGCCGTCGGCGATGTGTGTGAGAAAGCCGGTCTCGACGCCGAGGCGTTCGGTCCCGAGAGCGAGCAGTCCGTTCACTCGCTCGTCGGCGGCTAACCCTGCGTCGGCGACGATCCCGTAGAGTCGATCGCGGTACTCCTGGGCCTCGCGGCGCTCGGTGATGTCCGTGTAGATGCCGAACGATTCCCCTTCTCCGCTCTCGTCGATCGGTACGTTACGGAACAGGAAATCGCGCAACTCGCCGTCCGCCGTCAGACGGCGCACCTCACGCGCGAGGCTATCTCCCCTGTCCACGTCGTCGGGATCGAGGGCTCGATCAGGGGGAACGATGAGGTCGTCCAGCGACCGGCCGACGACCTGCTCGGATCGGTACCCGAAAACGCCCTCGAAGGCCGCGTTCGCCGACTGTACAATCGGCTCGCCGTCGTGTAACTCGACGATTACCGACGGATCACGGGTGTTCTCGAAGATGGCGGAAAACCGATCGCGCTCGCGTGCGACCTGAGCTTCGTGTTCGGCGCGTTCGAGTGCGGCCTCGGTGTTCGCCGCGAGGATCCGGGCAGCGGAGACGTCGATGTCGTCGAACGCTTCGGGGTCGGTCGAGCCACTGTTCAGTACGCCGTAGTCGCCGAGCGGGACGACGATCTCGCTCGCGATCGGCGAGTCGGGGTTGTACGTCGCCGACCGGGTCCCGACGTCGTCGTAGACGGCGGGCTCGCCGGCCGCGAAGACTTCCCACGAAAGGCTGTTACCCGCCGTGTAGGTCGGGAACTCCTCGAACAGCGCGTGAGCCTCGTCGGTAAACGCGGTCGGACGGAGACAGTCATCGTCGGGGTCGTAGAGCCAGAGACCGGTGAGGGGCAGATCGAGAGCATCGTGAGCCGTCTCGATGGCGACGTCACAGACCTCCTCGGGCGTCTGGGCGTTCATCATCGCGCGGGTCCCTTCGTGGAGCGCTTCCAGGGCCCGCTCGTGGTCGGCGCGTTCGAGTGCGGCCTCGGCGTTCGATGCCAGTACCTTCGCGAGCGCAACGTCGGATCGATCGAACCGATCGGCCGCCGTATCGGCGATGCTGATGACGCCGTGCTCGCCGAGCGGGACGTACATCGCCGACCGCGCGTTACCAGGGTCGTAGTTCTCGGCGAGTTCGTCCCCGTCGAGAGCGGCCAGATCGTCGTAGGTGCGTGGCGTCCCCCCGCGATAGGCGCGGCCGGCGGGTGTATCGCCGGTGGGGTAGGCGGGGCGCTCGCCGACACGCTCGCGCGTCTCGTCGGTCTGTGCGACGGGCACGAGCGTCTCGCCATCAGCATCGAGCAGTCGAACTACCGTGATCGAATGCCCGAGCACGTGCTTGGAGGTTCGCGCGGCGGTCTCACAGACTTCCTCGTGAGTCGTCGCTTCCATCATCGCGCGGGTTCCCTCGTGGAGCGCTTCGAGGCGGCGCTTGTTGCGCTCGTGGCCGGTGATGTCGCGGGCGATCCCACAGATGCCAACGATCTCCCCGCCGGCGTCGGTCAGGCGCACCCCTCTGAACTCGTGTGGGACGGTCTCGCCGGATTTCGTACGGAGGCCGGCAGTGAGCGATGCCTGGCCCGCCTCGAGGACTTCGCTCATCGCCGCGGCGACCCGCTCGTGGTCCGCCTCGCTGACCAACGCCGTCGCGTGCGTCCCCGCGATCTCCTCGTCGGTGTACCCCGTGACGTCGGCTAAACGGTCGTTCCACCGGACGAACTCCCCGCTCGTGTCGAGGAAATAAAAGACGTCATCGAGCGCATCGAGCGCGGTGTCGACGAACGCCTGCTCGTCCCGAAGCTCGTTCTCGGTGCGTTTGCGCTCGGTGACGTCCTGGAAGATCCCTCGAAGCAGGACCGTCTCGCCGTCTTCCTCGTGTGGCTCTCCCTGCGCGCGCACCCAGCGCTGATCGCCGCTCGCCGTGGTGAGTCGCAGTTCCGTATCGAAGCTCTCGCCGTCCTCGATCGCCCGTTCGATCGCGTTCTCGATAACCGGGGCGTCCTCGGGGTGATAGAAATCGATCGCCGCCCCGAGCGTTGGTTCGTAGTCCTGTGATACGCCGTGGATCCAGCGGACCTCGTCGGTCCACCGTAGTTCGTCGTCGACGAGGTCGAGTTCCCACCCGCCGACGCTGGCTATGCGCTGAGTCCGTTCGAGCAGGTCCGTCTTTCGCTCGAGTTCTCGCTCGTGCTTCTTTTGATCACTGATGTCCCGAACGACACAGACGAGCCCGTCGTCATCGAGTGCGGTGAGAGTCAGTTCCTGGGAAAACCGCGTGCCGTCGCGGCGCTTGCCGGTGGCCTCACCACGCCACTGGCCGCTGTGTTCGAGGGCGGGCATGGCCTCCTCTTCGAGTACCACGACGTCCTCCTCATCGTAACACATCTCCCAGTGTTCGCCGAGGAAGGCGTCCTCGTCGTCGTGGCCATACACATCGGTGTGGGCCTCGTTGACGTAGGTGTACTCGCCGTCGGCATCGAGGATTGCCATTCCGTCCATCGAAGCGGCCATCGCCGTCGCGCGCGCTTCGAGTTCCTGCTCGCGTTCTTTGCGCTCGGTGATGTCGCGACCCTCTGCGACGATGAATTCGGTGTTGTCATGCTCGTTAGCGACAGGCTTGACCGAAGTGTCGGTCGCCACCATATCGTCGCCAGTGCCGATCTCCTCCTCGAACCGGACGGATTCGCCGTTTGCCTCCCAGAAGGGCCGTCCGACGATTTCTGCCCGATCGTTGCCGCTGAACTGGAGTGCGGTATCGTTGATCTCGATGACGGTCCCATCGGGCTGTAGCAGTGCCATGAACTGGAACGTATTATTGAACACGGCACTGAATCGTCGTTCACGCTCCGCGCGCTCGGTAACGTCGATAGCGACGCCGATCACCTGGTCGCCAGTGTCCTCTTCGTCCTCGACAGGCTGATACCAGGTCTCGAAGACGCGATCGCCGACACCCACGGTCGACTGTACTGCCTCTCCGTCGATCGCCCGCCGGACGTCTTCGACGATCGGCGTGTCTGTGTAGACATCGAACGCGGATTGCCCGACGAGTTCGCCGGATTCGAGCCCGAGTCCTGCTAACCCCCGTCCCTCCGAGAGGGTGAAAACACCATCCCCATCGAGGGTGAATAGTACGACCGGCGCGTTCTCGACGATCGTCTGGAGCCGCTCTTTCTGTCGTCGTATCGTTTGTTCGCGTTCTTTTTTCGCCGATATGTCTCGGAAGTGTATCGTGAGCCCGTCGTCGATCGGGACGGCGCGTATGTCGACCCAGACATCCAGCGGCGGGTAGAACTGCTCGAATTCGACGGGTACCTGCTGATCCATTGCCTTCTCGTACTTCTCCTGAAAGGTAGTGTCGACCGCCTCGGGAAACTGCTCCCAGACGTCCTCACCGATCAACTCCGCTTCCGTCCGTTCGAGTATCTCCTCGGCACGATCGTTGAGATGGGTGAACTGCCAATCACCGTTCAGCACGAATATTGCATCAGTGATCCCCCCGTAGAGTTTCCGAATTCGTTCGGTTGAGGTTCGCAGCTCGCGTTCGGCCCGATACTGGGAGACGGCGTTGTCGATGCGGTGCGCGAGCACCGCGTACTGGTCGGTGCCCGAACCCTTATTGAGATACTCGGTAACGCCGGCGGTGATCGCCTCGCTGGCGATTTCCTCGCTACCTCGCCCGGTAAACAGGACGAACGGAAGCTTCGGATGCTCCTCGCGGATCGTCTCGAGGAACTCCAAGCCGTCCATTCCCGGCATGTCGTAGTCGCTTACGATACAATCAACGGTGTCGTCCGCTTCGGCGAGAAATGCGAGTCCCTCGGTAGCACTCGTTGCCGTGTCCACCTCGAACTCCTCGCGCTCACGCTCGAGGAAGGTCGCCGCTAGCTCCGCGAAGTCGGGTTCGTCGTCGACGTGGAGCACGCGGAGCGGCTCCCGATCGACGCCGCTCATCCGCGCGTGCCCGCTATCAGCCCGACCCTGTCTGTGAGTCCCGCTCTCGGAAGACGAACACGAGTGGCTGACATAGTAGCTATTAACTGGCCCTTGTTTAGTATAAATTGTTTGCTATTAGCAGTGGTTCAAATTTGGAAATCACATACGATCCGAATCCGACCGGCTAGTACCCTCTTCCAGTCCTGTGGCCCACATGCGCTATCCGCTCCTCGGGACCGAGAGGGCGACTCGCGCGGATCACAACCGATTTGGGAGGGCCGCTCGCCCTCTTCCCTATGACTCGAATCGCGGGCCTCGCGGGCAATCGCGGCCGAAACCTCGTCCATATCGCCGACTCGGCACCCGGGGGAGCGGAACTCGCGGTAGTGCTCACCGACGAGGAAAGCGCCCCGGTACTGGAGAGCGCTGAAGACCAGGGGCTACCGACCGAGGTCGTTCCTCACGAGGAGGACCGATCCCGCGCTGACCACGAACGCCGGCTGCTCGACGCGCTCGCCGAGTACGAGTTCGACCTCGTTTGCTTGGATGGGTACATGCGCGTGCTCACGTCGACCTTTCTCGACGACGCGGGGTTGGTGCTCAACGTCCACCCCTCGTTGCTGCCCTCCTTTCCCGGCCTCTCGGTCCACGAGCAAGTCCTGGAGGCCGGCGCGCGCGTAAGCGGGTGTACGGTACATGTCGTTACCGAGGAGGTAGACGCCGGCCCGATCGTTACCCAGGAGCCGGTGCCGGTCTTCGAGGACGATTCGACGGCCTCGCTCAAGCAGCGCGTGCTCCAGAAGGGCGAGTTCAGGGCCTATCCCCGAGCCGTTCGCTGGATCGCGGAGGATCGGCTCACGATCGACGACGGCGGGGTGTCGATCGATGCCGACGACGGCGGCGAGGAGAAGGGTCGGTTCCCGGCTCGACGGCTCGCGAGTACCGACCGCTCCCGGACGCTTCGTTACGGCGAGAACCCCCACCAGCGGGCGGCGGTCTATGCCGATCCCGCCCCAGCCGACGGCGGGGTGATCGGTGCCGAGCAGCTGAACGCGGGTGCGAAAGCTCTCTCGTACAACAACTACAACGACGCCGACGCGGCCCTCGGCGCGGTTCGGGAGTTCGACCGGCCGGCCGCAGTGGTAGTGAAACATACCACCCCTGCCGGCTGTGCGGTCGCCGACTCGCCGGCAGTAGCCTACGAGCGCGCGCTCGCGACCGATCCGATGAGCGCCTTCGGGGGGATCGTCGCGCTCAATCGCACGTGCGACCGAGCGAGTGCCGAGCGGATCGTCGAGTCGTTCAAGGAGTGTGTCGTCGCGCCCGGCTACACCGACGACGCCCTCGGCGTGCTGGTAGGAGAGGAGAGCCTTCGGGTGTTAGACGTCGGCGATCTCGCGAGCGACCCGCCGGCAGTCACCGAGCGGCCCTTGGTCGGCGGCTCGTTGTTCCAGGAACGGGATCGTCAGCGCCTCGCGCCCGAGGACTTGGAAGTCGTCACCGATCGGGAACCGACCGACGCGGAGCGGGAGACGATGTGTTTCGCCTGGCAAGTGGTAAAAAACGTGAAATCGAACGCGATCGTCCTCGCGACCGACACCGAGACCGTGGGTATCGGGGCGGGCCAGGTCTCGCGGGTCGATGCCGTTCGGCTAGCGACGATGAAAGCGACCGAACACGCCGAGGACAGATCTCCACAGGGGTCGGTGCTGGCCTCGGACGCCTTTTTCCCCTTTCCCGACGGCATCGAGGTCGCGGCCGACGCGGGTGTCGAGGCGGTCGTCCAACCGGGCGGGTCGGTCAATGACGAAGAGGTGATCGAGGCAGCGAACGAGGCCGATATGGCGATGGCCTTCACCGGGGCGCGAGCGTTCCGACACGATTAGATACGATCGATCGCGTTCGGATGCACCGGTATGGACGCCACGACCTACTTCGACGTCGACGGGACGCTCCTCCACCGCGACGAACGCGACGACGACATCACCGGCGCGGCCGCGGCGTTCGATCTCGCGATCGACGAGGCGGCGATCCCGCTCTACAAGGCCCTCGTCGATCAGTACTTCCGGCGGAACGCGAGCGACCCCTACTGCCAGGGAATCGAGCGGTGGGTCGAACGCTACGGATTCGACGTCGATCCCGAGGCCTTTGCCGAGGAACTCAAGCGGACCCAGATCGAGGACACCCGGGCCCACGACGGGCTCCGCGATGCGCTCGACAGGCTCGCCGACCGGGCGACCCTCGGGGTCCTCACGAACGGCGCGGGCGACATGCAGCGGGGAAAATTCGATCGTCACGACCTTTCGCACCTCTTCGAGACGGCGTTGATCTCCGGGGAGGCCGACCCGATGAAACCGCGCGATGGTTTCTCCGAGGCCGCCAGAGAGCGCCTGTCGGCCGACCGACACGTCTACGTCGGCGATCGTTCGCCGCTGGCCGATCTGGCAGTCGAGTCGGTGAGACAGCTCCCGGCGGCGACGCTCTTCGAGAGCGCCGATAGCGACTAGCGATTCGAGTCGCGGCGACGGCGATCACCCTTCCGATCGTTCGGGCCCGCGATCGTCGAGTCGTCCGCGACGCGGGTCCGCGATGATCCGTTCGTCGGCGTCGAACAGCGCGCTACAGTCCGGACACCGGTAGTCGACGTCCATCGTTCGCGCGCGCTCGATGCGCTTCGAGATACACACCGGACACGCCCTCGGTTCCGGCCGGCCGCCTTCCCCCTGTGAAGTGACCCCCATCCCACTTACACTACGTTATGGTCTAACATATATCCTTGCCAGAAACTGGCAGGCCCGTCGTCGAGCATCTTCGGGCGTGGTAGAGTTATCAATCCCAAATTTTGTACCGGCTCCTTCGGAAGGAGGCTCCATGACCGTCGAGATCGTCGTGCTCGGTGCGGGATACGGTGGCGCTGCTGCGATCGATAGTCTAGAAGGAGAACTGGGCGACAACGAGGACGTCTCGCTCACCTGGATCTCGAACGAGGACTATCATTTCCTGTTACACGAGTCCCACCGCCTGATCCGCGAGGCGAGCGTTCGCGAGGAGATCACGGTGCCGATCGAGGAGATCATCACCGAAGAGACGAATTTCGTCCAGGGGGAGGTCACCGATATCGACGTCGACGATCGAACTATCGGACTCGCCGCCGATTCGTCGATCGAGTACGACCTCCTCGTCGTCTGTCTCGGCTCGAAGACGGCGTTTTTCGGCATCGACGGCCTGGAGGAGCACGCGTTGACCCTCAAGAGCCTCGAGGACGCGATGGCGATCAGCGAACGGATCCGGGCGGCAGCCGACGACGCGACCGAAGGGGAGCCGGCACAGGTGCTCGTCGGCGGGGCCGGTCTGACGGGCATCCAGACCGCCGGGGAGATCGCCGCCTACCGATCGGAAGCGGACGCCCCGATTGACGTCTACCTGATCGAACGATCGGAAACGATCTTCCCGGGCCACGACCACGAGTTCCAGGGCGCGATACGGAACAAATTAGAGGATCACGACGTCGACATCCGGACGAACACCGTTATCTCGGCGGTCGACGATTCGACGGTCGAACTCGAAAGCGGCGATGAGATGGACTACGACGTACTGATCTGGGCGGGTGGGATCACCGGACAGGACGCCCTCGGGTTGGCCGACCTGCCGAAGGACCACAACCGTGTCTACACCGGCGCGACACTCGAAACCGACGACGACCGGGTGTTCGCCCTCGGCGATACGGCACTGATGGATCAGGACGAACAGGAGAGTCCCCTCTCCGAGGAGGCCATCTGGGAGGCGATCGTCGATCCTGACGTGGGCAACCAAGCGCCCCCCACTGCCGAGGCCGCGATGGAAGCCGGCGAGGTCTTAGGGGAGAACGTTGCCCGGAAGCTACGGGGCGAGGAGCTGATCCACTGGACGTATACCGACAAGGGCACCCTCGTATCGGTCGGTGACGAAGCGATCGCTCACGGCGTGCTCGGGGTGCCGATCAACACCTTCAGCGGGCCGGCCGCCCGCACGCTCAAGAAAGCGATCTCGGCCCGCTGGCTCGCGAAAATAAGCGGGCCGCGACGCGTGCTCCGGGCCTGGTCGGATATGTGAGCGATCGGTCGGCTGCTGTCCTGGTCGGCAAAATTCGGTCCTCACCGACTGACTGCCTCGCCTTCGCCGGTGAACACGGCGAGGTCCTGACGGCGCGGCAGTGCTTCGACGTCGCCCGAAACCGTGGTCGCGAAGGCTCCGACCGCACACGCCCGCTTCGTGGACTCGACGAGATCCATCCCGTCTAACTGACCGGAGAGAAAGCCGGCGACGAACCCATCGCCCGCGCCGATCGGATCGACGACTTGCTCGACCTCGGAGGGCGGTATCGCCTCGCTGACCCCGCCCTCGCTCGCGACGTACGCTCCCTCCTCACCTCGGGTGACGACCGCTACTTCCGCGCCCAACGCCATGCACTCCTCGGCGATCTCGGCGGGATCTGCCGTGTCGAAGAGCAATTCTCCTTCGTCCGTTCCCGGGAAGACGACGTCGCTCGCGGCGATCAGGTCGGTGAGGGCAGAGCGCATTCGCTCTTCGGACTCCCAGAGTTTCCGCCGGACGTTCGGATCGAACGTGACCTGTACGTCCTCCGCTCCGGCGATCTCGATCGCCGTCTCGACCGTCTCGTGACACGAGTCGCTCAGCGCGGGCGTGATCCCGGTGAGATGGAGATAGTTCGCCCCGGCGAGGGAATCGCGGGGGAGGTCTTCGGGCGTCATGGCACTGGCCGCCGAGCCGTGGCGGTAGTAGTACACCGAGGTCTCGCCGAGCGCAGTGCGTTCCTTGAACATGAGGCCGGTCGGGCGCTCGGGGTCGGTCCGCACGGTCGAGACGTCGACGTTCTCGCCGCGGACGAACGACTTCACGTAGTCGCCGTGGGGATCGTCGCCGAGCGCGGAGAACCACCCCACGTCGTGGTCGAGGCGCGCGAGACCGATCGCGACGTTGCTTTCGGCACCGCCGAGCTGTTTCCTGAACTCGGTGAGGTACTTCATCGGGCCGGATCGAGCAGGGTTCAACAGGACCATCGTCTCGCCGAGGGTGAGGACGTCCGGTGCCATTCTTGGTGAGTCGGTGGCCGGTCGTGGTAGAAGTTTCGGGACTGAGGGCGAAGACCGGGACCGAGTCCCTAGAGTAATTACCGAGGCCACAGCATCGAAAAAGACGTCGAGTGTCGCGACCCTACTCGTGGTTCGAGGTCGTCTTTTGGTAGTTCTCGGCAGCGACGTCCCAGTCGACGACCTCAAAGAACGCATCGATGAAGCTCCCGCGGTCGGGCCCGTAGTCGTAGTAGTAGGAGTGTTCCCAAACGTCGAGCGCGAGCACCGGGTGTGCGCCCCAGAGCGCGCCGTCGTCGTGCTTGTCGACGGCGACGTTACGGAGCTGGTCGGCGACCGGATCGAAGACCAATAGTGCCCAGCCCGAGGCGGCCGACGCCGCGGCTTCGAACTCGCCTTTCCAGCCCTCGTAGGAGCCGAAGTCCTCCTCGATACGGTCGGCGAGCTCACCGGAGGGCTCGCCGCCGCCGTCCGGCGACATGTTCTCCCAGAACATGGTATGGAGGTAGTGACCACACCCGTTGTGCGTGACATCTGAGAGCGCCCCACCCGTCGAGGAGTACTCGCCCGACGAGCGACCCTCAGCGAGGGTTTCCTCGGCGGCGTTCAGCCCATCGACGTAGCCCTGATGGTGGGTGTCGTGGTGCCATTCGAGCACCTGCTCGGAGATGTGCGGTTCGAGTGCGTCGTAGTCGTACGGAAGCGGTGGAAGCTCCGCGTTCGAGCGTTCGGACATTGATCGATCCTCCGCGTTTCGCGTCGCTGCGGTAGCACTTAACGTTGATGCATACGCACAATAGCGCGAAGCACAGGCACGACGACGACCGAACGTACTGCGAACTCGATCGACACTACACGCCCCACCGTGCGAAGATCCGTTCTCACACCTGCTGCTCGGAAAGCAAGCATCGAACCCGCTACAGGGCGAGCGGATAATACTTCTGTTCGGCAAGAAACGCTTTCGAGCAGAGAGAATACCAGTTACGAGTGGTCCTTCGGAAGGAGTCGCCTCCGAACTGACCCGAAGGCCTGGGGGAGTGACTTATTAAGCCCGGGTGAGTCGATCGCTGTATGAGTACCGACGAGATAGGGAGCGGGGATCCCCTTTCGCTGGAAGGCGTCATCCCGCCCACCATCACGGCCTTCGATGCCGAGGAATCCGTCGACTACGAGACTACGGCGGCCCACGCCCGCTTCGTCGTTGATCGGGGCGTCGACGCCGTCTTCCCCTTAGGAACCAATGGCGAGTTCGCCCTGCTGACCGACGAGGAACGCGCGGGGGTGATCGAGAGCGTCGTCGAGGAAGTCGGCGGAGACGTCCCCGTCATCGCGGGGGTCGGCGCGCCGAGTACCTACCGGACGGTCGAAAACGCCCGGCGGGCAGCCGAGGTCGGTGCTGACGGCGTCGTGGTCGTCACGCCGTATTACTACCCGCTCGACGGGGAGGGTGCCGTTTCGCACTACCGCCGCGTAGCCGAGGCCGTCGACGTCCCGGTCTATATCTATCACATCCCGGGTCGGACGGGAAACGCCTTGGCGCTCGATACCCTCGCGGGGATCGCTTCCATCGAGGGGGTCGCTGGCTTGAAGGACTCCAGCAAGGATGTCCCCTGGCTCGGACAAGCAATCGCCGCGAACCCCGAACTCACCTTCCTCGTCGGCTCGGATTCCCTGCAGTTCGTCGGCCGAGCGCTTGGCTGCACTGGCGGGGTGAGTGCGGTCGCGAACGCCGTTCCGGAGATCGTTGTCGAGTTACACGACGCCTACAATGCGGGCGAGCGCGATCGTGCACGCACGATTCAGGAAGAACTCTACGAGATCAGAGGAGCGTTCAAGAGCGGGTCGTACATGGCCGGGGTCAAAAGCGCCCTCTCGCTGCGCGGGTTCGACGCCGGGCCGCTGCGCGAGCCGCTGCGCCGGATGTCAGAGGGGGAAGAGCGGGACCTCGAAACTCGATTGCAGGACTTAGACGTCCTTTGAAGCGGTCGGCGGTGCGCTCGGGATTCCGGGCGAGTGCGTCAGGGAAACGGCCGGCCCCACGTCCACCAGCCCAGTAGCCGGCGGAGCGAAGCGGCGAAGCGGGGCAGGGTGGCGATGGCGACGATCGAGACGCTGACGGCGAAGACGACCGTTCCGAAGCGCTCTACGGTGAGCAGATCGATCGCTCGGCCGCCGAACCCGGCGAGAACGATCGCGCTGTTGTACCACACCACTCGTGCGAGCACTGCCGCCGGGAAGAGACGTGGCCACTCGATCCCGATGGGGTCGTACTCGCTTCTGACCGTTGCGATACCGAGAACCAGCGTCAGCAACGAGACGCTCACGCCGAAGGACTGGCCGATGACGTCCGGACCGGTCGCCGACGTAACGAGCAGTGCTGGCAGTGCAAGGATCGACACCTCGAAGAGGGCATAGAACACTTTCTCCGTCCAATCCTCGAGGCCCTCCTTCGGGAGATGCTTCCAGCCGGGGGGACGCCAGTCCATCTCCGAGCGCCGGGGCCCGCGGGAATCACGCGACACGGTCGATACAAGAGCCCGACCCACATAACTCCTCGATGCGATATCCCGACCCACGGCTGGACGGGGCCTCGACCCGACGCGCTGACCGTCGGCCGAGGAGCGAAGCAGGTGCGAGGAGCGCGAGGCACACGACGGGTGTGGTCAGGCGTCCTCGCGGCTCACACGGAGGACTTGCAGCAGCGAGTGGATCGGGACGCCGCTTAGCTCCCCGACGCCCTGCTTGTCGACCAGCACCGCGCCGGCGACGGCCGTACCGCCCTCGCTCTCGATGGCCTCGATGGTCTCGGCGAGGGTAGTGCCGCTGGTGATCGTATCGTCGATCACGTAACACTCCCGGCCCCGGATGTCCGCGAAGTTCCGGGAGATCCCGCCGCCTTTCTGCTCGGCGATGTCGCCTTCCTCCCACTGGTGTTTCCGGGGGGCATACGTCCCCAGGTCGGCACCGATCTCCAGGGCAACGGTGGTCGCAAGCGGCGTGCCGGCCTTCTCGATGCCGATCACGAGGTCGATGTCCTCGGCTTCCCGGTCGGGGTCGCTGCTGGCGAGTAAGTCCGCGAGCGCGCTCCCGACGTGGGAGAGGCGCGTGCTGTCCCGGCCGATCGCGCTCCAGTCGACGTGGATGTCGGCCAGATCGGTCGTCGTATCCCCGGTGGCCGCTGTCCCGGCATCGTTCCGGCCGCTCGCGGTCGTGCTCCCGCCGCGATCGACGAGCCAGCTCGCGGTCTCGCGGGAGACGTTGAGTTCGTCGGAGATCTCGCCCTTCGAGAAACCCTGGGCGGCCAGCTCCGTAGCGCTCTCGATCAGGTCGTCGACGTTCTTCATATCGGAGTGGTCGTCTGGGGCTCCTATAGGTGTATCGTCGCTCGGAGCCGACTGTCGCCGACCGACCTGCTCCGAACGCCCGGCCGACCGTCCCGATCGGTCGATCCCCGGTACCGGGACAAGGGAATTTTATCGAGCCGATCGGCGTGTAACTCGCCTCCCGATCGCCGCCGACGACAGCTACAAACGCCCGCCAGCACTAGGGTAGGTATGCAACACCGCATCCCACAACCGCCGGAAGCGGGGCTGTTGAACGCCGTGCGCTTCGGTACCGATCCGTTCCGGTTCCTCGAAGGGGTGCAAGCACGCTTCGACTCGATCGTCGCGGTACCGATCCCGGGGCGCGCGCCGCTGGTGGTCGTGACCGATCCCGATCTCGCCCACGACGTACTCGCCCGCCCGCCGGCGTTCCGCCGGGTCGCCGCCCAGGGTTCGGCGCGGCTCATCGCCGAGAACGGCATCGTCCAGTCCGACGGCGACCTCTGGCGCCAGCAACGCGGTATCATGCGCCCGGCGTTTACCGGCGCGCAGATCAGGGAGTACGCGAACACCGTCGGCGAGCGCGCCGCGGAACTCGCCGCGGAGTGGCGCGCGCTCGACGCGGGCGAGGAGCGTAATCTCCACCGCGAGATGACGACGCTCACGATTCGGGTGGCATCGGAGATCTTGCTCGGCGAGGACATCGGTCGGGAGCGTGCGGCCCGGTTCCACGAGTGGATGGCGATCGCGGGCCGGGAGTTCGAGTTCTCGCCGACGACGGTCAGCCCCGAGTGGCTCCCCGATCGCACCGATCCGGAGTTCCGCGAGGCCGCCGAGGGCATCCGCGGGCTGGCCGCGGAGATCATCGAGCGCCGGCGCGAGGAGCTGGCGGGGAGCGACGCAGCCGCCGAGGACGCACGTGACATGCTCACGTTGCTCATCGGGGCTGAGGACGATCCCGACGTCGAGTACGAGCCGAACCAGATCCGCGACGAGGTCGCGACCTTCCTGATCGCCGGCCACGAGACGACGGCACTCAGCCTCACTTACACGCTGTCCCTGCTTTCCTGGCATTCCGAGACACGCGAGGCGGTCCGCGAGGAAGCGAGAGACGTCTTCGGCACGGGCGAGGACGCTACGACGCCCGGCTACGAGCACGTCGAGGAGCTTTCGGCAGCCGATCGGGCCTACCGCGAGGCACTTCGATTGTACCCGCCGGCATGGGCGACCTTCCGCCAGGCGACCGGCGAGGTTCGGCTGGGGAACTACCGGGTCGAGGCGGGCTCGGCGATCGTCCTCCCACAGTACTCGATCCAGCGCGACGGGCGGTACTTCGAGAACCCTCGAACATTCGACCCCAGCCGTTGGGAGGAACTCTCACCGAACTCGGTGCCGGCCTATTTCCCCTTCGCCAGCGGCCCGCACGCCTGTATCGGCCGGAACTTCGCGCTCTCGGGCGCGACGCTCACGCTCGCACGATTGACCGGGGAGTTCGACATCGACGTGCCCGAAGACGCCCTGGACGACCTGCGCCCGACCCCGACGCTCCGTCCAGCGGGTGAGGTCCCGGTGACGATCGACCCGACACAGTAAGAACTACTGACCGGAGCTACCGAGAACACACAGTCGTCGCGGGAGTTCCCGTTCGGATAGTGAGTTAGTCGTCAGCCGTATACGCACCGCTTCGGTGCTCGATGCGGTGAATTTCGAGCACCCGGTTCTCGTGATCGGGAACGCACGCGAGACGGCACTGTCCGACGCGCAGCTTCTCGAACGGGCCACCCGCGAGCGGTTCGAGGTAATCGCCCGGAGCACGCCACTCGGATCTAACCACTTCGTCCAGTTTCGAGACGATGCGGTCCTGAGGATGGGCGTCGAGCCCTTCGAACCCATCGACGGCTCGCGGTGTGAATTTCTACGTCCAGTCCGCGTCCTCACTCGGCATCCGCGTCTCGATCCCGATCCATCATCGACCGGACGTCCTCACGCGAGACTAGCTCCGTCTCCCCGGACCGCAGCTGGTGTTCGCTCGCTGCGATCTGCCTCCAGCCCTCTCTGGAGAAGTCGGGATGTTTCACTGCATCCCGGGTGACGTGACGCAGGAACTCGCTTCGGGAGTTGAACCCTTGGTCCTTCCACGTCGCGTCGATATCGTCGAGGAAAGCTCGTGTCAGCCGCAGGTTGATCTGTACTTTCTCCGGTTCGTCGTTGCCGCTCGAAACGTCCGCGTCGGATATACTATACACTTGCTTTACGCTTGTGTAGCAATAGCCTTTCGCTCGAAGCAGCGCCGAGAGCGAGCGGAGCGCACTCCAGTCGGTTCCACGAACTGGCGAAAACGGATTCGGGTATCGGAATCGACGTTCGAAACCTTCGACTGGCTGGAGCCCTCGTTCTGTCTCTGCCTCTCATTCCTTCGATGCTGATTCGAGTCTACAATTCTACTTTCGTCTCGGGATCGGGTAGCTCCCAGAGGGTTTCGGGCAGGAACGCGTCGAGGTGGTCGATCAGTCGGCGCTCGGAGACGTCCATCCCCTCACAGTGGGTTTCGGCGTCCTCGCGGATCGAGACGTGGATCTCCTCGTTTTCGACCGAGACTTCGAGCGGGAAGACCGAACAGCGCGTCGGCTTCCAGTCCGCTTCGGCGTGGAGCCCACAGAGCCCGTCCTCGCCCAGGAATCGGCAGGCCCCGCCGTCCGCCGCGACGTGGTCGGTTCTGTTTTTCCCCTCGCGAGGGACGAACTGGCGACCCCGGCGGCTCCTCGTCGCCTCGCTGAGATCGGCGTGTTCGGCCAGCTCGACGAAGTCGGGCTCGTAGAGCATAACGCCGTGGTGACAACACCAGGTACAGGAATCGACACAGTCGAAGGTCCGCTCGGGGTCGAACTCGACGATCGCCTCACAACCGGGGTGAATCTCGATTCGACGGCCGTCCTCGTCGCGCTCCCCTCGCTCTCCTCGTTGCGCTCGTTCTGGAGGGGTGTGGTCCGCTCCGGCCGCGGCGTCGCGTTCGTCGCTCACGGGTTCGCTCGTGCTCGCGCGGACAAGTGCCTTCGGTCGGAGGTCCACTACCCCTACCCCCACCCGATCGCCTGCCACACGATCGGAGCCCGCTCAGCCGGTGTTCTTCATGCCGGCGGCGATCCCCTTGACCGTGAGCCGGAGTGTTCGTTCGCGTTCGGCGTCCAGGTCGTCGGCGTCGAGCAACCGGACCTGGAGCAAGTTCAACGGGTCGACGTAGGGGTTGCGCCGCCGCAGGCTCTCGCGCAGCCACCCCCGTTCTACGAGGTGTTCCCGGCCGGTGATCTCGGTCACTAGCTCGACCCCGCGGTCGTACTCCGCACACAGGCGATCGAAAAAGCGCTCCCGGAGTTCCGGGTCGGCCATCGCGGCGTACTCGGCGGCGATCTCCACGTCGGTACGGGCAAGCGCCAGTGCGGCGTTGTCGAGCGTCGCCCGGAAGAAGGGCCACTCCTCGTACATCCCCTGTAGCGTCTCGATGTCGCCGTCCTGCAGATAGGCGTCGATCCCGGTCGCGAGCGCGTACCAGCCGGTGATGATACACCGCGATTGGGTCCAGGCGAACACCCAGGGGATCGCCCGCAGGTCCTCGACCGTGCGCTCCCCGCTTCGAGAGGCGGGCCGCGACCCCAGGTTCAGTTCCTCGATCACCGTGATCGGCGTCGCCTGTTCGAAGTAGGCCACGAACCCCTCCGTCGAAAGCAAGTCGTGGTACTCCTCGCGGGCCGCTTCTGCCATCCGGTCCATCGCCTCGCGCCACTCGCCGGGAAGCTCCTCGTTGCCGTCACCGTCGCCGTCTCCGACCCCACTCTCGTGTCCGAGCGCGCGGTGGCGCGCGCGTAGTTGTGCGTCGAGCATCGTCTCGAGTTCGCGTTCGGCGATGCGCGGGTTGGCGTACTTCTCGGCGATGGACTCGCCCTGCTCGGTGAACTTGACCTGCCCGGTGACGGTCTCGGTCGGTAAGGCGAGCAGCGCCTCGTTCATCGGCCCGCCACCCCTGGAGATCGAGCCACCCCGACCGTGAAACAGCCGGAGCGTCACGCCGTGAGCGTCGGTGACGCCCGCGAGCCGGCGCTGGGTACGATGCAGGTCCCAGTTCGCCGCCAGGAAGCCGTTTTCCTTGCTCGAATCGGAGTAGCCGATCATCACCTCCTGTACACCCCCTCTGGCGTCGAGCACTCGACTGTAAGCTTCGTTCCCCAAGAGGGTGCGCAGAATCGAGTCGGCCTCGGCGAGGGCGTGTTCGGTTTCCAGTAGCGGGACGACGTCGAGTCCGGAGTGGCCCTCCAGGTCGAGTACCCCCGCCTGGTCGGCGAGAAAGCACACCTCCAGGACGTGGCTCGCTTCCTCGGTCATGCTGATGCAGTAGGTGTCGATGGCGTCGGTGCCGTACTCGCGCTGCCACTCGCCCAGCCGGTCGAACAGTTCCAGAACTCTCGCTGCGCTCTCGGACAGTGCCTCACGGGCTCCGATCCCGAGGTCGATCACGGGGTCGTCCTGTCTCATCGCGTCAGTCAACAGCTCCGTCCGCTCCGATTCATCGAGCGCCCGGTAGTCGATTCCCTCCCCGGCGAGGACCTCGGCGATGGCCTGGGTGTGGTTCTCGCGGTGGTCGCGCAGGTCGAGGCCGGCGAGCCGGAAGCCGAAGGTATCGACTTGCCGACGGAGCGGCTCTACGTGCGCGTCGGCGACGACGCTCGCCCCGTTCGCTCGGAGGTCGGCGTCGATCGCCCCCACGTCCGCCAGCAGTTCCGCTGCACTGTTGTACCCACCGGGACGGACGTCCCCGACGCGGTCGAGGCGCTCGCGCATCAGGCGTAACTTCTGCCGGTAGGGCTCCTCGGGGTAGCGTTCCGCGGCCGTGTCGGCGACCGCCGGCAGCCGCTCGCGGTCGGCATCGAGGCGAGCCTCGAATTCGGGCGTGAGCGAGAGCCGTCCGCCGTCCTGACTCAAGGTTCCCGAGAGGCGCTTGAGCGCGTCGCGGTACCGCGAGAGAACGACCGCCCGCTGGCGCTGCAAGGTCTCTTCGGTGACGTCGGGGGTGACGTAAGGGTTACCGTCCCGATCCGACCCGGCCCACGACCGGAACTCGAAGAGCTTGGGCACGGAGACGTCGAACTCGGCCGCCAGGGCCTCCTCTAGTTCGTCGTAGACCTCCCCGGTTACCTCGAAGAGCACTTCCTCTAGGTACCACTGGACGTTCCGAGCCTCGTCGGTCGGCTCCGGACGGCGACCTCTGAGCTGTGCGCTCGCCCAGAGGCTCGTTACCTCCGCTTCGACGGTCCGTTTCACCTGTTTTCGTTCGAGGTCGGTGAGACTGGACTCATCGAGAACCGCTAGGGCCTCCGCGATCGCGCGAAGCTTCGATTTGACCGTCTTCCGGCGTGCTTCGGTGGGGTGGGCGGTGAACGTGGGGACGACGAGCACGTCCTCTAAGATCGCCTGGACGACCGCGTCCCCGGCTCCCGCCGCCTTCAGTTCGGCGACGGCGTCGGCGAGCGTCTCCCCGAGGGTCCCCTCTTGGGAGGCGGTCCTGATCGACCGGATGCGCTGGCGCTCCTCGGCGAGATTGATGAGTTCGAAGTAGCTGGTAAAGGCCCGCGCGACGACGTTCTCGGTGCTCGGATCGAGTCCGCCGAGGACCTCTTCTACGCGCTCGCGGCTCTCGCGCTCGCCGCTGCGATAGTCGATCGACTCGTGGCGGACGCGCTCGACGGTCTCGAAGGCGTCCCGCGAGGTCCGTGCCTCGAAGATCGATCCGAGAAGCGAACCCAAGTAGTCGACGTCCTCGCCGACGCTTCTCGTGTGTAATTTCATACCGCAACACGCACAACCCGGAGGACTAAGCCTTCCTACTGCGGCAAATTTCTATCCGGATCCGAGTAAACGTCCGTTAGAATCACCGCTGCCGAACTGCCGGTCACTGCCTCGACCGTGCCCCTCGCCCGCTTCCCTCCGTCCTCTCAGCCGTACCCGCGCCAGCGATAGCCACACTCCGTGCACTTGAAAAAGCGCGTCGGGGGCTCGTCGGCCGCCCCGGTCTGTTTGATCGTGTACCACGCTCGGTCGTTGCCGCACTCCTCACAGGTCACCTCGGCGGTCGGCAAGCCCTCCTCGGCGGCGTCTTCGGTGGTCTCGATCACGTCGTCGAACGTCTGGGATTCGGTACTCACGTACTGAGCCGCGACGTCCTCGTCCTTCGCGAGTCGGGCCTCACAGGACGAACAGACCATCTCATCGCCGTCGGCGTGCATCAGCGAACCGCACTCCTCGCAGAACTGCATGACTGAACGCTATCGGCCGGACGGACAAAAGCATCCGGCCGGGGTCCGTTCGCGCGGACCGCTTCCGCTCGTGCCGATCGCTTCCGATCGCTCCGTTACCGACGGAGCCCGATAAAAACGACGAACGCGCGCTTCGACGCCGAATTGACTATCGAACGTCCACTATACGAAGTGTTATCAGGACAGATTGACCGTTCAAGGCGCACCTATATATGCCGGCCGGTCGAACCCGGGATCAGTAATGGCCACTACCGACGCGGACCCGGATTCGGAGGCGGAAGGGGATCCGGACGCCGACGTTCCCGCGACGCCCGACGCCCGGATCGACGTCACCGAGGTCTGGCCCGGCGCTTCGCCGTCGAGATCGAGACGGGCGCGGAGGGGTCCTCGACGACCACGAAACTCGATCTCGATACGGAGGGGTTGCGTGCGCTCAACGAGCGGATCGACGCCGCGCTCGCGGGCGCTCACTGACGGTCGGTTCGCCGTCGCTGCTGTCGATCCGCCTCCTTCCGTCGACCGGCGATCGATTCGTCCCTAACGGCTATGAGTAGGCACTCACCGCTTAGAGAACCCACGGACGGCAATGACGATCAGTACCAGCGCGACGAACGCGAGAGCGATCCAGCGGCCGATCGGGGAGGCAAGGACCTCGATCGCCATTTCGAGCAGGTCGATTCCGGCGATCCGCCCGGCAGCGAACAGTAGTAAGACGACTCCGATGACCGCGAGACCGAGTCGGACGATCCCCGAGGCGAACCGACCGGCCGTGTTCCTGCTCGTCGATCGGTCGCCAGCCGGTCGCTCGTCCGCTCGCGTCTCACCTGTTCGTTCTTCGGACATGTGAATGTGAACGTAGCACACGGCTGTTCACAAGTCGTATGGCCGCTGCGAAGCGATCGACGGCTAGTCCACGCTCCGCGTTGCTCCGATCGGGATCCGGACCGGGGAGCCACGCCGTTCGACGCAGGGTGAGTGAAGAACGCACTCATCGGATCTTCTGGACGTCGCTGATGTCGAAGCCGGTCGGGCCGATGTCGGTCTCGAAGCGGACGATGTCCTCGGCTTCGATGCGGGGAAGCACTCCCCGGAAGTGCTTGACGATCATCGTCCGGGTACGGGAACTCCCGCCCGACTCCCAGGCGGACTCCATCGTCCCCGAGACCGCGTCGGTGAGCAGGCCGTACTGGGACTCCGAGAGGGCCTCGCGATTGACGTGTAGTAACACTACTCCCTCCCAGGCCGTCGTCGCCTTCGTGAGCCCGCGGACGAACAGGACGATGTCGGCCCAAGTTCGGTCCTCGCTCGTCGCGAGCAGATCCGTCAGCGAGTCGATCGCGACGAGGCTACCCGGCGCACAGGCATCCAGTTCGTCGGCCAGCGTCGTCAGCACGTCCTCGCGGCTGTGGACCGCCCCCAGGGATTCGATGTCTCCAGTCCGGTCGGCGTACCACTCGACGGGCACCGGGCTCGAGCCGAAGTACCCCAGAGAGATCGTGAAAGGAGACGCCGTCGAGCCCGGTCGTGCTGATCTCCTCGTCGATCACCAGCCCGATCTCGCGACACAGTTCCTCCCGATCGGCGGTAAAGGAGCAGTAGTGGATCGCCTCGGGGAGGTTCGCCTCCGGAGCGAGCGCGCCGTAGTGTAACTCGAAGGGGTCGCCGTCCTCGTGGGCGAGCCCACAGAGCACGGCACTCGTATAGCAGAACTCACGGGCACCGGCCCCGGCCTCGCCGGCCACGAGCACGACGCTGCCGGCCGGCGGACACCCGCCGATCGTCGCATCGAGGCGTTCGATCCCGAAGGGGACTCGCTTCACGGGGCGTCTGGCCCGGTCATCGTACTTAGAGCTGCGTGTTCAGGGATCGACCGGACGGAACGAACGGGAGGAGAACGGGGGAGGATGAGAAAGGGTCGACGCCGGATTCGCTTCCTCAAGGGGGATCAGAGGTCCTCGATCCGCGCGCCCTCGCTGGCCGGCCGACAGACGTAGGTCTCGCCGTCGACGCCAGCCCGATCGAGCGCACGGTTCGCCGCGGCTCTCGCTTTCTCGACACTCGTCTCGGTCGTGAGGCCATAGACCGTCGGTCCCCAGGAAGACTGACCGGCCCCTGTGATAGCGGAACTCGAACCCAGCGTGTCGACGATCCCGCCGAGGGGCGGTCGGTAGGTCCCGCCCTGCTCGTTCGCGTACCACGCACCATTGAGACGGCCGATCTCGCTCACGGCGCTCCCGAACCTTTCGGGATCTCCCTCGGCGGCCGCTGGCAGTAGTCGCTGGGTGAGTACTCGGGAAATCTCGTCGGCGATCGCCGGCTCCGCTCGCTCGACGATCGCGCTCATGCCGTCGTCCTCGGCCGCGCCGCTTTTACCCGGTTCGATCGCGGGAACGACGACGACGAACCGCCACGCTTCCGGCAGGTCGTGGCGCGCGCCGGTCGGGGGCACCTGCCAGGAGCCGTCGGCCGGCCGCTTGGCCGTGAAGCGCTCCGTGGGGTGGCCGACGTCGAGGCGAAACCCGCCGCTCTCGAAGGTCCCGACGCCGACGCCGCTGCGCCCGCCCCGGCCGAGTCCCGACGCGTGGGCTCTAACGTTCGGCTCGTGATCGTGAGCGCGGGCGATCGCGGCGTGGGTCGCGAGCGCGAGTTGGGTGCCACTGCCCAACCCGACGTGACGCGGATACCCCCCCCGGAGGCTCACCCTCGCACCAGGCACCGAGAGCAACGAGACCGACCGCCGGGCGGCGTCCCTTACTACCGGATCGCTCGCCTCGACGTTCCTGGCAGGAGCGGCTTCGAGGACGACCCGTGGCTCGCGAAGCCCGACGCCCAAGCCGCCATACAGGCGTTCGCGCGCGAGCGAGAGATTACAGAAGCCGAAGTGCAAGCGAGCGCCGGCCGTGACTCGCGCCCGTGTCATCGCCGCAGGTACGGTCGAGCGCCGCAAGGCGGTTTCGGTGTCGAGGGGATCGCTTTCGCGTGTCCGCAGGACACAGCCCCCGATACGACCGAAATCGACATCAACGCTCGCTGATAAGGGCAGCACCAGTGATTCCGCTTGCCAGTCGCTCGGTCGTCCTCTCCTTCGTAATCGAGGACACCGAATGAGCGCCGACAGCACCGTCCTTACCGATCCGGCGGTAGATCTCACGCACCCGGTCGACGAGCACGATCATACCCGCGGGCCCGACGACGCTCCGGTGACCCTCGTCCAGTACGGCGACTTCGACTGCCCGGACTGCGGGGAAGTATATCCGGAAGTGGAGGCGATACGGGAGCGGTTCGGCGACCGGCTCCGATACGTCTACCGGCACTTCCCGCTGACTCAGATCCACCCACAGGCCAAACACGCCGCCGAAGCCGCCGAGGCCGCTGCCGACCAGGGCGCGTTCTGGGCGATGCACGACCGGCTCTACGAGCACCAGGAGGGGCTCTCGGACACCGAACTCGTCGAACACGCCGCAGCGCTCGACCTCGATACCGATCGGTTCGCCGAGGAGTTAACGGAGAGTACCCACGAGGGCCGCGTCCGCGAGGACTTCGAGAGCGGGATCGAAAGCGAGGTCCATAGCGCGCCGACCTTCTTCATCGACGGCGAGCGCTACGAGGGCCGCTACACCGCAGACGCCATCTCGAACGCGCTGATCGATGTCGGCGATCTCTCCGGGGTATCGGCGTCGGCGGCGACTGCCGGCGGTAGTGCTAACGATCTGCGCGAGACGATCGATCGCTCCCAGCGCGGCGCACCGGCTGCGGGAGCGGCCGTCCGCGATCGGTTTTCCGCCGACGAGATATTCCAGCGCGTCGTTGCGACCGCCGACGAGGAGTTCAGCCGGAGCAATCGCTTGTTATTTCTTAGCGGGCTCACCGCCGGTATCGTCATGAGCTTCTCCTTTCTGGGCTCGGCTGCGCTGACGGCACTCCTCTCGGGGCCGGGCGGGTCAGGCGGGTCGGGCAGCGCTACCGCTCTCGGCTATCTGCTCTACCCGCTCGGTTTTATCGGCGTCGTGCTGGGCAGCTATCAACTGTTCACCGAGAACACCCTCACGCCGGTGACGCTCGTCATGACCCGGATCGCGAGCATTCCAGCGCTCGTTCGCGTCTGGGGGATCGTGCTGGTAGCGAACGTTCTCGGCGCGGCGATGAGTGCCTACGTGCTCGCGAACACCGGCGTGTTCTCGCCCGCAACGGCGACGGTCGCGAGTGAGTTCGGTGCGCACTTCCTCGAACTCTCTTGGGTCGATCTCTTCTGGAAAGGGGTCTTTGCCGGTGGGCTCGTCGCCGGGATGGTCTGGCTAGTTCATGCCGCCCGGGACACGGCTGCCCGCGTGTTCGTCATCTTCCTGCTCACCTACATGGTAGCCGCAGCAGGGTTAGCACACTCGATCGTCGGCTCGGCGGAGGTACTGTACGTAGTCTTCAGCGGCGACGCGACGTTCGCTGCCTTCTTCGGTGGCTTTCTCGTCCCCGCGGTACTCGGCAATACGGTAGGAGGTGTCGTCCTCGTCGCCCTATTGAACTACAGCCAGACCCGCGACCGCCGGATCCCCGATCGGGACTGTCGCGTGCTCGAACTCGAGTGGTCCGAGTGGCTATTAGGAAATCACATCGGCCGCCCGATCACCCCGGCGTTCGATCCCAAGGGAAGCGAGGCTACCGATACGGAGACCACTGCCACCGAAGGGGATTGATCGGTTCGAGCGCGTTTACGGTGGACCGACGCGTCGATTTCAGGCCAGTCGGTTGCCGACGAACTCGGCGACGCGGTCCGCACCGTTCTCGTAGCGTGGGGTCTCGGGAGGCTGGCGTACCGCCCGGAGGACATGAGGGATCGAGTGCTCGACCTTGAACCCGTGTAGGCCCGTGCGTTCGATAACTCTGGTGAAACCGTGCTGTTCGTCAGTGAAGGGCCAGACGACACAGGGGGTGCCGCCGACGGCCGCCTCCATGACCGTCGAGTAGCCCGAACAGACTACCACGTCGGCCGCACGGATATACGGCAGAAGCGCCGAGACGCAACTCCACTCGCCGTCGCCGACCAGTGTCACCGACCGGCCCTCCGCGCGCAGTACTCCCGCGAGTTCCTCGAAACCCGTCGAGTAGGTACTCGGGACGAGCAATACCCCGACGTCCTCGGGTGGGGGCTCCGCGCCACTGGCCTCCAGCGCCACCGGCGGGACGCGGGTCACGCCCGGCGGGTCACCGGGATCGGGCGGCCAGATCGCGGGATAGAGGAAGGCCCCGGCACCGGCCAGCTGGTAGCGATTGAGCAACCACGTGAAGGCCTGTTCGATCACCGCGTCGTAGTAGGAGGCGGTGTTATGCGTGAGGACGTACAGCGGCGTGTTCGTCACCGGGGCGGCCATCGCCGCGAACATGTCGTCGGTCACGACCGCCTCGGGCCCCAGGTCGCGCAACCACCGCACGTAATCGCGTACACGCTTCGCGCTGCAGGGAAGGCTCCGGGCGAACACGCGTGCGAGCGACCCGGTCTCCTCCGCGATACCGACCCGTCGTCCGCCGAAGCGCCCCATATCGCCCTCGACCGGAGCCGTCCACCCGTCCGCGGTCGCCGTCGCGTCGGTGCTCCCGTCGTCGCCGGCGCTTCGCTCGCCGTCGCTAGCCGGGGCCCCATGGCCCTGATAGTCCGAGACGAAATCGACTGCCGTGGGGGAGAACTGCTCGTAGCCGTTGTGCTCGACGTATTTCGCCCCCGGCCCGCCGCCGGCAAGCGATACCCCTACGCCGCGCGCTTCGAGCGCCTTCGCCACCGCCAGCATCCGGGTCGCGTGACCCGCGCCCTCGGGGTAGTACGCGACGGCGACCGTTCTGTCCATCGTATGCGGCCTGGCGCGTCCCCAGTAAAAAACGTGTTCGGAATCCGACCGGCGCGCGTGGAGGAAGCGCCTCGGCCCGCGATCGGCCCTCGACGCGGCGGTCCCCGGGAGGATCGATCGGCGAGCGGTCAGCACGGCACGCCGGCACTCGGCTCCGAGGCGGGACCTCGTTCGACCGCGTTCGCCCGAGCAGTTAAGCCATCGGGGGATCTGGCATCGTTATGAGCCACCAGGAGCCGGTATCGTCCGCGGAGCGCGAGACCGGCGGCGACGAGTCGAACGAGAGCGAACCCGTCGAGAAACCCGAGAACTTACCGAGCCGCGAGGTCACCGAAGGACCCGAGCGTGCCCCCCATCGCTCGATGTTCCGGGCGATGGGCTTCGACGACGCGGATCTCTCCTCGCCAATGGTCGGCATCGCCAATCCCGCCGCGGACATCACTCCCTGTAACGTGCACTTAGACGAGGTCGCAGTCTCGGCCATCGAGGGCGTCGAATCGGCGGGCGGCATGCCCATCGAGTTCGGCACGATAACGATCAGCGATGCGATCTCGATGGGCACCGAGGGAATGAAATCCTCGCTGGTCTCCAGGGAGGTGATCGCCGACTCGGTCGAACTCGTCGCCTTCGGCGAGCGCCTGGATGCGCTGGTGACCGTTGCCGGTTGTGACAAGAACCTCCCGGGGATGATGATGGCCGCGATCCGGACCGATCTGCCGACGGTCTTTCTGTACGGCGGGTCGATCCTGCCGGGCGAGCACGAGGGCCGAGAACTCACCGTCCAGAGCGTCTTCGAGGGAGTCGGCGCGTACGCCCAGGGCGACATCAGTCGGGAAGAACTCGACGAACTGGAACGGGAGGCCTGCCCGGGCGCGGGCTCCTGTGGCGGGATGTTCACCGCGAACACGATGGCCTCGATCAGCGAGGCGATCGGCCTTGCGCCGCTGGGCAGTGCCGGCCCGCTCGCCGAGAGCGAGGGACGCTACCGGACCGCCGAGGAAGCCGGCGCATTGGTCCTCGATGCGATCGAGGCCGATCGCAAGCCCTCCGACATCCTCGCACGGGAGAGCTTCGAGAACGCGATCGCCCTCCAGGTCGCGCTGGGGGGCTCTACGAATGGCGTGTTGCACTTACTGGCGCTCGCCGCCGAGGCCGGCATCGATCTGTCGATCACCGACTTCGATGCGATCTCGAAGCGAACCCCGAAGATCGCGAACCTCCAGCCCGGCGGGACGCGTGTGATGAAAGACCTCCAGGACGTCGGGGGCGTTCCGGTCGTCATCCGCCGGCTGGTCGAGGGCGGGTACATGCACGGCGAGGCGATGACGGTCACCGGCCAGACGATCGCCGAGGAACTGGAGACCCTCGATCTGCCGGCCGACGAGGAAATCGACGCGGACTTCCTCTACACCGTCGAGGAGCCGCTCCACGAGGAGGGGGCGATCAAGATTCTCACGGGCAATCTCGCTCCCGACGGTGCTGTCCTCAAAGTCACCGGCGAGGACGACTTCTATCACGAGGGGCCCGCCCGCGTCTTCGAAAACGAGGAGAGCGCCATGCAGTACGTCCAGGAGGGCAACCTCCAGTCCGGCGACGTGATCGTCATTCGCAACGAAGGCCCCCAGGGCGGTCCGGGGATGCGCGAGATGTTGGGGGTCACTGCCGCAGTAGTGGGCCAGGGTCACGAGGACGATGTCGCCCTGTTGACCGACGGCCGGTTTTCCGGCGCGACGCGCGGTCCGATGATCGGCCACGTCGCGCCAGAGGCGTTCGTCGGCGGCCCGATCGCCGCCATCGAGAACGGCGACCGCATCGAGATCGACATCCCCGAACGGGAGATGAACGTCGATCTCGCGGAGGAACGAGTCGACGAACGGCTGACCGACTGGGAAGCGCCGGAGCCGAACTACGATTCGGGCGTGCTCGCGAAATATGGACTAGCCTTCGGTTCGGCGGCGAACGGTGCAGTCACCAATCCCGGCGTGCAGCGGGAGTAACGAGCCGACACGACCGCTCTGCCACGAGTCGTCGCCTCGCACATACGAGAAAGCAGGAAGCCGACGGATGAACGCACGAACCGAGCAGGCTAGTTCGATCGCTTCTGCAGGTGGCGTTCGGCCTCGTTCGCTTGTTTCTGCGTCTCGCGGAGAGCTCGTTCCTGTTCACCCCGGGTCGATGCACCCGACTCGGCGTAGAGCCCGTTGTACTGCCAGTCCGGAATCATCGCCCAGATGCTGCCCGCTTCCTCGCTCCTCCGATCGTCGTCGGTTCCCTCGGCTCGCCGTCGCCCGATGGCGTCTCCGAACACCAGGAGGACCGAGAGGAAAGCGACGACCGTCAACCCGACCGCCACGCTACCTGTCAAACTGTCGAGCTCACCCAGCAGCACGAACGCCAACATCGGACCGAAGGCGAGCACGGCCGAGAGGTATCCGACGAACCCGAGCGTGTTCGTTGACTCGAGGTACTCGGTGTACCCTGCCATGGTCGTTAGTTAGTATCCCGTCAGCTAATAGCTTGGGTCTCGGTCGCCGAGGACGACTACTCCTCCTCGGAGTCCGCCCCGCGGCCGATGATGATGGCGTTTTTCACGAGACTGCCATGCGCCCGGCGGAGCTGTTCGGACAACGCCTGGTGGGAGACGTCGAGTTCCTCGGCGAGTTCCTTCGCGGCCGTCCCGCGGGGGATCTCGTAATAGCCCTGCTCGAAGGCCTCCGTGAGCGTGTCCTGTTGGGCGTCGGTGAGGCCGAAGCGACCCTGTCGGCCCTCGTCGAGCCGGTAGATACGCTGGACGTCCCAGGTGAGGCCAGCGTTCTCGCTGTACTGGTGGGTCCGGGAAAGCGCGCCGCGCTCGGGGAACAGTACCCGGAGGTTCCAACTCTCCCCGCTCGCGGTCGCGGCCATTACGGTCCCCTCTTCCTCGACGAGGACCTGGATCAGCATATCGACGCGCTCGCCCCAGTTCATTCGATAGAGCCACTCGTCGTCGAACTCCGCGAGCAACTCGAAGGACTCGACGGTAGCGTCCGCTTCGAGTGCGGCCTCGATCGCCTCGGTGTCGGTGTCCGCGCCGCTGACCCAGACGAAGGGGATGACGTTATCGGGGTCGTGGGCGACGACGCGCTCGAGTTCGAAGCCCACGTCGCCGAGTTCGGCGATCGTCTCCCGGAGCGCGAACTCCTCGACGGGCACTTCGACTTCGACGACGGTTCCGCCCATTCGTCCTTGCTCATGCCGCCACAGGTATATAACCGATGGTCGAATCGGTGAGTCGATCGCCCGGTGCTGCCGTCCCGAGCGGGTCCCGAAGCGATCATCCGTCCATGGCGCGGAGGGCCGCCGATGACCGTGCTTTTGATCGGCGTCGGTGCGGATTCCACCAATACCCGACCGACGCCGCCGGTCTATCCCGACGGCCGCTTCGAGTACGTCCCGATCCCCGACGCCGATGAAAGCACTGAGGGCAAACGATACGGAAATACGACGCTCCGCCATCGGGACCGCACGCTCGCGGACTATTTCGATCGCGTCTACCGAAAGGGGGAGTGGCACGAGGAGTTCGCCGATACGCCGTTGCACCATGATCCGAACTTCGAGGCCCTTACCTTCGGTGACCCGAAGAAGTCCCGCTCGCAGTTGCTTCGGTTGAGCCCAGGGGATCTACTCGCTTTCTACGCCGGACTCGTTCGCGAGGGCCAGTCGACCCCGATCCACCGCTATCTGATCGGGTACTTCACGATCGACTCGATCACCGATTTCGATTCGCTCTCGCCCGCCGACCGCGAGCGCGCCATCGAAACCCATAGTCGGAACGCTCACGCGAAACAGTATCGTGCGAGCGAGGACGAGGAGCGCCTCGCGGGGCTGGTGATCGCGAGCGGCGACTCGGGGAAACCGGGCGGCCTGCTCGAACGCGCGATCCGTGTCAGCGAGCGCCGCCAGAACGGCCACTACTACTTCACCGAGGAGTGGGAGTCGGTTCTCTCGCCGCATTCCGTGTATCTCGGCGGGTTCAAGAATCCGATTTTCTGTGATATCTCGCCGCGTGTCTTTATCGATCGGATCGAAGATGAGACGGCCCGACTTCGATGAACCGTATCAATGCCGAGGGCAGCTAACTGCCTTTCCGTCCTCCAATAAGCCTCGATGGGGTGCGTGGCCTCCGCTGGCAGTTTTTGATGCGGACTTTTAGGAGGGTGATGTAGCCACCCTTCTAGAAGGTGCGAGTGGGACCGTCGAGATTCGAACTCGAGTCCGACGCACCCCATGCGCCGAGGATACCAAGCTACCCCACGGTCCCGTGTCCGTGTTGAATGCACTGGCCCGATTAAACGCTTCGCTTCCGTCGCTCGCGGTAGAGCCCGCCGCCCGGTTTTTCCCGTCTCGGGGTCGGCCCCCGAACCATCCGCCGGCGGAAAACGTAAGCACCACGTTCATGACGGGGCCGATAATGGCTCCGGTCGAACGATGACGTTCTCGCCGGTCCTCGCACTGTTGTACAGTCTCCCCGGACTCTTCCTCCAAGGGTTCCCGATACCGCTTCCGGACGTTCCGACCGATCCACAGCGACTCCTCCAACAGGTCATCGATCAGTACGGCAGCGCCCTGCTCGGCTTCGCGGTCAAGCTGTTGGTCTTCCTGCTTGCCTTCTTCGTTATCTATCTCCTCGCACGGATCGTCCTCGTCCGGCTCGTCGAGAAGGCCCTCGATGCCCGCGGGTTCGACCGAACGGTAAGGGGCCTCGGCGGCTCGATCGCGAAGGCGGTCGCCTTCTTCGGCGCGCTCGCGGTCGCGGCGACGCTCATCGGCTTCGGCGCGGTGCTCGGGGCCTTCGCGACCCTTCTCGGGGCGCTCTCGCTCGCGCTCGGGTTCGCCGCCCAGGACATGATCGAGAACTTCGTCGCCGGGATCTTCATCCTGCGCGATAAGCCCTTCCAGATCGGCGACTGGATCGAGTGGTACGGCGACACCGAACGAGTAGGCGTCGTCAAGGACATCCAACTCCGGGTTACCAAACTCGAAACGTTCGACAACGAACTCATTACGGTGCCGAACTCCGAACTCGCGAGCACCGCCGTGAAGAACCCGGTCGCGAACCGCGAGCTGCGGGTCCCCTTCACGTTCGGTATCGGTTACGAGGACGACATCGACCAGGCCCGGGAGATCATTCTCGAAGAAGCGCGGACGGTCGACGTCATCGAGACCGATCCCGAACCCAATGTGATCGTCACCGAACTCGGCGATTCGGCGGTCGGGCTCGTCGGCCGCGCACAGGCCGTCAAGAACCGCTTCGACGCCGAGGGTATCGACATGCCTTACCCCTACACGGAACTCACCGGCACGCTCGGCGTCGAAAACACCCGTTCGAACGACTGAGCCGGATCGGCGATATCGTTTCTGCCGCTTAGACCAGCACGCGTTCGGTGTCGAGAACCGTTCCCCGCTGTGCTTCGGGGTCGCCGACCAGCTCGCCGAGACAGACGACCGCGCCGTCGGGCGTGTAACAGGCGACGAGCGGTTCTTCGTCTCCGTTTCCCTTCCCGCTGTCCTCGGCGGGTCCCTCCTCCCCCCCCTCCCGGTTCGCTCCATCGTGAGCCGTGCGGTCGGCGAGCGGCCGGAGAGGCGAGTCGTAGCCGAGCACACCCGGCGCGTACACCGGCGCGCCGTTCGCTACCTCGCGGGCGGCGCTGTGAGCGATCGTCAGCCGGGGGAGGTGAACGAGCGCCCGCTCGGCCGGCTGGACGACCGCCGAGAGAGCCACGGCGTTCTCCCGTTCCACTCCTCCGATTTCCTCCCCGGCACCCTCGACCGCGGCGAGCGCGTCGGCCAGGTCGTGCAGGGTCACGAGAGCCCCGTCGCCGAAGGGCTCTGCGCGTGTCCGGCGGAGGTCGCCCATGTGGGCCCCGGTTCCGAGCGCCAATCCCAGGTCGTGACAGAGCTTCCTGACGTAGGTGCCGCTCTCACACTCGATTCGGAGCAGCGCCCGTCGCTCCTCGGCGTCGAGTACGTCTGCTTTGTAGACCTCCCGCACCCGCAATCGGCGGGAAACGGCGCTCTTGCGGGGTGGTTTCTGGTAGATCGGGCCGACGAATCCCCCTACTATGCTCTCGAAGTCCTCCGGCAAGCGGCTGTGGACTTCGAGCACGGCGACGTACTCCTTCGGCGTGAGCAACGCCCCCGAGAGCCGTGTCGCCCGCCCCGTCAGTACCGGCAGACAACCGGTGACCGTCGGGTCCAACGTCCCGGTGTGGGCGGCCCGATCGATTCCGGCTCCGATCCCCTCGCGGTCTCCCGCACTGTCGCTCGCTTGGCTCCGATCGGTACTGTTCTCCCCGTTCCCGGCGGTCGGCGTGGCGAGTCGGCCGTAGCTATCGGCCAGCATGTCCCGAACCCAGCCCGAGACCTGGTGCGCGGAGGGGCCAGGGGGCTTATCGAGGTTGACGACGCCGAACTCGAGTAGCTCCTGTGGCGTGCGATCGGCCGGCGGGCCGCGCCCGAACGCGGCTCCGTTCTCGCTACCGCTGTTGGTGTCCCCGGACACGAATCAGAGCCCGTAGTCGGCTTCGACCGTGACGCCACCCTCGTCGGCCGCCGGGTCGTAGGCCGCGACCGCCGCTTTGACGACCGCGAGCACGCCCTCGGCGTCCCACCGGGCGGTGTTGACGACCACGTCGTAGATCGACAGATCGGCGATGTCGATCCCGTAGTACTCCCGGTAGCGAAGCGCTTCGCTGTCGGCGCGGGCAACGGTCTCCTCACGGGCTTCCCCGATCGATCTGTCCTCGCGCTCGGCGATCCGGGAGATCCTGGCCTCTATGGGTGCGTCGAGCCAGACCCTGAGATCGGCGTGTTCGGCGGCCATCCAGCCCGCCAGACGTGATTCGAGCACGACGCTCCCCCGATTTCGCGCCAGTTCGCGCTGGCGGCGATCGAGTTCGCGGTCGATCTCGTCGTCCTCCTCGGCGCGCTTGTTGAGTTCGAGCGCCGAGAGCCCGCGCTCGGCAGCAACCGAGCGAAAGATATCGCCCCCGCTCACGTGCTCGTGATCGAGCGCGTCGGCGAGTCCCGCCGCGGTCGTGCTCTTGCCGCTGCCGGGGGGACCCGAGACCGTGACCAACATGCGGGTAGTGGGCGGGCGGCGAATGAAAACGGTTCCGTCTCGCCGTCCTCACTGCTTCCCTCCTTCGTTCGACATCGCTCGCCGTTCCCAGTATCGAGGTACCGAGGGATCGGTCGTTCAGCCGGTCGGCGTCGTCTGGATGTCCAGTGCCTTCCTGATGATCTGGGTGAAGCCCATCGAACAGAGGAAATACCAGAGGATCCACGCCTGGATCGGGCCGAGAACCCCGACGGTCCAGCCCACCTCGCCGATCATCGGGAGGACTACCGTCGCGTCGCCGAGCCCGTGGCTGACGCCCCCGCGTGCGCCGATCTTCCAGTACATCCAGAGGAACACGGGGATCGTAATCAGCATGATCCAGACCATCGGGCGGAACTGCTCTTTGAACATGCCCAACTGATCGCCCATCGCGTCCATCTGTTCCTCCTGGATCGCCTGGACCTCCTCGTCGTCGCCGCGTTCCTTGGCGTCCTTGCGGCGGGCTTGGATCTCTTTCATGCGCTGTTGGTACTCGCCCATCTTCTCCATGTTCATGAGATTCGCCTGGAGCAGCGTTGAGTACAGTCCCGTGAACATCGCGAGCATCAGTACCACCACGTAGAAGGGAAGCAAGCTCTCGAAGGGACCGAGGAAGACGTCCATGGCCCCGCCGACGAGGTTGCGAGCTGGCGTGAAGGTATAGCCGGCGAACATCGCGACCGACCCGACCGCCGCGGCCTTGTCGTAGATCGACCAGCTCGCCCCCTCCGCGTCATCCGAGTCGCCGGCTTCCGACTCCGAGCCCGGCGTCGAAGGCGAGGCCGGCGAACTCTCGGTACTAGTACCTGTCGATGGAGTCTCTACCTCGCCGCCGACGGCCTCCCTGACTGCCTCGGGGTCGTCGACGACGAACCCGTCCGCGTCGCCGGCGTCGATCAGGATGCCCGTCTGGATCAACCGGCCCCACTGCCCGCTCGTGAGATCCGAGCGGACGTCGGCCCATTCGACGGTGCCTCCCTCCTCGGCGTGTCCTAAAACGACGGCCATGGCCTCGCCCATCCCCTCGTCGTCGGCCAACGACTGTGCTTTCCGCGCTGTCCGTGCCATTTCACCGCTCTACGCACTGACCGGTAATGAACCTACTGAACCTCCCACTCCGAGAACGCCCGCCCGCTAGAAACGACGGCGATCGGCTGGCGACCGAGCGACCGCTCGGTGCCCGACGCGCGAGTCCGATCGCCTGACTTTCGGCCGGTGGTCGCTCGCTTCCCCTCAGACGTTCCTCTCGATCGCTTCCCGAAGCGACTTCCAGACTTCTTCCGGCGAGTTCTCGCCGTTGACCTCGACCAACTCGCCGGACTCGCGGTAGAAGTCGACGACGGGTTCGGTGCTCTCCTCGTAGACCCGGATGCGCTCCCGGACGGTCTCCTCGCTGTCGTCCTCCCGTTGGGTGAGTTCCGATCCGCATTCCCCACAGACGCCTTCCTCCTCGGGCGGTTCGAACTCGACGTGGTAGGTCGCTCCACACTCCGGACAGACCCGCCGGCCGGTCAGCCGCCGGGTGAGTTCCTCCTCGCTCGCCTGCAGCAGGGGCACGACGTCGACGTCGGTCATCTCGTCGAGGTACTCGGTCTGGGCGAGGTTCCGCGGGTAGCCATCGAGGACGAACCCCTCGGTGTTCGAGAGGGCCTCGACGACGATCTCGTTCACGACGGGATCGGGCACGAGTTCGCCCGCGTCCATGTACTCCCGGGGCGTGCCGTGGTCGGTCTCCAGGTCCTTGTTCGCCCGCAGCGCGTCGCCGGTCGTCACCTGGGGCACCCCGAAGGTCGCCTCGATGTTCGAACTCTGGGTGCCCTTGCCGGCCCCCGGCGGGCCGAGCAGTACGATGCGGGGTTCCGCGCTCGCCTGGTTCTCGCTCATAGCCGGGGTTCTCCGGCCCCGGGTATGTATCCGTTGTTTCGGTACGCCGCCGTATCCGTCCGTCTGTCCCGACCCTGTGGTTCGGATCGTATCAGAACCCCTTAGCCGACCGCGTTCCTAGTAGGTTCATGCGCGATCTGTTCTTGCGCGCGGCCCGCGGCGAGCGCACCGCCCGTCCCCCGGTTTGGCTGATGCGCCAGGCCGGCCGACATCTCCCCGAGTACCGCGAACTCAGAGAGGAGCACGCCTTCACCGAAGCCGTAAGCAACCCCGAGATCGCGGAACGCATCTCCCTGCAACCCTACGAGCGTTACGACACCGATGGCGTCGTCATGTTCTCCGATATCCTCGTGGCGCTCGAACCGGTGGGCCTGGAGTATCGCATCGAGAGCGGCGTCGGCCCGGTGATCGATGACCCGATCGACGGTCCCGAGGAAGCCCTCGCCCTCGCTGATCGCGACGCCGAGCCGGTCGCCGAGTCCCTCGCATACGTCGGCGAGCTTCTGAATTCCCTCCGCGAGCATCTCGGCGAGGACGCGGCGACGATCGGCTTCGCCGGCGGGCCCTTCACGCTCGCCTCCTATGCCGTCGCCGGCGGGCCCTCCCGCTCCCATCTCCCGCTCCGACGGCTGCGCGCTGCCCATCCCGAGGCCTTCCGGGCCCTGTTGAGCACCTTCGCCGACGTCGTTCGTGATCTCCTTTCCTACCAGATCGAATCGGGCGCGGATGCCGTCCAGCTGTTCGATTCCTACGCGGCGACGCTCGCGCCCGCCGATTACCGCGACTTTCTGCTGCCCTTACACCGCCGAATTCTCGCCGATCTCGACGCGCCCTCGATCGTCTTCGTCCGCAATATGGGCGGCCGCCTCGATTCCCTCGCCGACAGCGGCGCGGACGTCGTCGGACTGGACTGGTCCGTCGGGATGGACGCTGCCCGCGAGGCGTTGGGCAAGCGGCCGGTCCAGGGCAACCTCGATCCCGCGGCGCTGTTCGCGCCGCCCGAGACCGTCCGCGAGCGCACTCGTGAGGTATGTGAAGCCGCCGGTCCAGCGGGCCACGTACTCAATCTCGGCCACGGCGTCGATAAGCACACGCCGATCGAAGGCGTCGAAGCGTTCGTCGACACAGCCCGGTCGATCGAACGATAGTTCCTCGTCCGCTGTCCGGTCGATCGATCAGGGGACGATCGATCAGGGGATGATCGATCGTCCCTCGTTCGGTCGATCGCCCCCATCTGGTCGTCGCCCCGTTCGGTCACTGACCGAACCCCTTTATTCCATAGAGTCGAATCTTAGGTAATGACTCAACCGATCGGTTCTATCGCTGCGATCGGATACAGTGGGGTCTTTATTATGGCCGCGATCGCCTGTTTCGCGAGCCTCCGTCGGGCTCGCCGGATCGACGACACCGGGACGCGTCGTGGGCTCGCGGCGCTGCTCGTCACCTGTGGTAGCTGGGCCGTCACACAGGTCGGGTTCGTCGCCGCTCCGACCGAACGGTTCGCGGCCGGCGTGTACCTGATCGGCTTGCGTTCGTCGCCGAACCCTTTCCTCACATCGTCGTCCAGCAGGGAAACCTCCACTGGATCGCGACCGGGCTCTCCTACGTCCTCGCCGGGATCGGGATCTTCATGCTCTTAGAACGGTTCACCGAGGCCGACTACGACACGAGGGTTCTCGCCCTCTTGGTCGGGCTCACCGGACTGCCGGTCGTCTTCTCCGTCGTCGGGTACGTGAGCCCTCGACTCCTCAATTTCAGCTACGCGCCCCTCGGCGTGGCGGCCTTCGCGATCGGGGTCCTGTTCGTCGCCGACGAGCGGTTCCTCGCCGTCCGTCTCACCGGGGACGCCGACGAGGCGGTCGTGTTCCTCGACGCCGCCGAACGGATCCGCGATCACAACCGGGCGGCTCGCGACCTGTTCCCCGAACTCGTCGGCGCGGTCGGCGACCCGATCGATTCGCTCGCGCCGATCGACTCGGTTCCCGAGTCCGAGGGAGCCCTCCTCGAACGCACCGACGGTGGCGAGACGCGGTACTACCTGGTGGACAACAGAACGGTCGGCCCGGAAGCGGCCGACATCAGGCACGTCCTGGCGTTCACTGACGTCACGGCGATCGAGCGCCAGCGCCGGGAACTCGAACGGCACAACGACCAGCTCGAAGGCTTCGCGATCTGGGTACGCCACGAGCTCCGGAACGCGCTCACGGTCGTCGGCGGGTATTCCGACTTGGCAACCGAGGCGCTAGCGGACGGCGACGTCGAGGCCGCGACCGAGGCGCTCGACACCGTCTCGGGGACCGCGGACCGGATGAACGGTACCGTCGATGACCTCGCGACCCTCGCTCGGCACGGACGGACGATCGAATGGACCGAGGCAGTCGAGTTCCGCGAGACGGTCACGGCGGCCTGGGCGGCGACCGGGACCAGTGGGTTGGAACTCGCGATCGAGGGAGAGGGCACGATCGAGGCTGACGGCCCCCGGCTCCGGAAACTGTTCGAGAACGCCCTCGAGTTCTACACTCACAACGGCGGCTCGGAGTTGACGGTCTCGCTGCGGGAGGATGGCTTCGCTATTAGCGACGACGGCCAGCCGCCACCGCCCGACGCGGCCGAGCGCTGCTTCGATTACGGCGACGCCGCTCCCGCAACCAGTGCCGGGATGGCACTGCCGAACGTTCGGACGCTCGCCCGGGTGCATGGCTGGAGCGCGACGATCGACCCCGAGTACGCCGATGGCCTCCGTATCGTCGTTGCCGGTGCGGTCGTCCGGGAGACCAGTGTTTTAGCGCCGTAACGGCCGGCACCCGCGGTGTTCGCACCGACGGTTCCGGTGTGCTCGCCGGGGGAACTCGGGCGCTCGGGACGAGGAGTGGCTCGATTACTCGGGGGTCGGCGGCTCAGCGATCGCTTCTCTTCGTTCCCGCTCGTCCGCCACTCGCTCGGCGAGTTCCTTCGCTTGGCCGATTCGGCTCGAAACGCCCGCCCGCGCGGTGTAGTTCGTCAGCAGGTCGATCCCCTCGGGTAGCTCCAGGTCCCCCAGTGCATCCCAGGAGGCGTCGTAGGCCGGAAAGCCCTGTTCCCAGCGCGTCACCGAGAGCACCTCCGCACCCTGACCGAGTACCGCCTCGAACTCCCGCGCGGCGGTCTCGCCGAGTTCCTCGTCGTCACGATCGAGAATAGCGGGGTCCTTCATCCCGCCCAGAAAGGCGGTATAGACTCCCTCGCGGTCGAAGAGGCTCGCGTTCCAGGTCACGCCGAGGGTCGTTGCAGGCTCGTCCCACCGTATCTGGTACCCGAAACCCGCCCCCGCGAAGTCGCTGTCGAGGTGGACGACCGCCAGCGGGTTGTAGCGAAGGTTTCCCAGACCGTCGAGCCCTCGCGCGCCGACGGAATCGAACAGTCCGGCAGCCGTTCGCGCGTCGACGGTCACCGCCACGCGATCGACCTCCTCTTCCCCCTCGGGCGTCGCGAGGACGAACCGCCCGTCGTCCTCGTTCATCCCCGTCCCCGCTCGCTCGATCGCACGCACCGGCGTCCCCAGGTGGACCCGATCGGCGTGGGTCGCCCGCAGCGATCGCGGCAACTGCTGTAATCCCTCGGCGAAGGAGATCGGCGGCGGGCTCTCCCCGAGAACGATCCGTTCCAGGGCCGGCTTCAGTAACGATCCCTCGCGCGCTTCGAGATCGATGAGCCCCGAGAGGGCGTGTCGGGCTGGCATCCGTGCCGGGTCCGAACCGTAGGTCCCGCCGAACAGCGGGCCGACGAGACTTTCAGCGGCCTCCCGGCCGAACTTCCGGGCGAACAGTTCCGCTGCGCTCTCCTCGGGGGTTCCCGGGGCGGTTAGCGGTTCGGCGAGTACCCGACATTTCCCCCGTGCGGAGAGCAGGTCCGTCCGCAGGAAGGCTCGCAGCGAGCGGGGCACTTCCCGCAACTTTCCCTCGCTGTAGACGTAGATCGGTAGCTCCTCGCTGGCGAGAAGCACCTCGCTCCAGAGGCCGAGATCGTCGATCAACTCCCCGATCCCTTCGGTGAGGCGCAGGCGCTGGGGGCCGCCTTCGAGCACCCGCCGATCCTGACCACCCCTTCCGTCACGATCGCCGGCGCGAAACGAGCGGATCACCCCGCCGGGGTCCTCTTGGGCTTCGATACAGACCGCCTCGATGCCTCGCTTCCGGAGGTGATGGACCGCCGCCAGGCCGGTGATCCCGGCACCGACGACTCCGACTCTCATAGGATTCTCATCGGGCGGGCGCGTCGCTGGTTCCTTCGGTTGCCGTGGCGTCTCCCTTACGATCGGAATCAGTCCGGCTTCCGGGATCGACCCGCTCGACCGGCGCGTTCAGACACATGGTGCCGGGCACATCGCGACACTGACACTGACGAAAATTATAGTAGCCCGGATCGAACTCGCCGACGAAGGGTTCGGCGAGATCGGCGAGCAACGCGGGGAAGCGCTCGTCGTCGTGGGGGATCGGCACTCGGTGGAAGTCCAGTCCGGCGTCTTCGGCCGCTTCCCGGAGTTCGATATCGAGTTCCGAGAGGGTCTCGGATTGTTCGTGCATGAAACTCACCGGCTCGACGACGACTCGCTCACAGTCGCCCTCCAGGGACTCGATCAGGTCCTCGACGTCGGGTTCGGTCCAGGGGATGTCGCGATTGCCGTGGTTCTGATAGCCCAGTTCGTACTCGGCCCCCAACGCAGCGCCGAGCGCCTCACAGAACTCCGTGACGTAGGTGCCGTAGCGATAGCCCTCCTCGAGGTAGTACTCGGGCGTACCATGAGCGGAGAAGACGAGGGTCGTCCCCGGATCGGCGAGCGAGATACCTTCGCTCGCTGCGAACTCCCGGACGTTGGCCCCGCGTAAGCGGGTGTAGGCCGGATGACGATGCCACCCCGAGATCGGGTCGAAGGGTACCTCCCACTCCAGTTCCGCGATGGTTTCCTCGATGCGATCGAGAGCCGCGACGGTCGTCGAGGGACCACACAGCGGGTAGACCGGGAGCCCGACCACCCGAGAAACGCCGTCCTCGCGGGCGGCTTCGACGGCGTCGGCGATACTGGGCTCGGTGAACTGCATCCCGACGTAGGTCCGGGCGTCATACCCCCGTTCGTCGAGTTCCTCTTCGAGCGCGTCGGCTTGGCCCCTGGCTTGCTCGTCGAGCGGCGAGCCGCCGATGTCCTCGTACTCCTCGAGCAGTGCCGGTGCCCGGCGCTCGGCGAGTTCCCGCGAGCGCTCGCGGGCTTCCGCTTCGGTGTCGGCGTCCTCGAGCGCGGCGTTCTGGAAGAAGATCCGTTCGAGGTAGGGGATCACTGCTTCCTCCGTCGGTTCGGCCGGCTCGCCGAAGTTGAGCACGAGAACGCCCGTTGTCATATCGGGAGTTGGGAATCGAGCCTCGAATAGCTGTCGATACCGGTGTCTGCCGTCGGTTTTAGTCGTTACAATCGACCACGAAATCGGAATCGTCCCGGCTCCTTTCAGGTCAGCGTGGCGAGCCCGATTCCGAGCAGGAAGGCGGGGAGCAGTACCGCGGCCCCGACGCCGATGGTCGTCCGGGGCGAACCGATCGAGCCGATCGAGCGGGGTTCGGGGCGCTCCAGGCGCTCGATCAGGCCGTCGAGGCCCACGCTGGCGAGCCCGCAGGCAAGCAGAACGACGATTCCCGAGAGGAGGACTGTGGGGGGAGTTCCGAGCAGCGATACCGCGAGCGCATCACCTGCGAGCACGCCGACACCGTAGCAAAGCGGTGCCCCGAGCAACACCGAGCGCCACCCGATCGACCGGGCGTCGGTAGCGCGACCCCTAGCCGGTCGCGTATTCGATCGGTGTCGTCTCGACGGCTGGCGGCGTGTCATTCTATACCTCTTCCTCGCGACGAAACGACATAAACACGCGTCAGACGCTCGCCCGAAGCCCCCTCTCGCTCGCGCTGTCCCTCTCGCCGACATGGAGCAAGGTGAGGGCGGGACAGAGTAATGCGGCGGGAGACCCTTCGGTCGGTCGATGGCGCTCTTCGAGGCTCTCGCTGCCCGCCTCGCGGTCGTGCTCGCCGCCGCGTGTTCGATCGCCCTCGTCTGGTGGCTCGACGACGTTCGCGGCGAGCGGGTCGCGGCGCTTCGATCGCGCTTCCTGCTCGGCGTCCCCTGGGCGACGCTGCTTGTGCTCGCCTTCGTCCTCGCAGTGTATCTGTTCGTCCAGGGCGGCATCGACGGCTGGTACAGTCCCTCGGTGCTTCCCTTCAGGGCCTGGTCGTATCTCTACCCGCTCGGGATCCTGACCGCGCCGTTTTCCCACGCCGGGGCAGGTCACTTACTCGGGAACCTGGTCGGGACGCTTTCGTTTGCCCCGATCGCCGAGTACGCCTGGGGTCACTATCCGGAGAATCGCGACGGCTCGCTTCCCGCTTCCGCGCTACAGGCCAGTCCCATCGGCCGAATCCTCCTCTTCTTTCTCGCCGTGCTCGCCGTCGGCCTGTTGACGAGCCTGTTTGCGCTCGGGCCGGTGATCGGCTTCTCGGGGGTGGTCTTCGCGCTCGCGGGCTTCGCCGTGGTGTACTACCCGTTCGCGACCGTTATCGCGCTGGCCGTTGGCAACGTCCTCCAGTTGCTCTACTCCGCTCTCTCGAACCCAGTGACGGTCGCGAGCGCCTCGCCGAGTTTCGCCCCGCCGTGGTGGGCCGGCATCGCGATCCAGGGCCACGCGCTTGGGTTGCTCTGTGGCGTGCTCGTCGGGGTGCTTTTGATTCGCCGGCGCGAACACGCTCCTTCCGCGTTCTCGCTGTGGGTTGGCGTCCTCCTCTTGGGGGTCTCCCAGTCGCTCTGGGCGGTTTACTGGTATCGCGGTGGCGAGACCTTCGTGCTCTTCCGTGCGGTCGGTACCGTCCTCGTCTTCGCGCTCGCCGGCCTCGTCGCCGTCGGCGTCGCCACCCCTGACCGGCCCTCCCTTCTCGGTCGTGATCGCGGCCGGCGCTCCGCGCTCGATCTCGATTTCGGCCTCGGCGATACCGATTTCGACGTCGGGCGCTCCCTGCGCCGCGTCGCGACCGCCGTGCTCGTGGCTGCCCTCGTCGGGATGGCACTGCCGGCGATACCGACCAACCTCACGACTGTCGCCGACGGAACTGCCGACCCCGCCCCGGCCTCGATCGATTCCGAACGGGAAGCGGGCCCCCTCCTCGGGGACGCTGCTCGGCGGACGGGCGAACCAGCTAGCGGCCTCGCCGGCCTCGAACGCGCCGCCGGCCCCGGTGGGGTTCGCACTGCTCCCACAGCCAGAGGGGCTTCGCAGAACGCCTCGGCGCTCCGGGCGAACGGGACGGTCGCGATCAGGGGGTATACGATCCGATACGCCGAAAGCGTTCGGAACCGGTTGGTGTCGGTGATCGACGTCTCCGCGTTCGGCGAGACGACGGCGGTGAACACGAGCGGCGTGATCGTTACGAACGCCGACCGGGAGATCTGGACGACCGCCGTCTCGAAATCGAGACTCGGGTTCGCGGGCAGCGCGACCGTCCGCGTCGGCGGGCTGGGCTGGACGAAGTCCGTCCGAGTCCGGCGCACCGGCTGGGCGGTTGCGGGCGGCAATAGCACCTACAAGGTATTCCTTCGGCCCGACGGCGAGGACCGCCAACTCGCCTACACCGCCCCCTCGGCGACCGCACGACCCGTACTCGACGGCAGAAACGTCTCGATCGCGCCCCGGCGGGAGGGCTTTGCCGTCGTCGTGTCGAGAAACGACACGACCCTCGGGCGAGCGCCGATCCCCCGGAAGAACGGATCGGTGAGCGTCGCGGGACTCGCCTTCGAACGACAGGAAAACCGCCTCATCGCGACCTACGGCGCGACCGAACTGCAGATCGCCGAGCGCGAGACCTACCCGGGATCCTGAGCCCGGGCGACGGGCCCGAGACCACCGAGTCGGTAGACGCCGACAACGGTGCGAGCGCCCCCCTCCTTTCCTCCCCGCTGTTTTCGAACCGGTAGCTTCTCACATCGGCGTCCTAGTAGCGCCCGCACTGTGCCGGCGACCCCGTGAAACTCGCCCTCTCGGCGAAAGCCCCGGCGCGGTCGTCGTTCCGATAGCGAGGGCTTCGCCGAGGTGAACGAACGTCGGATCGACGTCGGGGACGGAGCCGTCCGTGCTGAACCGTCTCACGGGTCGATACGGCGGTTCCCCGATGATTTGGGAAGTCGTCCGGGAGGTTTATGCTCGAAGCCGCCTCTCCCGATCGTATGGGACAGTACGGATCACTGGACTACCCGCGCCTCGCCAAGCGCGGACTGCTGTTCGGCCTTCTGTTGTTCGCGGTTGGATTGCTCGGTCAGGTCGTCCTCGGTACGTCGCCGGCTACTCCGGCCTGGGAACTGACGCTACTGTTCGACCTCGAAGCGATCGGCCTCGTCGTCGCCTTTTTTTCGCCGTTCGTCTTCGGTATCTTCCTCCCACTGACGGAGTGATCCCTCTCCTCCCCTCGTATCCGGCCCCGCTCTCCCTGCCGCCGGGGGAGAGTACTTCCGGAGGGTACACACCAGTTCCCCGGCGACCTACCCTGCTGTCCCGACGGGAGTCCGTTCGAATACGAGCCTCTCGAAAACGACTCGCTGTACTCAAGCGGCGACCCGGAACTGGCCGTTCGCTCCGCGAGCGCGATCGTGCCGTTCCGAGCCGAGGGATACCGTCTCAAGGGGCGAGGAGGGGCCGGCTACTCGGAGTGTGGATACTCCTCGATTTCGGCGAATTCGGTGTTGCCACAAGCGCTACACTCCGTCGGCGGTTCGTACCGGTGGTGTTCGGGACTGCCACCGGAGACCGTACCGGCGTACACGCCGTGGCAATCCATACAGACGTACAGTTCGGGGTGTTCGGGCGCGTGTGCCATGCCAACTCGATTCGACGCTCGACCGTATGTAGTTTCGGGCTCGGGACGGTAGTCGGGGCTCGGCGGCCGACGTCCGGCGTAGCTCCCGGTCGGCTGCCTCGATCTCCGGCCGACGAGGCCGGGGGGTGATCGGGGGCGGTCTCGGCGAGCGGGCCGTTCAGGTCGTATCCGAACGGACCAACTGCGCGCCCCACCCCATGCTGGCGAGCCCCGCGATCGCTTCGAGAGCGACGACGATCAGCAGTACGAGCGGCCGCTCGGGAGAGATCGCGAACAGAAAGGCCGCCGCGCCGAGCACACACAGCCCGAAGATCACGACGACGTACCCGAAGATCCGCATCGGTATCGGGGTGTCCATACCCCCGGGACGACCGAGGGTTACATAGCCCCGGCGATCGGCGGCCGACCTCAGCCGAGGGGACACTCGATCGGCTCGTCGTTCGCTCTTCGTCCTTCGCCCGCCACGCCTCAGCCCTAGCACGAACTTGACCGTCGGGAAGGCGGCCAAATCGGCGGGGACGGCGGTGGTTTTTATACTACCGCGGGCTACGACGAGCTACGATGGACCGCTTCGTGACTCGGGGTAGGATTTCCGGACGGTGCCCATGATCGGCGGCGGCATCCTTGCGGGAGCGCTCGCCGTGCTCGTGCTCGTCTGTTGTACCGGACTCGCCCGAGCGATCGGCTGGCCGGCGACCACCACTGCAGGGTCGTCCCGGCAGCCACGCGGCGACGGGGGCTACGCGCGCCGGATGGAGGTCTACACCGGCTTCGACACCCACGGCAAGGAGTCCGGACTGCTTCGCTGGCTTACGACGGTGGACCACAAGGACATCGGCCTCCTATACATCTTCTTCGGCGCGGCCGCCGGTCTCTGGGGCGGTACCGACGGCATGATGATCCGTACCGAGTTGCTCACCCCACCGGCCGACGTCTGGACCGCGAGCACCTACAATGGCATTTTCACGACACACGGCTGGACGATGCTGATCTTCTTCGTCACGCCGGTCTTTTTCGGCATCGCGAACTACTTCCTCCCGATCCTTATCGACGCCGAGGACATGGCCTTCCCCCGACTGAACGCCATCGGCTTCTGGTTGCTGCCGCCCTCGTTGCTCATGGTCCGTGGCGGGCTGATCACCGAGATGTTGGGCAAGATCCTCGGATTAGTCGTCCCAGTCCAGTATATCGAGTTCCTCTTTACACTCACGCCGCCCGAACTGGGCTGGTACATCTACACGCCGCTGTCGGTCACCGCGACCAACCCACAGGTCGACATCGCCCTTCTCGGGCTGCATCTCTCGGGGATCGCCACCGTGATGGCCTCGATCAACTTCATCGCGACCGTCTTCGTCGAGCGCGGCGAGGAGACGACCTGGGCCGATCTGAGCATCTTCACCTGGTCGATCCTCGTCACCGCGGGCATCGCCCTCTTTGCCTTCTCGCTGCTTGGCAGCGTACTCGTTATGCTGCTGCTCGACCGGAACTTCGCCACGACCTTCTTCGCTGTCGATGGCGGGTCGCCGCTACTGTTCCAGAACCTCTTTTGGTTTTGGGGCCACCCCGAGGTCTACATCATATTCTTACCGGCCACCGGTCTGCTGAGTACGATCCTTCCCAAGTTCAGCGGCCGGAAGCTCTTCGGGTACAAATACATCGTCTACTCGACCTTGGCGATCGGCGTCCTTTCCTTCGGTGTCTGGGCCCACCACATGTTCACGACCGGAATGGACCCCCGAATCCGGGCGAGTTTCATGGCCGTCTCGATCGCCATTGCGGTCCCGAGTGCGATCAAGGTCTTCAACTGGCTCACGACGATGTGGGAAGGTCGCATCCGCCTCACCGCCCCCATGTTGCTGTGTATCGGCGCGATCGGGAACTTCGTCGTCGGGGGCATTACCGGGGTCTTTCTCGCGGCGATCCCCGTCGATATCGTGCTTTCCGATACCTACTACGTCGTCGGACACTTCCATTTCATCGTCGCGGGCTTCATCGCGGCGATGATGATGGCCGCGAGCTACTACTGGTATCCGATCCTCACCGGCCGGATGTACGACCGTGACCTCGCGCGCCTCCAGGCAGTGATCTTCTCGATCGGCTCGGCGATCACCTTCGGATCGTTGCTGATCGTCGGGCAGTTGGGTTTGCCCCGCCGCTACGCTGCCTATCCGCCGGAGTTCGCCCCCCTGATGCAGGTCGCCTCGATCGGTGCGTACGCAATGGGTATCGCGACGCTCATGTGGGTGTTTAATATGATCCAGTCCTACCGGGTCGGCGCGGTAGTTACCGACGCGGACGTCTGGGACCTCAAGCGCTCGAACCAGTTCTCCCGGGAGTGGCAGTGGTTCGAGAACCGCCTGGACAGCGACTACGGCATCGCCCCGACGGCCCCGCCGGCCGATGAGGTCCACCCCTCCGCGGCGTGGCAGACCACCGAGGGTGAACCCGCCTCGCCGAGCGCCGGCGAGGACTTCCGGTCGATCGCCCGGGACGCCGCCGTCGGCGTTGCCGGGGGGACCCTCGCGATCACACTCATGTCCCTCGTACTGGCCGGGGCCACCGTCCTGGGCTTCCTCCGTCCCCCCTTGCTCACGGGACTCGCACGGATCTTGGGCATCGAACGGGGGACGATCCTCGGACTGCCGGTGAGCTTGGTGCTCGGTTTCACGGTCTTCTATGCCGGGGGCGTGATCTTCTGGCCGACGGTGTTTGCCGCCGGTGCCGGTCGGTTCCCCGGTGGCAACCGGATCCTCGTCGGGCTCTCGTTTGCGATGTTGCTCTGGCCCGGCTTCGCGCTTGGCTTTTACAGCGGTCAGACGGGCTTTGCCCTCGTAGCCTACCTCGGATCGACGCTGTTCGCCCACGCCGTCTACGGCGCGACGCTCTCGGCCTCCTTTGAATACCTGAACGACCGCTATGAGATCGCCTCGGTGCTATGAGCCATCACCGCCACCGGACGGCCGGTGATCGCCGGCTGACGGACGTGATAGATGCAACGAGTGCGAGGGATACGACGGACGCGACGAACACGCCGAACGTGATGGATACGATTCGAGCGGGACGAGCGAGGACCTAACCGTGGACCGCAACTACCTCTTTACGTATATCGTGCCACTGATCGGCGCGTTCGTGCTCGCCGCCGGCATCGGCGGGGCGGTACTGGGTTCGTATGCTCCGGTTCAGGGCACCTTTGGCCTCTGTGGTAGCCCGGAGATGACCGTCTTCGGTCCCGGGGAAGCCTCCCGTATCACGACCTCCGGCGGGTTCGAGTTCCCGGAGTTCGCCTACGAGGAGCTCTCCGACCCCGCCCGGGAGGCCTTCGACGGGGCGCTTGCGAGCCCGCTCAACGAACACGGGGTCGAAGGGGACCTTCCGCCCGGGGAACGCGAGGCGTTCTCGACGGGCCTGCCCGCCTTCGAGGGCTCCCAGTACGGGGCGGGTGCGGTCGTGATCTACGAGGGAGCGAAGTACTTCGTGACGACCACACCCCATCCCTGTGTGCGGGTCGCCCCACTTCTCCTGCCGGCGAGCCTGCTCGCGCTTCTCGTCGGCGGAATCGGGATGCTCACACCGATCGCCTGGCGCCGGCAGGTCGGCCGCCCGCTGCACGGCGGCGACACCGGAAACGTCCGCGACGCCCTCGCGCTCTTCCGGGACGGTCCCTACGAGGGAGTGGGCCTGGTTGGGGCCTTCGGCGCGGCGAGCGTCGTCGGGCTCGTTCCCTTCATCGGCCCGGTGCTCGGCGGTTCGCTCGTCGGGGCGGTCGCACCCACAGCGAAACGCGCGGCGGTCTTGGGAACGTACCTCGGCGCGCTCCTCACGGGGATCCTGGCCGCGAGCACGGCGTTCGGGGTCTTACCCGATACGCTCGCGATCCTCGCACGGCTGCTCGTCGCCGTCGTTCCCTCCATCACTCCGAGCCTGCTCGCCGTGACGGCCGTGGTCGTCGTCGCGCCCGGCCGGGAGGAAAACGGCCGGTCGCACTCTCCAGCGGCCTGCGGATCTACGTCCCGCTCATCGATCGCCTTACCGAGGAAGTGACCCGGACGTGCGAGCTGGCTGCCGCTCTGTGGCCCATTGCCTGCTATGTGCTCCCGCTCAGAGTTTTCTCCCACTGTTAGTGCTGATTGGCTCCATAATTGGCGGTGCTTTTCCCCCCGATCGTGCGGATATCTGTCTCTTACCTATCGTTGTAAACTCAGGGCGCAATTTCAAGAGAACAGAACGATCAGGTACGGAAATTCAAACAATCAACGAATTCATTAGCATTGATCACCGAAGCGGCGATACTTATTAACCATGAGACATGAGGGAGACTGGAGACCTCACTAATGCAGTACTCGAATACGATCGTAGGCCCGCAGGAAGAGAAGCGATCGATCATACCACTTTCGATGCGCTGACCAACTCTTCGTCGGTTGGGAAAACGATGAAGACACTTGATATATCAGCTTCCAACGAACTCTAAGAAACACAGCCCAGTTTTGATTTCAGTTATGTAGGTACCAAAGGGATTTGACTCGGGGACCTGTCCGTCCGACATGAACTACCAGCGACTCTATCTCCTCTCGATTACGGGTATTGGGCTGATTTTTGCAGCTCCATCCGTGCCTGCGTTACTAACAGACCCGTCGCTACCGGTGATCCTGCTTGCTATCGGTGGCATCGGGACGGTTCTTAGCTCAGCATACAGTCTAGTGTTTGTAGACAATCCGGCCGGACCCACCGATCCTGACTGGCGATTTTTCGGTGCCGTCGGTGGATTCGTTCTCTCTGCTGCTGGTGTGGCCATCTCTGCTCTGGCGTGACTACTCCGTTGAACAGGAAAGAAGCGCGAGGATCACAGCAAAACGACCTGTCAGTAGCCACTGGGCTATCTACGGGGTGATCCCCCGTCTCATCAGTACGAGTAGACGATGGGATAGACAGGCTTTCCTCGCTGAATCAGTGAATCGACCAGCACCTCTCTGTCGTTCCACTGTGCAAAATCCCGCGCCACGTGGATCGACATCGACGAGCGATTCGAGCCGCTCGCTTCACTCGAGCGTCGCGCTCAGGTACATCGCGATCACGATGATGAACCACACGCCGTCGACGAGATGCCAGTACATCGAGACGGTCACGACCGAGGCGTCCCGTTCGGGCGCGTACTGGCCGACCCGGCCCCGGAGGAAAACGATCCCAAGCAGCACGACGCCGAAGGCAACGTGCAGGCCGTGCAAGCCGGTAAGCCCGTAGAAGGCGCTGCCGAAGACCCCGCTCACAAAGGAGAAGCCCTCCTCGACGATCAGCTCGTAGTACTCGTAGGCTTGACCAGCGACGAACAGGGCTCCGAGAACGATCGTCGCGCCGAGCCAGCGGGTGAAGCGCTCCCGATCGCCCTCGGCGAGACCGGTGTGGGCGAGATGGAGGGTGATCGAACTCACCCCTAGTAGTACGGTGTTGATCGGCAGCACCCAGCTCAACAGTTCGGGCAGTTCCCCTGGGGGCCAGGCGCCCGCCCGGATGAACGCGTAGTAGACGAACCCGGCGCTAAAGGTCGCGATGTCCGAGATCAGAAAGAGTACCATCGCGAACTCCATCGATCGGGAGCCCTGCTCGTTGGTCCGGCGCGACCAGTAGTCGGCGATGAAGCCGTGATAGAGCCAGCCGAACGCGCCTGCGAGCAACCCGAACACGCCCCCGAGGATCACGATCGGGCCGGCGATCGTTGGAACGATCGCGTCCGGGCCCCGACCGATCAGAAAGAGGCCGACGCCCAGATAGAAGGTCGCCGCGCCGCCCGCGGCGACGAAGGGCCACCAGCTCGCTTCCTCCAAAGGCCGGGGGAAGTCCTCGCCCGCCGGAAGCCCGTACCCGCCGCCGTCCTCGATCGCCGTCTCGCGCGACCCGTCCATGCGGGAGAACAGAACGCCGGCAAGCAAAAAACCGTGCCTACCGGGCGCGGAGCCGTCCCGTTCGCCGGCCCGCGGTCCCCGCTCGATCGACGGGCCGAACCCGCGATAGGGAGTCCTAACCGTCTCCCCATCGAACCGAGAACGTATGGACGGAGCCACGCCGGATACGAGCGGGAAGGTCGCACTCGTCACCGGCTCGACGGACGGCATCGGTCGGGAGACCGCGCTCGGACTCGCGCGTCAGGGGGCGACCGTGCTGGTCCACGGTCGCGACCGCGAGAAGGGACGGGCCCTTACCGACCGGATCGAACGCGAGACCGACGGCTCCGCGGCGCTGTTGCTGGCCGATTTCGCCGATAGGGAGGCGGTCGAGGAACTCGCCGCGGCGATCGCCGAGCGTTACGATCGTCTCGACGTCCTCGTTCACAACGCCGGAGCGACCTTTCAAGAGCGCGGCGAGACCGACGCCGGAATCGAGCGCACCTTCGCGATCAATCACCTCGCGCCGTTCTTACTCACTCACCGGTTGCTGTCGCTGCTCGACGCGAGCGCCCACGCCCGGGTAATCACCACCTCCTCGGGGCTCCACCAACGGGCGACGATCGACTTCGAGGACCTCGGTATGAAAGAGGAATACGACGGGCTGGAAGCCTATGGCCGCTCGAAGCTGGCGAACGTCCTCTTTGCCTACGAGCTCGCACGCCGGCTCGATCCGGCCTCGATCACGGCGAACGCCTTCGGGCCGGGCTTCGTTCCGGGAACCCGTCTGAATCGCGAGGCCTCCCGGCGATTTCGGCTGGCGACGGGTGCGCTCGGCCGCCTGCCCGATACTCTCCTAAGCGCGCTTCCCGGCCCAGTCAACACGATCGAGGAGGGTGCACGGAGCCCGATCTACCTGGCGACCGATCCCGAGGTGAAGTACGTCTCGGGCCATCACTTCGAGAACCGAAGTCCCGTGCTCTCCGCGCCCGAATCCTACGATCCCCACACCGCACGCCGGCTCTGGGAGGTGAGTGCCGAGATGGTTGATCTCCCGGTGGCCGACCGATCGATCGGACGCGACGGGAGCGATCCTTCGCGTCTCCTCGACCGGGCGACGCGAGCGCTGGGCAGATCCTGACCGATCCGCGGCTCCGCCCGGCCTCAGTTCGACCAGGCGACCCGGAAGACCTCGACGTCGAGGTCCCGTTTCTCCTCGCCGTGGAAGTCGAACTGACGAGGCAGTGAGATCTCCGCGCGAAAGCCCTGGGTTACCTCGCCCCCCTCGTCCGCGACGAAGGCCTCAACGAATTCGCGACTGCCCCGGTTGTGGACCGAGTAGGAGACGTCCGCGACCCGCGCGGTGGTTTCGAGGAAGGCCCGGTCGGCGTGTTCGTTCGCCTTCTGTGCGCCGAAGGGGGGGTTCATTACGACCGTCACCAGCCGGTCGGTCGCCCCGGGCGTCGACCCGCGTTCAGTGCCGTTTCCCGCCGCCGCCGATCGGTCCTCGCGAACCTCGAGGGGTGGGCGGGCAACGTCTCCACGGACCCAGGCGACCGGCGTGGTCGTCCCAACCCGGCGGCGGTTCTCTCGGGCGATTCCCAGTGCTCCGCCGTCGATATCGATTCCGAGCACCGCAGCCGGACCTCTGAGAGCGGCCCCGAGCGCCAACATCCCGGTGCCGGTCCCGAGATCGATCACGATCCCGTCTTCGATATCGTCGAGCAGATCGGCGATGTGAATCAGGTGGGCGGCGAGTTCCGGCGGCGTCGGGTACTGTTCGAGACCCGCCTGCGGGCTCTCGAAACCCGCGACGACGGCGAGTTGCTGTGCCAGGGCGGTCTTTCGCATAGGTGACTAGAGTGTGCCGATCGCGAAGACGGTTTTCCCTCAGCGGCCGTCCCCGATCGCCCACAGCTCCACCGTCCCGACGTTCCCTCCCGGGAGTCGGACCCGACTTGCGAGCCCCGCTTTCCTCCCCTGCCGACCGAGCGACCGCTTCCGACTACCGTGTTCGACACCAACTACTACCTAACGGTGCGGTGATGATCGATCGTATGTCAGGGAACGATGACGGAAGCGCCCGACCCTCTTCGACGGAACGCACCGAAGACAGCGAGAGCACTCCGGCGTTCGACAGTGGGCTCGACGGACTGCTCGAGCGTAACCGGATCTGGTCGAGTCTGCTACCCGAGGGATACTTCGGGGACGTCCAGGAGTCACAAGCACCGACGGCCGTCTCGGTGTGCTGTTCGGACTCGCGGGTCTC
>PXRA01000007.1:175293-184845 GCA_003021725.1 Halobacteriales archaeon QH_8_64_26
TAGAGAACCTCGGGGTCTCCCCGGCCGTCGTTGTCGGTCACACCGGCTGTGGGGCGATCACGGCCGCCTACGGGATCGCGACCGGCACGGACGTCGAGGCCCCGCCCGGAATAGCCCAGGAACTCGAACCGATCGTCGAGATCGTCGAGGAGGCACTCGACGGCGACGCGATCGATACTGACGCCGCGGAGAGCGCGGTGATCAACCAACTCGTCGAGTACAACGTCGACGCACAGATCGAGTTCCTCCGGAAGAGCGAGGAGGTCGCCGACGAGACGGCGCTATATGGGTTCGTCTACGACTTCCAGCGGGTCTACAGCGACGTGGCGGGGCGGACGATACTGGTCAACGTCGACGGCGAGACCGACCCCGAGGTGCTGCGCGAGGCAGTCCCCGAGAACTACGAGGCGTTCGTCGAGAGCCTGCTCCGGTAGCGACTGTCTGCCTCGGCGCGATCCCTTCCGTTCTCTCGGTTCGATTGGCGCGGCGGCGAACGCTCTCGTCGACCGTCCACTCCGAGAGGGTGTGACGCCCGGGGAACCGACTTTCGAGGACGGTTCGTGGGAGGGCACTCACTGGTCGGGTGACCTTCCCTATCGAGGCGATTCGACGGTCCCGGCCGCGGCGTACGACGGTGACTCGCCCCACTGGCATCGGTGGCACTATAGCAGCTATCCCGCCGCGTTGCTGATCGCCGGGGTGGTGTGGTGGTCTCTGGTCCCGCTCGTCGTCGGCTACGTCCTCACCCCGATTACCATCCACCTCGACTCGCGCTACCTCGAATCGGTGAGTCCCGGCTGGCAGCGCGATACGGGGCTGTACGTCCTCGGCGCTGCGCTCGCGCTATTTATTCTAGTCCCGATGTATCTCTATCGTCGTCGGGAACTCCGCCGGTAGAACCATCGACAGCGCAAGCGTTCAGTCTTCGTTTCCTGTTTTCCGTTACGGCTCGTTCGTTCGCTCAGTCGGCCGCGCTCGTTCGCTCAGTCGGCCGCGCTCTCGGTGCGGTCCCTGAGTTCGGTTCGTCGGATCTTCCCGGTCACGGTCTTCGGGAGTTCCTCGACGAACTCGATCTCGCGTGGATACTTGTGGGCCGCGAGTTCCTCGCGGACGCGCGTTTTGATGTCCTCAGCGAGATCCGCCGAGGATTCCTGCCCTTCGCTCAAGACGATGTAGGCCTTGACGATGTTCCCGCGCTGCTCGTCGGGTTTGGGCACCACTGCTCCCTCGGCGACGGCGGGGTGTTCACCGAGCGAGGACTCGACCTCGAAGGGCCCGATCCGGTAGCCCGCGGAGAGGATCACGTCGTCCGCGCGGCCCTCGAACCAGAAATAGCCGTCCTCGTCGAGGTGGCCGAGATCCCCCGAGAGGTACCAGCCGTTCTCGAAACAGGCCTCCGTTTTCCCGGGTTGATCCCAGTAGCCCGCGAAGAAGCAGGGATAGTCGCCGCGCTGGGCGATCTCGCCGGTTTCACCTACTTCGAGCGGTTCGCCGGTCTCGGGATCGACGACGGCCGCCTCGATCCCCGGTAGCGGTTTGCCCATGCTCCCCGGTCGGACCTCCATCGCCGGGTAGTTGTTGATAATCATGTTGCCCGTCTCGGTCTGGCCGTAGGTATCGAGGATGGTCACGCCGAGTGCTTCCTCGCCCCACTCGACGACGCCGGCCGAGAGGGGTTCGCCGATCGAGAGGGCGTGGCGCACGTCGAGGTCCGCTGCATCCAGGGCGGACTCGTGCTCGCGGAACATCCGATAGACCGTCGGCACCGAAAAAAAGACCGTGATCGGGAACTCGTCGAGCAGGCTCGCCCAGGCCTTGGGGTCGAACTCCCCCTCGTAGGCGAACTGACTCGTCCCCCAGAACCAGGCTCCTAGGGTATTGATCGGGCCGGTGAGCCAGCCCAAGTCAGCAGTCGACCAGTAGAGATCGTCCCCTTGGACATCGACCGCGTAGCGCTGGGTGGCCGCGACGCCCGCGACCCAGCGGTGTTTGTGCAGCACGCCTTTCGCCGGTCCCGTGGTCCCCGAGGTGTAGTACAACAGGGCGTCGTCCTCGCCGCTCGTTTCGGCGGTTTCGTACTCGTCGCTCGTCGTTTCCATCGCTGCCTCGTACTCGACATCTCCGTCCCGGTCGGTCTCACTGTCCTCCTCGTGCGAGACCACGATCACCGTCTCGATAGTCGAGACGTCTTCGAGTGCTTGCTCGACGGTCTCTCTGTTCTCGGCGGTCGTAAGGATCGCTTTGGCGTCGCAGTCCGCGAGCCGATAGGAGATGCCACCGGGCCCGAACCGTTCGTTAATCCCGCCGAAGACCGCACCGTGCTTGAGGGTGCCGATGAGGCCCACGTAATGGGCCGTAATTCGCGGCATGTAACTGAACACGCGGTCGCCGCGCTCGACGCCCCGGTTCTCCAAGAGGTTCGCGAAGCGGTTCGATCGCTCGGCGAGGTCGGCGAAGGTAACCGCCTCGCGTTCACTATCGACTCCAGCGTACTGCAGCGCCACCTTCTCGGGGGTCGCTTCAGCGTGTCGGTCACAGACTTCATGCGCGATATTGATACTCTCGGGGGCGTCCCAGTCGGCCTCGCCGTAGATATCCTCCCAACTGAACGTCTCCCGTGCTTCCTCGTAGTCCGCAAGGTTGTGTGTCGTCATCGTGTAATGAGTTACCGAGCCACTGTCATTAACACTGTTGGTCATTAGGTGATATGTCGGTCAATGGCGATAGCAGCATACCCTCTGCTCGCGTTCGGCCCGTTCGATACGGACGGACAGGGTTGATCCGGAGTTGATTCCTTCTGAGCACAGAACACGACTCAGAGTCGTCCCTATTCCCGGGCGAACCGAACTCGTCCTTTTCGATTGGTTCACCACCGGCTCTTACAGCTCCGTCTCCATCTCAATGATCCGTCCTTCGACGCCCGGTGCGAACTCATGAACGTGTTCGGTAACGCGCTCGTATCCTCGCGCTAAGTAGAAGGGGAGAGCTGGCAGCGACGCCCATGATCCGAGCGTTTTGATTCCGCGCTCGCGAGCTGCCCCTTCCAGCTCGGCGAGTAGAGCGGAGCCGACGCCCTCCCGGGCTACCTCCGGGCGAACGTAGGCTGCGGTCACCTCGGCCCCGATTTCGGCGACGAGGTGCTCACCGGGTTCGAACGCCAGCCATCCGAACCCGACGAGTTTCCTCTCTTCGGCGACGGGAGAGCAGGAACCATCGGCTGTGATCGGGTATTCCACAGTATCGCGGTCGTGTGCCCAGGCGGCCACTACTTCAGGATCATACGCGCTCGGCCCGAGTCCTTCGATGGATGCTATGTGCACATCACGAACGGCGAGTGCATCGTCGGGCGTCGCTTCCCGAATATCGACCTCCATGCGATCAGCTTCGACCGGACGATCCTCGATTCTTCGGTTGAACTTAGTCCTGTGGGGTACCTTCGGGACTCGTCTCCGGTTTCGAGAGGGAGTCTTCGACCTGGGAGTAGGTGAGCACGAACGCCAGCGCTGCAAGCACCGCGCCGAAGGTAAAGGGCGTCGAGACGCTACCGATATTGTAGAGAAATCCCGAGGCGAGCGGCCCGACCGCGACCCCGAGACCGAAGGCCATCGTCAGTGCCGAGAGGGTGGTTCCGGACTCGCGGTCCCCGGCGAGATCCCCCGCGAGCGCGAGCGCGGGCGCGAACACCAGCGCTACCGCGACCCCCTGAAGCAGGCGGGCGGCGATCATGACGAACGGCGAGGCGATGATCCCCTGAACGAAGACGGTGGGGATCAACAGCGCGAAGCCCGCGACGAGAAACGGTCGTCGGCCGTAGATATCGGAGGCGTTGCCGATCGGCACCTGGAGGACGACGTTCGCGATCACCACCGAAGCGAACTGCACGCCGAACAGGAAGGTACTTTCATCGAGTTTAGCCCGCAGAGGACCTTCGAGCGTAGCGAAGAGGGCGATCGTCACCGCCATGAAGAAGGTCCCGATTCCGAGGACGAACACCGGGTCGAACAGCTTCGAACTCTCACGATCGAAGACTGCGACCGAGAGGTCCCCCGCCGCGGCCTCGGTCGTCTCGGAATCGCGGATGAAAACCGTGACTAACACGATACTGATCAGTGCGCCGAGCACCGCGATCGCGAAGGCCGCCTCGAACCCCGAGAGCGACACTCCCGCGATAGCGTACTCCGCGACGCCGCCGCGGCCGAACCCGCCGGCGATCACGATCCCGGCGACGATCGGGCCGAAGCCGAAACCGATCAGTCGGAAGGTGTTGAACACGCCGAAGTTCCCCCCGCGCTGGCTGTCGACCCCGGCATACTCGTTGACCAGTGCCACCGAACAGGGAATCGTAAAGGCCGCCCCGAGCCCCTGAAACGCCCGCACGACGAGGATCCCTCCGTAGCCCTCGACGAAGGGATAGGCGGCGCTCGCGACGGCCAAGATCGCGAGCCCGAGGACGATATAGACTCGTCGTTTGCCCGTCCGATCGGAGAGCCGACCGGAGAAGGGCTGGCCGAAGCTATTGAGAAAACCGAAGAGCGAGAGCACGAGCCCGATGAGGAACTGTTCGCCGAGGGCGAACCCCGCGATCTCTCGGCCGACCAGGCCCTCGATGCCGACCCCGCCGCTCGCGATGTAGATCGGCAGGACGATGATCAGAAAGGAGTTGCTGACGGCGTCCGCCATCCGGGCGAACGCGAGAGTAAAGACCCGCCGGTCGGTGCCGAGCACCCTCTCAGCGCCCCCGCCGATCGACCGAGCGATCGGCGACTCCCGACTCCCCGTAGCGAGGCGTATTCGTCGTGATCGGCTGGCATCGGTTACCGCTTGCTTTCGTGTCGATCGTACACGAACTGATCGGTCGGTGCTCGGGCATCTATCTCCGGGAATTACTCGTATCGCCACCGTCTTGAAACTGACCATCCAGTTAGATTCCGGATCGTTTCGACACGTCCTTCGACATCGATAGACCGGATTAGACTGGTCGGGGTTCAAACACGCCCTGCGGATCGAGCGGCGAGCACGGGACCGCCCGGAACGCCTCGGGGACGCTCACGAGGGCGATGCCGAGGAATTCTCCATCAGTAGTGAGCTCACGCGATGGCCGACGACGGTCTCGGTAGCCGACCTGTGACTGGGGAGGCGAGAGTTCGGCCGCCAGTGTCGGCATCGATCACCGATCGACGGCATCGAGTCGCGCCGTGTGTCCTCTTTTCGTTCGGGTGCAGCGGTCGTCCGGGCTCAAGCGTCGTACTGCGTTCGCACGAGACCCGCGAGCCCGCACGCTTCGAGTCGCTCCATCGGTGCGAGCATCGTCAGTTGCACGACGCCCGGCAGGCGAGCGATCTCGACACCCCCCGTAAAGGTACAGCGCCCGCGGATCTCGCCCTCGCTCATGTCGAGTAGGTTCCCGGCGCGCGCGAAGGCGTTCTCCGTCGCGTCATTGATCGTCTCGCCGCTGCCGATCACCTGGATCGGACCCGACTCCTCGAGTGCGGTGCCGTACTCGGCAGCGAGCGCCTCGCCCTTGTCCTGCTCCTCGGCCGAGAAGGGCCGCGCGATCTCCGGGAGGTCCTCGGCGTTGGGCAGCAGTAGCGGGCCATCGAGATCCAGGTCTTCGATGACTTCGACGCCGAGTTCCGTTCTCCCGGAGACGTCGGTGGTGTGCAAGGAGAGTTCGCCGTCGCCCTGGTTCGCGTGCAGGTCGCCGACGTACAAGCCCCCGCCCTCGACCCGCACCGGACAGATCAACACCGCGCCGGGCCGGACGTCGTTCGAGTCCAGGTGGCCGTCGGTGCGCGCACTGAGGGCGGCGTCGTCCTCGAGGCCCCAGTCGTGGCCCGCGCCGATCAGGAACTGCCCGAAGTCCCCGGCGTTGTGCGAGTCGGGCAGCTCGACGGCCGGCGTCGTCCCGATGTTCCCGATAAAGGGCCGGAGGTGGCCGAGCGCGCCGGGCATCTCGGAGGGCTTGTAGAGCAGAATGGGGTGCTGCCGGGAGTTCTCGGGCAGTGCCATTGCCTCCTCGGCGCGCTCGGCGAGGTCCTCCGCGGCCTCGGCGTCGACGGTGAGCCCCACGCTCCGATCGTCGTCGAATGCGACCGTGTAGCCGAACTCGAAGCCGAAGGAGGAAGCGTTCGCCCCGCACTCCGCACATTTGATCGCGTCCTCGCCGGTGCCGGAAACGACGCTCTCGGGCCACTCGGTGCCACACTCCGGACAGCGGTGATCGACGAAGGGATCGTCGCCGAAGGCATCCCCGCGTTCGGCCATACTCCCCGTCGAGGTGGCGGCGCTCGTGACCTCGACTTCGTTGATGTGGACGGCGAGGGCGTCGCCGACCTCCGCGCCCTCGACGTGGATCGGGCGGGTGACCTCGTGGCCGCCCCGGAACTCGGGGGTGACCATCGGCCCCCAACACGCCGGCGGAGTGTGTGTTCGTACCGTGCCGCCGTCCGCGACGGTGCCGGCCGACTCCTGGTCGGGGCCGACGAGCCCTGCCGTGTAGCGATCGACCGTCAGTTCTTCCCTGACTTCGCGTTGTGCCATTACAGTACGAATCACACACCCGCGACGCAAAAGCGTTGGCTCCCCCACGGGCTGTCGGGGGCTACCGGAAGGCGGCTCGATCCCCTCCGTACCCGAACCTCGGGGATCGACGCTCCGAACGGGGGAATCCGGCGAGCGATCACGACGATCAGGCCACCGGTGCGACCAGATCCCGAAGCACGCTCTCGGGCTCCTCTGCTTTCGCGACGCCGCTTGCGAGCAGGACACCCGAAGCGCCGAGATCCCGGGCGCTTTCGACGTCCTCGCCGGTCGAGATCCCCGCGCCACAGAGCACCGGAATCGAGTCGTCGATCTCGCCCACCGCTTCGACCGCTTCGGTGACGACGTCGGGGTCGGCGGTACTGACCGACTGCTGGCCGCCGATGAGTGCGGGCGGCTCGATCGCGATCCCGTCGGGCCCGAATGCGGCGACCGCTTTGCACTGCTCGCGGTTGTTCGCACAGACGACGGTCACTATGCCCGCCCGCTCGGCTGCCTCCAGCCCACCGTCGATGTCCGCGAGTCGGCGGCGCTTCTCGGAGTGATTCAGCAGGGTGCCCGACGCCCCGGCTGCGGCAGCACTGTCGGCGAGCGCGCTGCCGGTGTGGCTGCCGTGATCGACCGGGGCGACGTGCTGGGCCCAGGTCTCGACGCCGGTTTCCGCGACCGCTTCGAGGCGGGCGCTCTGGGGCGCAACGGCGATCCGGACGCCCGAGTCCTCGCTTACCTCCCGAGTCGTTTCGGCGATCGCGACCGGATCACAGTCATACGCTTTCAGGTTGAGCAGTACGAACACACCTGCCACCCACGCTCGACGGACGAATAGTTCTATCTCTTCGTGACTCGGGAACCGAGTCGCCGCTCCGGTCGAGTCGTGCTTGGTTTTCCGGTCGGTTCCCGGTTCGAGCGGGGTGATCGCTTCGAGCCGTCTCAGGAGTCCTTGCGCTCGACGACGTCGCCCAGCGTGTAGCTGCCGGTCGAGGCCCCGCCCTCCCATTCGGTGTCCCCGCCGGCCTCTTCCGTGAGATCGATGTCGAGCTCGCGTTCGAGTTTCGTCTGGACGCTATCCGAGGGCAGCATCTCGCCGCGTTCGAGCTTTCGGATGAGACTCGCCTTCTCGTTTATCTCCTGGGCGAAGTCGGCCTGATTCAAGCCCGTTGCCTCCCGTGCTTCGCGGATGCGCTGGTCGTAGTCCTGGGCAAGCGTATCGTCGTCGAAGGGGTCCGGCCGGCTCGAACCACCATCGCCACCGCCGCCCGAGCCCCTGCTCGAAACCGTCCCGTCGCCCGCGGTTCCGCTTCCCGAGCGCCCCGCGTTCGATCCGGAGCCCGAGTCGCCGGTCGAGTACTTCGTCGAGGTGCTCGGGGAGGGTTCCTGGCGGACCTCGATGCCGAAGCCGGCACAGTCATCACAGACGTCCAGTTCGGCGCCCTCGACCTCGACGGTTCGTGGCGAGGGCGTCTCCGCACCGCACATCTCACATTGCGCCATATGACCCTTCTAACGCGCGACCGGGGATAAATCGTGCGCCGATTTCGCGCGAGAGCCTGCACTCCTATGGAGCCAGCTTCGTCGGCGTCCCCTTATCGGCTCTCGTCCGCCCGACGAACTGCGGGCTGTCCGTCGATCCGATCGAGGTCGGCATCGACGGCCGGATCATGGAGGTGGCAAGCTACCGAACGCCGAGCGCACGTTTCCCGGCGGGTCGGGGCTCGTCGTTCACAGACCGTTTCGAACGCCTCCTCAAGGCGCTTCTCGGCCGCTCGCTCCTCGCCCCCGATCACCTCCCCGATGGCCGCCGTAAGCACTGCTTCGGCGTCGCCGTCGTCCAGCCGCCCGGGGAGACCGTACTCCTCGCGAACGGCGGCTCGAAGCCCGTCGTCGGTCACGGTAGTCGACTCGGCTCCCCCTCGGCGGGAGCGGGCGGCCTGCCGGAGCGCCCGGAGATCGACGGTCCGATTTCGGACAGCGACCCGAAAGTCCATCACGCCTCGCCAGCGCTCCTGGTCGAACTCGTAGCCCTCGGGCTGAATGACGGCCGGGCAGCGAGAATGGAATCGACAGCCACTCGGGGGATCGGCTGGGTCGGGAACGTCGCCCGAGAACCCGGCGCTTTGCCCCCGATTGCGGGGATCGGGGGTTGGAATTGAGGCGAGTAACGCACGCGTGTAGGGGTGGCGCGGGGCGTCGAAGAGCTCCTCCGTCGGCCCGGTCTCGACGATCTCGCCGAGGTATATCACCGCGACCCGATCGCAGAGTTCCCGAACGACGCTCAGATCGTGGCTGATGAGTACCACCGAGAGGCCCAGATCACACTGGAGATCCGCGATGAGAGCGAGGATTTCGGCCTGTACCGAGACGTCAAGCGCGCTCACTGGCTCATCGGCGATCAGGAGATCCGGGTTCGTGATCAATGCTCGCGCGAGCGCGAGGCGCTGTTTCTGGCCGCCGGAGAACTCGTGTGGATACCGATCGTAATCCGCGGCGGCCAGCCCGACTCGCTCGATGAGGTCCTCGGCGACGTCTCGGCGGCGCCCACGATCACTCAATCCGTGAGCCGCGAGCGGTTCGGCGACCGACTCCCCGACGGTCATCCGGGGATCGAAGCTCGATGTCGGGTCCTGAAAGCTCATCCCTACGCGCCGTCGGAAGCGCCTGCGAGCCGTCCGGTCGTGCTTTCCGACGTCCTCGCCGTCGAAGCGTATCCGGCCGCCCGTCGGTTCTTCGAGTCGGAGAACGGTCCTCGCAGCGGTCGATTTCCCGCAGCCGGACTCGCCGACCAACCCCAGCGTCTCGCCGCGATCGATGTCGAAACTGATGCCATCGACGGCCCGCACCCGACCGACCTCCCGGCCCAATACCCCTTGGGTGATCGGGTAGTGCTTTCGAAGATCCTGAACGGAGAGCAGCGGGTCGTCGCTCACGACCTCGACTCCTCCCCGTCGCCCGCTTGCCTCGCTCCGCGATCCGTCCCCGACTCCCGAGACCCATCGGCCCCGTCGCGCACGGTCG
>PXRA01000008.1 GCA_003021725.1 Halobacteriales archaeon QH_8_64_26
TCGGTCCAAAGCACCGTCGCGAAGGGGACGTTCCCGACCGAACAGACGAACGTCGCGACCCCGATGAACGCCCCTAAGATCGTCGTCCAGACGACGAAGGCGGGCAGCCCCAAGATGTCGTTCGCGAACAGCGCGGTCCAGGCCGAATCGGGGACGAAGCCCGCGAGGATACCTGCAAAAACGAAGCCGACCGCGATGTCCTCCCAGAGCATGCTCCACTCCTTCCATTGCTTGTCCGCGAGGCTCTCCCAACCTTGCTTCGAGGTGATGCTGTCTTTGGTTGTGGTGTTCGCTTCCCGGAATCGAAGCTCTCAGCACAGCTCTCCGAACAGAAGTAGTAGGTTCCCCCGTCGGTCTCGATGACGTGGTCGGTCTCTTCGGGGTTGACCTCCATGCCACAGACCGGGTCCTGTTCGGTCGGTTCGATGTTGTCGACGGCGTTCTGTCCGGCCTGTTCGATTACGTCATCGGGCACGACGTAGACGAACCCGGCGGCCATGAGGCCGATCAACAGCACGCCACCGAGGAAATCCGCCAGCAGGAACTGCCAGCCGAGCAGCAGCCAGATGACGATCACGATCTCGATGACCAGATTCGTCGCGGCGAACATATACGCTCCGAGCGCCGCCGCGGCCGAGGCCCCTTGCTTGAAGAAGTTCTTTGCGGTCGCGACCGCGCTATACGAACACGACGAGGACATGAAGCCGAAGAAAGTGCCGTACCCCAACTCGAGTGGGCTATGGCCCTCAAGTAGCTTCGAGACCGTCTCGGTCGATACCCAGGCCTCGACACCGCCGGCGATCGCGAAGCCGACGACCAAGGCCCACCAGGTGATCCAGGCCATCGTCACCGCCGTGTTGGCGGTCTCTATCGTGCCGCTCACGAGGTACTCGCCAAGCGGTTGGCTCGTCGTAACGGCCCCGATGACGATCGCGAGCACGGCTATACCACTCAGGATCGCGTATCCTCGCCGGAGCCGCCGGGAGACAGCCTGCGGGGAAACGCCGAGTTCGGCCGCTACGTCCGCTATCTCAGCCCGTTTCGGCACGGTGAAGTATCCGATATCGAGCGCTTCATGTGCAGGCCGCGCGGTCATTATCGACCCGCACTACTGTGGTTTTATATGCACTTACGACCTCTCGGCGGCGGCGTGACGAGTGGTATCGGCGGCGTTCTCCTCTATGCGGTCGTCGGTGGCGTGATATTCGGGCTCCCGGGATCGGCGCTCGTGCTCGCGATCGTCTCGGTGGCCTGTGGCGTGCTCGGGGCGCTTTCCTTCCGGGACTGAGCCCCTCCCGACCGGCGGCAGGGAGGGGAGATCCGATCCGTTAATAGCGTGGCTCTACGAGCCTTCCGGAAATGGGAACTATCGTCGAAGCCATCGTCCCGGCGAGCGAGTTCGCGCTCCGGGAAACCACCGAAGCACTCGGGGACATCACCTTCCGGCTCGAACGCGTCATCGCACAGGATCCCGATCGCATCATGCCGTTCATGTGGGCAACCGGCGCGGAGCGGGACCGATTCGAGGACGTACTCGAGAACGATTCGAGCGTCGAGAGCTTCGAGCTGGTAACCGACCTCGGTAACAAGTGGCTCTACCAAATGAACTGGATCGACCGCATCGAGACCCTCGTCCGCACCATCGTCGAGGAAGAGGCCGTGTTGCTAGAAGCCAAAGGTTCCGGGGAAACCTGGGAACTGAAGTTCCTCTTTCTCGAGCGCGATGCGATCAGGCGCGTCCAGAACCACTTCGGCGAGGCCGGCACGGGCTTCGACGCCCACCGGATCTACGATCAGCGCGAGGGATCGTTAGGGGCTCACGGTCTCACCGAGAAACAACACCGCGCGCTCGCGCTCGCGCTCGAAGCGGGCTACTACGAGGTCCCACGGCGGGCCAATGCCGTTCAACTCGCTTCCGAACTCGGCATCTCCCATCAGTCCCTCTCCGAGCAGCTCCGGCGAGCGCATGGAACGGTCGTCACCGACACTATCGACATGAATGCGTCGGTGCTGAGCGAAGAGGACACCGAGGAGTAGAGTAGGTATCGTAGGAAGGGAAGCCCCGGGTCGAGACGGTCAGCGGAAGGAAATCGTCTCGCCGGGGTTGGGCTTATCGAACAGGCGTGCCGCAGACCCCCCTCGCCGGACGACCTCTAGATAGGGGTCCTCGCCGCCCGCCGAGCCGGGAGCCACGACCAGGGTTCCCTCACCGACCTCGAAGACGGCATCCCTGTAGAGCGCCGTCCGCGTTCGCGAGTCGATCTCGACGGTGAGTCGTTCCTCGTCCGAATCGAACTCGGACTCGCGGATCGAGGTCTTGAGGTTGCCGTAGCCATCGACGTGACAGACCGCCGCCTCGGGTTTCGAGGGAATAGTCTCGGTCGATAGCTCCTCGCCCAGTGAGTTCAGGTCCCCGGTGGCGATCTCGGCGACGCGCGCCGGAAAGAAATCCCGCGAGCGGAACTGCGAGCCCTCTCTCGGCGCGTCTACCGCGCGGAACTCCTGAACGTGGTCCTCGACGAACGAGAGATTATAACCGCCGTTGGTCGCCAGGACGGGAACCCCGGTATCGAGTTCGAGATAGCAGAGCCCCGCGCCCTCGTTCGCCCGCCGCGGGGCGCTGTCTCCGGCCCGCGGGGCGGTGTTCGAGTAGATTGTGAGGCCCTCGAAAGCGGGGTTGTGCACCCCGAGCTGTTCGATCCAGAAGCCCGTCGCGATCGTCGAGAACGGCCGCACAGCGGTGGTCCGTACATCGATGGTCCGGTTCTCGTTCTTCAGGCGGTGGACGACCTCGGAGAAGGCGGGATCGGCCTTGCCGTAATCGGCGATCAGATGGACGAAGGGATTCATCGGACGGAAGCGAGTGCTACCCGAATGAGGGTAATAAGACCGGCGGTCGCCCGTCGCCGGCTCCGGAAAGGCGATTGCGGGTCAGTCGGTGAACTCCGGGGCTATGACCTCCTCGATCGGGGCGACGTCCGTGCTGCCACATTCCGGACAGCGCTCGTATTCGCACCCGAGGGGACTGCCACAGTCCCGACAGGCGTACCGACCCGACCGACCGCCCTCGCTCGCCCCCTCCCGTCTGACGTCGTCTGCCAGGCTCATGTGTGAACAAGTATCTAACACCATTTGGACGTATGCCAGGCACTTGCAAGTCGAGGCGCTCGGCCGGGAGGATCGGGATCGCTCTCCTCCCCTCTTCTTCCCGCGGCAGCGACCCGGCACCGATCGCGACGCTGGCTCGGTACCGACCCGGCGCTCGCCGGGGTAACGGGCTTCAGCGTTCTCCGTCTACCCGAGCTATGACTGGCATCGACGACGTCGATCGGGAGATACTGGAGTTGCTCATGGACGACGCCCGCCGCCCCTACCGGGAGATCGCGGCGGCGGTCGATCGCTCGCCGCCGACGGTCTCCGAGCGGATCGAGCGCCTTTGGGAGGTAGGGGTCATCGAGGGCTTTTCGCTCGATGTCGATCGCTCGATGCTCGTCAAGGGCTCGACGGTACTGGTCGAACTCGACGTCGCTCCCGGCGCGGCCGCGGCAGTGGCCGACGGCTTCGCCGAGGTCCCCGCGGTCGAACACGTCATCGAGACGATCGAGGGCACGGTCCTTGGGCTGGTACACGCGAGGGAAAGCGAGATCCGCGAGTTGCTCACCGACGCGATCGACGAGGAGGTCATCAGGGAGTATTCGGTGCGATTAGTTAGTGGATCACGCTGGGAGCCGACGCTCGGCGAGACCCCGATCGGCATCGAGTGTGCCGTCTGCGGGAAGTCCGTCGACAGCGGCGGCGTCTCGATCGATCTGGGCGAGGATACCTACGAAGTCCGTTGTTCCTCGTGTGCCACCGAGATCGAAGCCCAGTACGAGGAACTCAGTGGGGCCGCCGAGGACGACTGATCGAGCGATCGATTGCCTGGCCGCCCGATCAGCCGATGAGCCGGTCGGGTCGGATCGATCGTCGATTCCTGACCGGGAGCTGGTCACTTCCGTCCCGTCGCCACGGCGAGCAGCCCCCAGAGAGCGCCGACGATGAGGAACGCCGCGCCGCCGATCGCATATAGCTGTGGGACCGTATAGCCCAACTGCCCGGCGTAGATCAGCCCGGCGGCCGAAAGGAGTAGTGTCAGCCCCGAACCGACGAACGACGTCGCGAGGTCGAAACCCAGGCGCGGCATAAGCGGATGTGCCTGCCGCCAACGGCTTGTAGCTTCGGTCGGCCCACGCAGGGTCGACTGAGACGAGCGCTCCGACCCCGTAGCTCGGCGGCGTCCGAGCGAACTATCGGTCGATCGACCGGTCAACTGATCGACCGGCTCAGCCGATGTCGGCGTGTTCGCTGAGGTCGGCTCCCTCGGCCCCGAGGATCGTCCCACAGTAGACACACCGAACCCCCTCCTCGAGCACGTCGAACGTCGGGACAACGGGTTCGTTGCCCGCCGTGATACAGTCGGGGTTCGGACAGGAAAGTACGCCCGAGACCTGCTCCGGGCGCTCGACGCGGTGTTTCCCGGCGACGTTGTACTCCCGGACGATATTGATGGTCGCCGCCGGTGCGATCAGCGAGAGCACGTCGAGTTCGTCCCGGGTGAGTTCGCGGTTCTCGATTTTGAGGACGTCCTTCCGGTCGAGGCGGTCGCTTGGGACGTTCATGCCGACGCTCACGACCTCGCCGGCCGACCCGTCGATGCCGAGCACCCCTAGAACGGTGAGCGCCAGTCCTCCCGGGACGTGATCGATCACGGTTCCATCGCGGATCTTCGTGACCCGCAGTTCGTGGTCGTGTCCGCCGTCCGTTTCGCCCCTGTCATCCCGCTCGCTCCGGTCGTCCCGGTCGGGTCCGTTCATGGGGAGTCCTCCCCCTCGTTCCAGTCGGCGAGCGATCCCGTCTCGCGCTCGGCGAAGATACCGCCGCCGCCGAGCGCGAGATCGAGCAGCGCCATTCGGACCGCGACGCCGTTTTTCGCCTGTTCGAAGTACCTGGCGTGGGGGGTCTCGTCGACGTCCGGGGCGATTTCCTCGACGCGGGGCAGGGGATGCATCACGATCAGACCCTCTTTCGCGTCATCGAGGGCCGTGGCGTCGATCCGGTACTCGCCGGCGATCGCCCGGTACTCGGCGTCGTCGGGGAAGCGCTCGCGCTGGATCCGGGTCACGTACAACACGTCGAGGTCCGGAAGCACGGGGTCGAGATCGGTGTGTTCCTGAACCGACGCGCCGGCCGCCTCCAGATCGTAGCGGACGCCCCGAGGGAGCCGCAGGCTCTCGGGGCTGATCAGGTGTTGGGTCGTATCGAAGTTCGTCAGTGCGAGCGAGAGGGAATGGACCGTTCGGCCGTACTTCAGATCGCCCATGATCCCGATCGAGAGATCATCGAGACCGACGTTCTCCCGGATCGTATAGAGATCGAGTAAGGTCTGGGTGGGATGTTGGCCGGCCCCATCGCCCGCGTTGATCAGGGGCACCGAGACGAATTCCGAAGCCATCCGCGCCGCCCCCTCGCTCGGGTGGCGGAGCACGAGAGCATCCGCATAACCCGCGAGCACCCGGACGGTATCCGCGAGCGTCTCGCCTTTGGTGACGCTGGAGGCCTCGATCGCACCCATATCGAGCGCGTCGCCGCCGAGGCGCTTGATCGCGGCCTCGAAGGAAAGGCGGGTACGGGTACTGGGCTCGAAGAAACAGAGCCCGAGCAGCGTCCCGGAGCGACGATCGGTGGGCGAGTCCCGGTCGAGCGCGGCGGCGTGATCGAGTACCCGCTCGATGTCCGCCCGGGAGAGCTGTTTCGCGCTGATGAGGTGCTGGCCCATTGGATAGAGGACGGCCGCCGGCTATCTTGAATCCCCCGACACCCGCTCGGCCTGGTGTCTCACAACCACCGCCGAGCGTACGCATCGACGGACTGCCAGGGCGAGGCGAGCAGGATGCCGTCGTGGCCCCGTCAGAAGCCTTATGACTATTACTCGGATAGTAATCGTAACATGACCGAGCGCCTGCGGACGGGCATCGACGTGCTCGACCGGAAGCTGGAGGGAGGGCTTCCGGTCGGGAGCGTCGTCGTTTTACGGGGCGCGCCGGCGAGTCAGTCCGAACTCTTCTTATACGAACTCACGAACACCAGAGAGACCCTGTATCTCTCCTTCGATCGGGACGAACGCGCGGTCGCCGACGGCTTCTCGCGGACGACCGCACATGCCGGCGAGCCGACGATCCAGTACGTCCCTGACGACGCGCCCTTCGACCGGGCGGCACGGGCGATCGGCACGATCCCCGGGGAGGCGAACGTCGTTCTCGACCCGGTGGACGTCCTCGAAGACAAAAAGCCCGCCAGGTATCGCACCTTCCTGAACGATCTGTGCGCCCGCGTGACCGAAACCGGCGGGCTGGCCGTGCTACACTGCTTGGACGGCGATCGAACGAATCCGCTTCGGGACACGACCGAGCATATGGCCGACGCCGTCTTTCACTTAGAGACCGAGATCGAGGGCGATACCGTCTCGAATCGCTTAGCGGTCCCTAAACTCCGGGGCGGGCGGGCACTTGCGGAGACCGTGAAACTCCGACTCACCGATACGGTGTCGATCGATACGAGCCGAGACATCGCATGAGGTTGGGTAAGAGCGTGCCGGTGCCCACCGTCATGTGTCTCTGATTCAATTTACTCATTTACATCTTCAGAAGCTGTAAAATTCCCCACTATCTGAAGAAGTTCACCCGGTTTCGAAATGATATAATAAGTGCTGTCGTCTGACATATATCGATGAACATCAACATCTGATGGATTACTGATAGAAGATTCACTCACCCACTCATTTAGGGCTATTCGGATCATATTCGTTTCAATTATTTCATTTACTAAGCCAGCGTACCAAGACAAGTTCAAATTCAACCGCTCCCCTCCGTCTTCACTTGGGCGATCGTATGTTTCGGAATGGACCCCGAGCAGAGCGAATCCACATTTTGATGTCCGGAGCCCCCCTGTAGCGGGATTTTTTAGTGTGTCGGGACCTGCTACGACAGGACTGCCGCTTGTCCCTGGGTACATCAATGCGTCAGTAATAAACGCCGGCTTGTTTTGAAAGCTGATACCCAACGGGCTTGATATTCTGGCATTTCTAAGCAGTGGAAAGTACGTGTTCGTATCGACAAACTCCGCCGGATATCCAACAATTAGTGCAGTATCTCCACCAGCTAAGAGTTCTTCACCGGATAGAACCATATCAGGAGTAAATGCTAGACTGCCGGTGTTCAGTGAAGGCGTAGAATTATTAATTACTTCAGAGAACGGAGTAAGCGTCTGATCAAGTGGGACTGCTGCGACATCAATTTCAATACTCGGTAATCTATCTAACGGGTGTGTGAATATGTTAGTATCAGTCCCGCTTCTAAGTGGAACATCCAGCCAGTATATCTCTGAAAGGTCATGCAAATTTCTGAGGAAGATACGGACCCCATGGAGGAATTTATCTGATTCAGATAGAGGATCACCTCCAGTTTTGACCGAACCGCTTGTCGAACCAGTGGTGAGAATGTGTTTATTCGTTATGAGATATGTGTTTCCGTTATGATTATAAAAGAATCCAGTGCCATAGTCTTCTTCATTGGGCCTACCTACCCTAGTGGCCGTCTGATATAATGGATTGTTCAGCGTTGATTCTGGCATTGACTGGCTATAGTCTTCTGAGTATCAAGTATCTAACCGACTGTCTCATCGATTTATTTACAATTAGTATCAAGCAATCTCTCGAATACGAGGGCGACATCAAGGTGCCAGTCGTTAAGATGCAAAAACGGCTTGGCTGAGTGATTCACGTCTCTGTGAGTTGGCTACTAGACGGCGAACAGCGTCCGAATACGGGTTCGAGAGGAACCTCGAAAAAGCTACTTACTCCGCCTCGCCTTCGGCTTCGAGTTCCTCGACGATCTCGTCGGCGTCGACATCCGCGTCGGCGAGTTCATCTTCGAGTTCTTCCAGTTCCTCGGCACCGCCACCGCCGCC
>PXRA01000009.1 GCA_003021725.1 Halobacteriales archaeon QH_8_64_26
GACGATCGTCGGGATCGGGCGGGAGGAGTCGCTGCCGACGGCCGATCGGGAGATCGACGCGTCGGGGCTGTACGTCATGCCGGGCGTGGTCGATCCCCACGTCCACATCGACGATCACGTCTCGCTCGATAACTACGAGAGCGCGACGAGCGCCGCCGCGCTCGGCGGCGCAACGTCGCTTATCGATTTCGCCTGGCAGGCCTACGTCGGCGACGAGAGCCACTGGGAGGCCGAAGGCACGCTCACCGAGGGCGTCGAGCGCAAACGCGAGAAGGCCGAGGACGCCCTGATCGACTTCGGGTTTCACGGTGGGATCCTCCGGGAGGGCGACGATCTCTTCGTAGAGATCGAGGAACTCGTCGAGAGCGGCATCACCTCCTTCAAGATGTATACCACCTACGAGTTCGGCGTCTCGAACGGCTACATCCGGCGGGTCTTCGAGCGATTAGCGGATCTGGACGCCGTCGGCGTCGCCCACACCGAGGACGACACCGTCTGTGACTCGTTGACCGCCGAGTTCCGGGAGGCCGGACGCGACGATCCGACGTGGCTCCCCAGGGCACGACCGGACTACGCCGAGGCGATGGCCGCCGACGACGTCGCCCGCCTCGCCCGCGAGACCGGGGCGAAGTACTACGGGATCCACACCTCCTCACGGGAGGCCGCCGAGGCGCTCGCGCGCTACCAGCGCGATGGCAGCCGAATTCGCGGCGAGACCTGCACGCACTACACGACGCTCATCGACGAGGCGTTGGCGGAACGAGGGAACCTCGCGAAGCTCACGCCGCCGCTCCGTACCGCCGACGATAACGACGCGATGTTCGAGCACCTCCGCGACGGCACCTTGAGTGTGGTCTCGACCGATCACGTTGGACAGACCCGCGAGCGCAAGGAAGACAGCGAGTGGTGGGAGAACCCCTTCGGCGTGAACGAGCTCCAAGTGAGTTTGCCTACTTTTTTCGACGAGGCGGTGAACCGGCGGGACTTCTCACCCTCGTTCGTAGTTCGGGTGATGTGCGGAAATCCGGCATGGACCTTCGGTCTTTCCGGGAAGGGCACGCTCGAACCTGGTACCGACGCCGATCTCGTCCTGTTCGACCCCGAGGAGACTTACACGATCGACGCCACCGAGAACGCCTCGATCGCCGATTACTCGCTCCACGAGGGTCGGGAGGTCACCGGTCGCGTCGAGACGACGCTCGTTCGCGGGGAAGTCGTCGCCGAGGAGGGCGAGATCGTCGGCGAGCCCGGTTACGGCGAGTTCCGAGCGCGCGAGCGCCCGGACTGGAGCGTCTGAGACCGCCGCGGTCCACGTCGTCTCGACCGATCCAGCGTTCGAGATCCGGGACGCGGCCGGGACGGAACCCATGGCTCGTACCGACTCCCCGAGCAACCCTATCGTATCGCCCGACCCGACTCCAGCGTCGGCAGCGCCCGCTATCGGGATAGCGTGCTAAAGAACTCGTAAGCAATCGCCGGGCCGTCAGGCTTCGCTGACGACGACCTCCTTCATCCCGGTTTCGATCGTCTCCTGTTCGATCTCCCGGAGCTGTTCGCGCGAGGCGTCTATAGTCGCGACGTGATTACCGGCGAGTTCGCCCGCCGGGCTCTTGAAGCAGGTCGGGCCACAGGGCACGAGGATCTCCTGGTCGCTCCGGTAGCCCGGGTAGAGAAGCACGTCGCCGTAGGAGGGGTAGACGGTGTGGTTCTCCCGCGGGATCTCCGGCAGGTCGATCTCGTCGATGTTGATCCACGTGGCGATGCCGCTGTAGCGGACGTGCATGAGCTGTGATTCGAGCGGTAGGAACTCCCGGAACGCTTCGACTGATCGCGGGGCCTCCTCGTCGAGCAATTCGGCCGTAAGTACCTCGCCGTCGATGTCGAACTCTAACTGTGCCATGCTTCCCAAAGCACTCGCCGCTCGAATAAGGATTGTGGAACGCTCTCTCACCGAAGGCGCCCGTCGATCGCTCCCTTTCCGACTCTCGCTCATCGCCAGCTATTTACAGGCGACCGAGAGAGACGGGGCTATGGCGACCTACGACATAGCCGTGATCCCGGGCGACGGTATCGGCCCCGAGGTAACCGAGGCCGCGATGGGAGTGCTCGATCGCCTCGGCGATCGACACGGCTTCGGGCTGGAGCGAACGGTCTACGGCTGGGGCACCGAACGCTATCTCGACGAGGGTGCGATGATGCCCGACGATGCGCTCGCGCGGCTCGAACCGGCCGACGCGATCTTCCTCGGGGCGGTCGGTCATCCCGAGGTTCCCGATCACATCACGCTCAACGGACTGCTATTGCCTATCAGGAAGAGCTTCGATCAGTACGTCTGCAAGCGGCCGAACACCCTCTTCGAGGGGATCGAGAGCCCACTTCGAGGCTACGGGGGCGGCGACATCGATTTCGTCGTCTACCGGGAGAACACCGAAGGCGAGTACGCGAACGTCGGCGGGCGCGAACACCGCGGCTTCGATCACGAGGTCGCCGTCCAGTCGGCCTTGTTCACCCGGCGAGGCACCGAGCGGATCGTCCGCCGGGCGTTCGAGGCCGCCGCCGAGCGCGAAGGCCGTCTCACCTCGGTCACGAAATCGAACGCCCAGGCTCACTCGATGGTGTTCTGGGACGATATCGTCGGCGAGGTGAGCGAGGAGTTCCCGGCCATCGACGTCGAACGCCTGCTCGTCGATCGCGCCTCGATGGATCTCGTTCGCCGCCCGGAAGAGTTCGACGTGATCGTCGCGTCGAACCTCTTCGGCGACATCACCACCGACATCGCCGCGATCGTCACTGGAAGTCTGGGCCTCGCGCCCTCGGGGAACCTCAATCCCGACGGGGAGTACCCCTCGATGTTCGAGCCGGTACACGGCAGCGCAATGGACATCGTCGGCGAGGGCGTCGCCAACCCGCTCGCCTCCGTTCTGACGGGCGCTTTGCTGTTCGATCACCTCGGCGGCGAGGGCGAGGACGACGCTGCAGCGGACCTGCGGGCAGCCATCGAAGCACAACTGGCCGACGGCGACGCGCCGCGGACGCCCGATCTCGGCGGCGAGTCCGGAACTGAAGACGTGATTGCCGATCTCGAAGACAGGGTGTAGGAACCGTAGCACCGCCCGCTCGTCCCGACCGCTTCGATCCTTCCCGATCCGTTTCGATTCTTCCCGACCCTCTCCGATCCGTCCTCCGACTTTTCAGGCTACCGACGCGAGCGCTCGCCCGAAGGGCCCTCGGCTGGACGCCCCCTCCCCGGTCGTCTGCCGCCCGCCGCCGACCGGCGGCGTGGTTCACGCCAGCCACAGATCGAGGCCGGTCGCTTCGTGCGGTTCGCGATCGAGCCAGCAGTCGAGTTCCCGGACGTATAGTTCGCCGGCGAAGACCGTCGCCCTGTTTAGGTGGCCGGCGACCGTCGAGCCGTCCTCGCGCGAGCAGACGACGTGGGTGTGGGCGAACCGGTCGCCATCGAGCCACGCGACGTTCCCGACACAGGCCGCGATCTCCAGCGGTTCGTCGAACTCGACTGGGGTGTACTCCGCGGCGTCCTGGTCGTAGTAGTGGAGTTCGGCGTCCGCGCCCGCCCCGAGGCCGACGAAGAAGCCGGCGTCGATCCCGGTTTCCTCGGCGAGCGCTTCGATCTCTGCGCGCCAGTCCGCGCCGGTTTCGAGTCGGGCTACGAACGAACGAACGGCCACCCTGGGTTTCCCGGTAGCGCATACCCGATCGATCGGCCCTATCGGCAAAAAGCCTCCGTCGCCCGCCGCTCCGGGCCGAACCCGATCGACGGGTCGCGGCCCCGCGACGACGAGGAGCGTCTTTAGGCGACGCGGTTTCGCAGTTCCTCGCCCGACTGCAACCGATCGACGTTCTCCTTTACCAGATCGGCGATGTCGAGGTGATAGCGGTTCGTCGCCGAGCCCCGGTGGGGTGAGATGATGACCTCCTCGAAGTCCCACAGCGGCGATTCCTCGGGGAGGGGTTCGGTCTCGAAGACGTCCAAGGCCGCGCCCCCGATTTGTCCCGAATCGAGCGCGTCGATCAGCGCCTCGGTGTCGACGATCGGCCCCCGCGCGACGTTGATGAGGTAGGCATCTTCGCCCATTGCCTCGAACTCGGCGGCACTCAGGAGATCGGTCGTCGCCGGGGTGTGGGGAACGGCGATCGCGACGAAGCGGGCATCCGCGATCGCCTCGTGGAGATCGTCGGGATGGTAGAGTTCCGAAACGCTCGGGATCGATTCCTCGGATCGGCGCACGCCGACCACGTCCATGCCGAGCGCGTCGGCCCGCCGGGCGATCCCCTCGCCGAGGGTGCCCAGGCCGATCACACAGAGGCGTTCGTTCTCGACCGTGAAGGGCCGCTCGTAGTCGGGTTCGTACCAGTCGTTCTCCTTTTGGTGATCGCGGTAGCGATGCAGCAGGCGCGCGAGCGAGAGCATGTAGCCGACGGCGATCTCGCCGACGGTGGTGTCGTGGACGCCCGTGCTATTGGTGAGGGCGGTCCCCGCCTCCTCGTAGGCGTCGGTGTCGAAGGCGTCGTAGCCCGCCCGGATGACGTGGACCCACCCGGCGTCCAGGAACGCCTCGCGCGGCGCGAAGGAGGCCACGGCGTCGGTCTCCTCGTAGCTCTCCCCGTCGCCGACGAGCTCGGCAGGTATATCGAGATCGTCGAAGGCCTCGACGAAGGCTTCCTTCGGGAACTTCTCCTCGACCGATTCGTGGACACGGAGTCGTCGTAACTCGGTTCGTTCGGCCATCGTGGTATCGTTTCGCCGGAACGACGCCGGACGGTTTGGTTCTGTCGGAACGGTTCGGCGGCCGTCCCCGAGGGCGGCGGGCCATCCCTGGAGCGGCGGCATTGGAACAGATTTAAGATCGCTCGTCGTGAGCGGATAGGTGTCCATCCGGAGACAGTGTACTAGCATGAACGTTACCGAAGCAATGGCTGAAGTTCTGGACGCGGAAGGCGTAGAGTACCTATTCGGATTCCCGAGCAACCCGCTGTTCGATACCGGCGCGGCCGAAGACGTGGGGGTTCGCACGATCATCACCCGCCAGGAACGGACCGCGTTACACATGGCCGACGGCATCGGTCGGGTCACCTCCGGCGAGGAGATCGCCGGCTTCGCCTGCCAGCACGGCCCCGGCACGGAGAACTCGCTCGGCGGCGTCGCACAGGCCTACGGCGAATCCGCCCCGCTCGTCGCGATCCCGGCGGGCTACGACCGGCCGAAGACCGACGTCGATCCGAAGTTCAACTCCTTTCTCTCCTATCAGCCGGTCGCGAAGACCTGCGAACAGCTCACCGATCCCGACGCGGTCGACGAGACGATGCGCCGGGCGTTTAACGCGGCGCGCAACGGCCGTCAGCGGCCGGCCGTCGTCGAAGTCCCCAAGGACGTCTTCGGCGAGGAAGTCTCGGAGTTCGAGTACGACCCGACGAGCACGACCCGCTCCGGTCCCGACCCCGATGGGGTCAGGGAGGTCGCCGAGGTCTTATGTGAAGCCGAGCGGCCGATGATCTACGCCGGCCAGGGCGTCCACTACGCGAAGGCCTGGGAACCCCTGAAGGAACTCGCCGAGACGCTCGAAGCGCCGGTCGCCACCAGCCTCAATGGCAAGAGCGCGTTCCCGGAGGACCATCCCCTCTCGCTGGGAGCCGGCTCGAAGTCCGAACCCGGACAGCTCGATCACTACCTGCACGAGGCCGACGTGATCTTCGGGGTCGGCTGTAGTTTCACTACGACCGCCTACGGCATCACCGTCCCGAGCGGGGTCTCGGTGCCCGAGGGACCGACCGTGATCCACGCGACGCTGGATCCGACGGATATCGACAAAGACGTCGTCTCGGAGTACTCGCTCGTCGGTGACGCCAAACTGACCCTCGAAGCGCTCCAGGAGGAAGTCGAAGCGGACGTGGACGACGACCGGGGTCGCTTCGAGGACGTGGCCGCGGAGATCGATGCGGTCCGCGAGGAGTGGCTCGAGGAGTGGCGTCCGAAACTGACCTCCGAGGAGACGCCGATCAACCCCTACCGGGTGGTCCACGAACTCGATCAGCGCCTCGACAAGGAGGAGAGCATCGTCACCCACGACGCGGGCAACGCCCGTGACTTCATGGCACCCTTCTTCGAGGTCACCGAACCGCTTTCCTACGTCGGGTGGGGCAAGACCACGCAACTGGGCTACGGGCTCGGGTTGATGATGGGTGCCAATCTCGTCTATCCCGAGAAGACCTGCGTCCACCTCATGGGCGACGGCGCGATCGGCATGACCGGCATGGACTTCGAGACCGCCGCCCGCGAGGAGATCCCGGTCATGCTGATCGTGCTGAACAACTTCGAGATGGCCTCCTACGACACGCCCTTCTCGGGGCACTACGCCGACTTCGCCGCATCGATGGGCGGCTACGGCGAGCGAATCGAGGACCCCGAGGCGATCGGCGACGCCATCGAGCGCGGCGTCGAGAAGACCGAGGAGAACACGCCGGTACTGCTCGAGTTCCTCACCGCCAAGGAAACCGACAAGTCGATCTTCTGACCGGGCGCTCCCGGTTCCCGGCAACCGAGCATCGATAGGTCGCGTCGACCTCTACAGTTTTATGAACCGAGTCGAAACAGGGCGGCATGGCGAGAACCAGTCAGCCGGCTCCGGTCGCACGGGGGAGTTGCGTCGTGAGCGGCGCGGATAGTAGTCCACATGTGACCCGCTTTCCTGGGGTGAGCCGCCGATGATTCACAACCGAGATCGACTCGCGCGGACGGCCGCCCACGAAGTCGCACTGGAGTGTATCGAGGCCGGCATCGAAGCGGCGCGGCCGGCCCGTGCGATGCGGGCGGCCCTCGAACGAAGTGGCTCGGAACTGCGGATCGAGGACACCACGCTCGATCTCGACGCATACGACGAGATCGCCGTGCTCGGCGGCGGCAAGGCGGCCGCGGGGATGGCGAGGGTAGTAGAGGAGTCCCTCGGTGACCGACTCGACGAGGGCGTCGTCGTCACGAACGACCCGGCGGAAACGGAACGGATCCGAGTCGTTGAAGGCTCGCACCCGACGCCGGACGAGGCCGGGATGGAAGGCGCACGGGAAGAACTCGCGCTCGCGGAGCGAGCGAGCGAGGACACGCTCGTCCTCTGCGTGCTTTCCGGTGGCGGAAGCGCGCTGCTACCCGCTCCGGTCGAGGGAGTGGGTCTCGGGGAGCTACAGTCCCTGACCGAGGCCCTGCTCGCGAGCGGGGCGACGATCGAGGAGATCAACGCCGTGCGAAAACACCTCTCGGCGCTCAAGGGCGGCCGACTCGCGACGACAGCGGCCCCGGCGACCGTGGTCGGCCTGCTCGTCAGCGACGTCGTCGAGAACGATTTGGGTACTATCGCCAGCGGCCCGATCGTTCCCGACGAGTCGACCCACGGCGACGCGCTCACGGTCCTCGAACGGTACGCTATCGATCCGGCCCCAGCGATCCGGACCCACCTCGATAGCGGCGCGGCGGGCGAGCAGCCCGAAACGCCCGACGGAGAGCACCCGGCGTTCGGACGAACCCAGGTTCACGTGCTCGCCGACGGCTTCACCGCGCTCGAAGCAGCGCGCTCCACAGCGGACGACCGCGGCTACACTCCGGTGATCCTCTCCTCGCGCGTGGAGGGCGAAGCCCGCGAGGCGGCCAAAACCCACGCTGCGATCGCCGAGGAGGCCCGTGCGACCGGCAATCCTGCCGACTCGCCGGTCGTCTTTCTATCCGGCGGGGAGACGACAGTGACGATGCGTGGCGACGGCCGCGGCGGCCCGAACCAGGAGTTCGTTCTCTCCGGGACGCTGACGATCGACTCGGATGGCATCGTCCTCGCCAGCGTCGATACGGACGGCAGCGACGGGGCGAGCGACGCCGCGGGCGCGATTGCCGACCGGGTGACGCTCGATACCGGCGAGAGAGCTCGGGAGGCACTCGCGGACAACGACGCGTACTCCTATCTCGCCGGCAGAGGAGCGGTGATCGAAACGGGGCCGACGGGTACCAACGTCAACGACCTGCGCGTGCTGGTAGTCGACGACAGCGCCAGGTGAGGTTCTGACCTATCGATCTCGCTGCCCGAGTAAGGCTCTCTGTCGCCTCCGACCGGCACGACACACCGTCCGCACGTCTCCCGCCGTACGAGCAGTGGTCTATACGGGAGCGGTCTCTTGTTTCGCTCTTGAGAGCGGTCGTTTCTCGGAGAGAACTACCTCGATACCTCGTTCGAGCGGTTCCTCGCTATGGAGGTAGCGGAGTGAAGACCAATAAAATGGTTGATTTCGTCGTTCCGAACGCGTGTTTCTCCCGACGAAACCGATTCGGGAGACTATTACTCGTACGCTACGTTGAGTTCGATGACGTTCTGTGCGTTCAGGATCGCCTGCGGGAGGTCCGCTTCAAGGGTTTCGCCCGCCAGCCGGCTCCGCGGGCCGGAGACGCTGATCGCCCCGAGGACGGTCCCGGTGGGATCTTTGATCGCCGCCGCGGCACAACAGAGCCCTCGCAGTCGCTCCTCCTCGTCGTAGGCCCATCCCCGATCCCTGATCGATTCGAGCGCGGCGAACAGCTCGTCCTCGTCGGTGAGGGTGTGTTCGGTCATCCGCGGCAGGCCGTGGCGGTCGATGATCTCGCGTACCCGTTCGTCGGGGAGACCGGCGAGGATCGCCTTGCCCATCGCCGTCGTATGGAGGTAGACCTCCCGGCCGGCGTGCGTATCGAGATTTACGGCTCGGCTGCTGTCGGCCCTGTAGAGGAAGATCCCTCGGCCGTGTTCCTCGACCATGAGGTTCGCCATCTCGCCGGACTGTTCTGCTAATTCCAGGATCTCGGGTTTCGCGGTCTCGTAGATCCGGCGGCGGCGGCGAGCGCCGACGCCGAGGCTCAACAGTCGGAGCCCGGTGTAGTAGGCGTCGTTTCGTTTGATGACGTATCGCTCCCGCTTAAGCGTGGTGAGGTGCTTGTAGACGGTGCTCTTCGAGATTCCCAGTTGCGTTGCGATCTCGGTGATCCCGGCTCCGTCCCGCTCGTGCAGGACTTCGAGGATCCTGAACGACGTGGTGGTCGTCTTCACCGGCGCTTTGCTCTTCGGGTCCATTGGTCTTCCTGCCCCGAACATCCGTATCGTAGTGTAAAATACCTGTGCCTCCCGATCGGTAGGGTATATAAACCGTTTCGGTGCCGTCGACCCCGTGTGTCGCTACCATTGGACGTTTTCCTCCGCGACCGTCGGTCTCGTCGGGACATCGCATTCCCTGGACCTACCGAGCCTCGGAGTCCGCTCACCGAACCGAACACCGGGCGATGATCGATAGAACGGTGACTGCCGGGCTACTATACTGCTACTACCGCTGAACCCCGGATCAGTCCCCCTCCGGAGAGCGTGTGCTCTGGGTGGAGGTCGATTCGACGACGTATCTATTGAGATCAACCCTCGCTAGCACGGCGTAGGCTACGAACGCGGTCGGCAGTCCGATCACCCACGAGAGGTCGAGGATCGGAAGGCTCACCCCTACGCCGATGAGCATGCTGACCATGCCGGTCACCGAAAATCCCCGTACGAACCAGAACTTCGAGTCGCTACTCCGGTTGTACAGCGAGTCGATGTCGGTATCGCGCTGTCTGGTGACCCAGTAGTCCGCCAGCAGAACCCCAACGATGGGACCGAGAAAGGCCGAGTAGATCTGGATGAACGTCGAAAAGAAAGCGCTCGTGAAAAGCAACCACGGGAAACAGAGAAACGAAAGCACCGTCGTAATGATGAGGCCCCGTTTCCAGGTGACGCCGAGCGAGTCCTGGAACACGTGGGTCGGCGGCAGGAGGTTGTTCACGAGGTTGGTCGAGATCTGAGCCAGAATCGCGAACAACAGCATCGCCGCCCCGAGCGCCGGGTTGGGTGCGACCGCCATTATCGCTCGGACGGGATTGGTGATCCCGGTCGTGACGCTAAAGAGCAATCCGATCAGTAGCATGAACAGATAGGCCGGGACGAGCCCCAGCAGATTCCCCGCTGCCAGGTTCAGCGAGCCCCGGTCGGTGTTCAAGTGTCGGGTGATATCGGAGATGTTCAGAGCGGCCGTGATGAGCTGGCCGCCGACCGCCGCGATGAACCCGACGAACGGCAGGCCCCACGACCCGGCATAGGTGATCGGTTCCGTCGGGATCTGTTGGGTGGTCAGTACCACGTAGCCGGTATAGGCGAGCAACACGATGATGACGATCGCCGAGAGGGAGTCGAACCACTTGATCGAGTCGATCCCGTACCACGCGAGAAGCAGGTTCAACACGCCGAACAGCACGAAATAGATCCGTAGGTCACCGAACCCCAACAACGTCGTCGTGATCGTATTGATCGCGAGCGCGCCGATCCAGTTGCCGATCCCGAGGTAGATGATAGCCGGGATCGCCCGGAGGTAGTTGGGGATGATCGCCCCGCGGATCCCGAACGCCGATCGCGTCTGGACGGCGAAAGGCACCCCTTCCTCGAACCCGGGGAACCCGTTGAGGAAAAAGAGCAAACCCAGGATGAGGGTACCGATCAGGGAGGCGACGATCACCTGTAACAAGTTGAGTTCGCCCTGTGGATAGATAGCAAAGAACGCTACGGCCATCGATTGGACGACGATGACCGCCGCCCACCAGAGGGGAATGTACTGAGACAGCTCCATCGTCCGGTCGTCGAAGGAAGTCGGACTCAAGTCCTCCGCGGTCGATTCTTCGCTCATGATCCTCCTCGCGTGGCTTTCGCTGTCATGTCTACGACCACCACGTGGCCCACAGTAGCTATTAAACGTTTTGGTGCTGGGGGCTTTGTTAAGAAAGTCGATTCGACGCCCGATAGAGACGTCCTCTATAGCGATCTCGACTCAAGATCGGACTTCTCTAACAAAGTCGGTGCTGGGTGCCGATCGCGGTGATGCCACTCGAAGTACCACCGTTCCCGGAACGGCCCAGGGAGCCATGCGGATTGCCGAAAGATCCCTTTTCGATCGCTACGGCTATACGAACTCGAATGTTGACGAACGCCGGGTGCGTTCGGGGAAACACGTCCCTCGCACACGAGCGAGCGCTGCCTGGTCGAGTCACGAGTCACGTCTCACGATAGCCTCCTCCTCGCCGAACGACGATCGGTAGAGCCGCCAAACGTCCACACGAGGGAAGAAAATCGACGAGGATCACGGAGGCGGCTACGCCACACCGCTTCGGAACGCTACACCGGTCGTCCGTGAACGCACGGAACCGTAATTAAAGATAATCATATAGATGGTCTTAAGACCCTCTACGTAAACGATACCTCCATGACCGTAGACTTGGTCATCGCTGGCGGGAAACTGGTAACGCCGGAGAACATCCTTGACGCCGACGTGGCCGTCGCGGACGGCGAGATCGCCGCTATCGGGGACGAACGAACCTTTCCCGACGCCGAACGGGCCGTCGACGCCTCGGGACTGCTCGTCATGCCGGGCGTGGTCGATCCACACGTCCACATCGACGGCTACCTCTCGAAGGACTCCTACGAGTCGGGGACGAGCGCGGCCGCGCTGGGCGGCGTCACCTCCTGCATTAATTTCGCCTGGGAGGCCTGGGTCGGCGATCTCAGCGTCTGGGAGGAGGAAGGCACCCTTCTAGAGGCCGTGGAACGCCAGAAGCGAAAGGGCGAAGACTCGCTGATCGACTTCGGGTTACACGGCGTGATTACGCGCGAGGACCCGGCGGTCTTCCAGGAACTCGACGACGTGATCGAGGAAGGCGTCGCCTCGATCAAGATGTTCACCGCCTACGAGATCGGGCTCTCGAACGGCTTCATGAACCGGGTCTTCGAACACGTCGCCGACCGGGACCTCGTCGCGGTGCTCCACACCGAGGACGCCTCCGTGTGTAATCACTTGACCGCACAGCTCAAAGCCGAGGGGAAAACGCACCCGCGATACTACCCACAGGCACGGCCGGATTACGCCGAGGCGATGGCCGCCGAGAACGCCGTCCGGATGGCCCAGGAGGCGGGCGCGAAGTACTACGGCATCCACACGACCAGCCGGAAGGCCGCCAACGTGATCGAGTTCTATCAGGGTGACGGCAGCGAAGTTCGTGGCGAGACCTGCACGCACTACACCGTCCTCGACGAGTCGGCCTACGAGCAGCAGGGCAGCCTTCCGATCATCGCGCCGCCGCTGCGGACGCCCGACGACCGCGACGCGATGTTCGAACAGCTCCACGGCGGCGCGCTGAGCGTCGTCTCGACCGATCACGTCGCGTTCGCGCGCGCGGACAAGGAAGTCGAGAACTGGTGGGACAGCTCCTTCGGCGCGAACGGGCTCCAGGCGAGCCTGCCGGTCTTCTTCGACGCGGCGGTGAACCGGCGGGGGTTCTCCTACCCGTTCGTCGTCCGGGCGATGTGTGCGAATCCGGCGCGAACCTTCGGACTCCCCGGGAAGGGTACGCTCGAACCGGGCACCGACGCCGACCTCGTCCTGTTCGACCCCGAGGAGACCTACACGATCGACGCCGCCGAGAACGCCTCGGTCGCCGACTACTCGATCTACGAGGGCCGGGAGGTCACCGGCCGAGTGAAGCGCACCTACCTCCGGGGTGAACTCATCGCCGACGAGGGGGAGGTCGTCGGCGAACCCGGCAACGGGAACTTCGTTCATCGGGAGCGTCCGGACTGGAACGACGACCGGGCGGATCGACGATAAGGCACGACTCCCCCTGTTATCGCTGCTACCGATAGCGCTACCCCTAGCGACGAACGATCGATCCGATCGCGGAGCCGATACGTCCCTCATCCCCTCCTGCCGAAACGTTCGCCGGCATCGACGCCTTCGAACCGGACCCTACTTCCGTTCGGAGCGGAGCGGTGTTCACGTCGCGTGAAATCCGGTCGGAACACCGCCGCTGAACTGCGAGCTACGGAATTCGGCACGGGACACCGACAACGCCGCCGATCGGGAACGACGTCTTCGAACCCGTTTGGCCCTCTGTTCACCTCTCATGAAACTTTCTCGCAATTCGTATCAAATATTATAATTGATGTCGGGGCGTACGACTAGTATCGTGTGATTCGGTGCCAAAAGACAGCCAATGGAAGGAGAATAATGCTTGCTGGTAATGTTTTCGAGCACTCGATGCACGGAGCGGCGATGGAGGGACGCTTTCCGACCGTGATCCGTTCGCGCATTGCGAACTTTTATATAGGACTGAGATAACACGTAGCACGATCATGAACACCAACCAAGCACGCCCGGTCAAGACGACTCACACCTCGATCCGGATCGTGCGCGCGATCAGGCGTCGGGGTGGCGCGTCGCTAACCGAGATCGCAGACGCCCTCGATGTCGGGAAAAGCACCGCTCACAACCATCTGGCCACGCTCACCGAGGAGGGGTTTCTGGTGCGGGAGGGCCAGCAGTATCACGTCGGACTGGGGTTCTTAGAGCTCGGCGAGTACGCGCGCAATCGGCGCGAGTCCTACAAACCGGCGAAGATCCAGGTCTACCGGCTCGCCGAATCGACCAACGAGGAGGCGAACTTCGCGGTCGCTGAGAACGGCTCGATGTTCTCGATCGAGTACGTGATGGGCGACTGGAACCCGATGAACCCGGAAGCGGGGAGCCAGTTCCTGGAGATCGGGAGCGAGTTCGGCATGCACAACTCCGCGCCCGGAAAGGCCGTCCTCGCCGAACTCGCTCCCGAGGCCGTCGAGCAAATCCTCGACCTGCGTGGCCTCCCCGCGACGACCGACGAGACGCTGACCGACAGGGAAGCCCTCTTCGAGGAACTCGACGCGATCAGCGAGCGGGGTTACGCGACGAACGACGAGGAACTCCAAAGCGGGTTCCGATCGGTCGGCGCGCCGGTACGTCACCCGGACGGGACCGTCCTCGGGGCGCTCTCTATCGGCGGCCCGGCCTACCGGTTCGAGGTAGAGCCGCCGGCAGCGAGCGGTAACATCGGGACGCTGCTCAACGCGACCGATCGCGTCGAAGAGGACCTCACTCAGTCGGAGGTCTCGTAGCGCGAGGAACTTCGAGAGCGTGAGGTTCGCCCGGATTTCCGCGTCGTTCACGTGTCTGTGTGCGCGCTATAGCCTCGATCGATCACGATGATTGTGGCCGTGACGGCCGGTCGCGTTCTTACTATCGGGATGTGGCTGTCGTGGTCCGGCGTTCGGGGTGCCATTACGGGCGTATTACTGTAATGACCGCTGTTCGATATCGCGGTAGCTCGGTCGCTTCGGCAACCGAACGGATGATAGTGCGATATCGTTCGCATATCGTGACCGGACTCCCCGGGCGTTCCGAACGGAGCGGATACGAGGTTCGCTGGGCGGGTCGGTAGTACGTTCACGGCACTGGGGACGTCGGTCTATAAGACGATACGCCTCTCGCTTTCGTCGAAACGAGGATTTCGGCGATTACATCTCAGAGAGTACGACCAAACACGAGCGCTGATCGGGCATCACCTCCGGAAAGCAGCGGTTTAGTCGCTAATTGTGGCTCCAGCGATAGGGGTATCGCCGCGTACGTCGTTTCAAATAAACGAACAGCAGTCAGTAGTGGGCACTCGCATCACTAGCTACTCCCCCCGGTTGGAATCACGAGCCAGCAGCGCCGTCCATCCCCGTTGGTGGGTTCGCCGACCGATTACGATCGATCAACTACGTTTCTCGACGTTTCGATGTTCACCTCGATCACGTTAGCAGTGCTCATGACTATCTCGGGTATCGTTTCTCTGAACTCCTCCTCTCTCATCCGGCTAGCCGGTTTCGACACGCTAACCGCCCCGAGCACGCTTCCATCCCTTTTCTGAATCGGGGCCCCGACGGCACGCATTCCTCGTATCTCCTCCCCGTCGTTCAACGAAAAGCCGCGTTCTCGGACCCGTTCCAGTTCCTCGGTAGTCGTGATAGTGTTCTCGGTTTTCGCTGAAAGGTCGTAGTCCTCGGTCGCTCGCTCAACTTGCTTTTCGGGTAGATGCGCTAAAATCGCCTTCCCGTACGCCGAACTGTAGAGATCTCCTGTTCCTTCGAACTGCTTGCTGAAGTAATCTTCCCCCACGGCACGTTCGCCCTGTGCTTCGTGCAGATAGATCGCCCGACCGTATTCTTCGGCAACGAGATGGGTGTACTCCTCGGTCTCCCGTGCAAGACGTTCGGTTTCTTCCTTTCCAGCTCTGTATACTATGGACTTGTTCCTGACGTACTCACCGATGTTCAGGAAGTACAAACTCAGCCGATACTCCCCACCGTCGTTTACCACGTACTTCCGCTGTTTCAACGTCGCTAGATGAGTGGAGACGGTGCTTTTCGGAATATCCAGCCGTTCGGCTATCTCAGTCGCTCTTGCTCCGTCCAGTTCTTCGAGGAGATGGATGATATCCCAGTTCGTCTCGACCGTCTTCATCGTGCGAGGGGATTCGTTCGCCGTCATCAGCCCGTGTTTCGAGACCACGGCACACGGCTGTTCGGATATTACGAACTACAAATATGTCGTCGGAGTGATGGGTTTGCCCCAACGAGACGGCTAGGGTCGTTTCGTTTACCAGGCCCCCGTTGCCTACGTCTCAGCGGTACTCCGGGCGGTTGGAGCGAGTACGACCGACGGTGACGGAAGGACACCGCTGCTCAGTAGGACATACCGGTCCAGTGCCGTCCTTCGATGTCGGGGATAGCGACCGTAGCAGCACTCGTGAGCGAAATATATATATATATATATATTCATTCTGAGGGTGTCTCGGATCGGACGTATGACGGAGTACAGTGGCTACGAGGCGTTCGAGTACTTAGAAGAGGGAGAGGACTACCAGTCGTTCACGCTGCCCAAGGGGATCCACAACGGCGAACCCTATGAGGTGCCGCTGGACGAGGACGACGAACAACGGGCAGCGGAACTCGGCGAGAACAGCATCGTTATTTCCTTCCACGAACACCGTTTTATTTCTCGTTGAAGACCGAATAGATAACTGATTACTTCAGACAGGCGCGGGTCGAAACCAGCTACGAGGGCCTCGCCGAGTCCAACATCGACGGGACGTTCGACCACCTGATCAACGACTACGGGACGGTGCGGTCGCCGACCGGCTGGCAGTGGGACGATACGATCTACGATCTGGAGCTTCGGTTGAGCGACATCGCCCACCAGGACCACGTTACGAAATGCGAGGGCGTCGATGACATCCGGAGCGCCCACAAGGAGGGAAAGGTCGCGCTGGTCCCGTCGATAGAGGGCACCGCGATGATCGAGAACGAACTCGATCGGATCGACATCCTCTATGGGCTCGGGATCAAGATGATGGGGCTCGCCTTCGATTACTCGAACTACATCGCTTCGGGCGTCATCGATAACGACGAGGAGCGCGATCGGGGCCTGTCGACGTTCGGCGAGAGCGTCATCGAGCGCATGAACAAACTCGGCGTGGCCATCGATCTCTGTCACTCGACCGACCAGACCGCACTCGACCTCTGTGAGGTGAGCGACGATCCCGTCTTCTACAATCACATCGGGGCACGGGAACTGTGGCACACCAACCGGATGAAATCCGACGAGTGCATCCAGGCCGTCGTGGATACGGGCGGCGTCGTCGCGATCACCGCAGCGCCGCCGAACATCACCTCCGCGGAGCGCGAGGACCACACGATCGATGCCATCATGGATCACTTCGAGTACATCGTCGATCTCGTCGGCATCGAAAACGTGGCATTCGGCACCGACCTACTGTACGGGGACGACGATCAGGTCTACCCGAGCTACTTCAAGGAAGCAGAGGGAAGCCGGAAGGTAGAGATGATCTACAACTCGCCGAAGGAAGGCCACGGGTTCGGATCGGTCGAGGAGATGGGCGCTCCGAAAGGGATGGAAAACCCCACCGAAGCCTGGCACAACATCGTCCGCTGGCTCGTCAAAGAGGGCTACAGCGACGAGGAGATCCGGATGGTCCTCGGCGAGAACATCCTCGATGCGCTCGAAGAGGTCTGGTAATCGACACTCGCCGGGCGGAACCGTCTCATCGGAAAAATGATTCGACGGCTGTAGCGACTCACGCCGTCGTCCGGCCCCGCGACGCCGGATTTCGATTCTATCGGGCCCATCGCTATCGAGCAGTACCTTCGCTACGAGTAGCAACGCTGCCCAGTTGCGGTGGCTCCTCTCAGGGACGATCAGCTCTCGGCTTCGGCCGACGCTATCCGAAGTTTTAATATCTTCCCTAAATAGCGTGATAGACGAAGCCAATGAGTACGAGTTCCAACAGAGGTTCGAGCTTCGGGATACGAACGGAAAGACAACGGATGATACTCGGTTGGCTGTTCGCCGGGGCGTTTTCCCTGATAGCGTTCGTCTCTAGTTTCGCGTTCGGGACCCCGGCCGGTCGCACGCTCGCGCCCGGGGTGATCGTTATGGTGGTGGTGAGTTCCCTTCTGACCGTTTTGACCATATACGTCTACTACGTCTCGGATCCGGAGGTAGAGTGATGAAAGCTTAGACTGCCTACGCGCTCGTGTTCGGCTCGTACGTGCTCGGTCTCGCTGCCCTCGCGTATTACGAGTACAGAACCGGCGTCGAGGACTCCTCGGATTACATGGTCGCGAGCGGCGGACTGCGGAGTTCCTTCGCCGGTATCAGCGAACTCTTCTCGGCGATGAGCGGTTTCTGGCTGATCGGGATCACTGGGCTGGCGTATCTCGTCGGGACGTGGGCCTGGATCGCGATCATCTCGCAGGTGACCGGGTGGGTCATCACGTACTATGGAGTCGCCGGGCGGCTCAAACGATCGAGCACCGTCGTCGGGGAGGAGACGCTGCCGGTCCACCTCGGGAACCTGTTCGGGAGCAAATCGGTGCTGTTCGTCTCCTCGATCGCCCTCGTGGTCTTCGAGACGGTGTATGTGGGCTTCCAGATCACCGCCGGGGCGAAAGCGATAGAACCGTTTTTCGATCTGTCCTGGGTTGTAGCTACGGTTGCGATGGGAGCGGTCGTCGTACTGTACACGGTCGTCGGGGGGTTCGAGGCCGTTGCGCTGTCGGATTTCCTCCAGGGGGTGCTCGTCGTTATCGGCTCGCTCAGTTTCGCGATCTGGACCACTGTCCAGGTCGGTGGCCCCATGCAGTTGTTCAACGAACTGGCGTCGGTGGACCCGCTTCTCGTATCGTTTACCGGTGGAATGGGGTGGGTTCGTGCTCTTCAGCAGCGTCATGTACTGGGGATTCATCGGAATGGCCTATTTCGGAAACCCGCGGTCACTGATCAGGTTCTTCGCTATCGACGACGCGAAGAACGTGCGACAGGCCATGGCCTGGAGCGGCGGGGCCCAACTGATAGTCGCAGTCACTGCCGTGTTCATCGGGCTGACCGGACGAATTTTGCTCGAAGGACCCACCCTCAGCGACGAGGAACTCGTCTACCCGCTGTTGGCGATCGACCAGCTCCCGCCGCTCGCAGCCGGGTTCGTCCTCGCGGCGGTCATCGGCTTGTTGATGAGCACGGGTGATTCACAGCTGCTGATCAGCGGGACGACGGTCTCCTGGGACATCTACGAGCGATTGCTCGGCAACGAGATCTCCGATCAGCCATCCAAGCAGATAGCCAGGCTCTCGGTGCTCGTCATCGGCGTGATCTCGACGACCATCGCGGCGTTGGATCTGTCCTTGGTACTACAACTGGTCGCCTTCGCCTGAGGCGGGTTGGGAGCCACCTTTGGCCCGGCCATCTTTGCGGCCCTCTGGTGGCGAGGGGTCACCTCACAGGGGATCGTCGCCGGAATGCTCATCGGTATGGCCGCAACGATCGTCGGGTTCACCTTCGTCGGTAGCTTTCATCCGGTCTTGATCACGTGGAACATGTGGCCGATGGTCCTGTCGTTCGCGTCGACTTACGGGGTGAGCAAGTACACACAGTCACGGGCCCAACAGGAGAGACACGTCAGACAGCTCTCTTCGAGGGAAGGAGCGACCGCGGAGAACGACGACTGAGCGACGACGTCCGGTCGAGGGGGTCGGGCCCGGCGGCGTCGATCCGGCGGGACGTGGCTTCGGGCGCGAGCGGGAGTCCTTCAGCGGTAGATGATTCGAAGTCCCTAGCTACTGCCACTAGAGGAAAGTTATAATACCGATCCGAAGGAGTCCCGCTCATGGTCATCGTCGCGGCAATCGATAGTTCCGAGAGGGCATCGGACGTCCTCGATCAAGCGACCGAACTCGCCGAGAAGTTCGACGACGGGATTCACCTCGCGCACGTCATGAAACAGTCCGAAGTGATAGCGTCCAAGTAGTCGGACATCCAGACCGTGGAACACACCGATATGGACGAGATGCGGGCGATAGCGAGGGAGTTCGGCCTGAAGATGCTCGACGGCCGTCCTGCTACCGTCGAGGTGGAGGTGGTCGGTCTGATCGGGAACCCGGCGGATACGATCGTGCGATACGCTGCGGAACAGGAGGCGAGATACATCGTCGTCAGTCCGAAACGCCAGTCCCAGACCGGCAAGATACTCTTCGGGAGCGTCGCTCAATCGATCCTTCTGAACGCCGATTGCCCGGTGGTCTCCTTCACGAACGTCTGAGACGGTCGTCGCTCGCTTTCCCTACCTAGCCCTACCGGCGTTCGATCGCCTCGAGCAGGTCGGTCAGTGCGTCGGTCGCCGATTCGAGCAGCGTCGCCCCTAGCTCGGCGCTCGCTTCGCGCGGGTCCCCGACGACGCCGTTGTCGGTGAACTCCTCGGAGTCGAACGCGAGATTGACCCGCCCCTGCCAGTGCCCCCAGCGCTCGCTGCCGTCCTCGGCCGCTTCCCCTATCCGATCGTCGTGTACGACCTCGGGCTCCACGCACCGGAGCACGGACGTCTCCAAGGGACCGGCGTGACCCATCTCGGAGCGGTAGTCGCCGACCTCATCGAACCACGTGAACGGAACGGTATACGCGTCGTCGTGTCGAACGATCCGGCCGGCGACCTCCCGGAGTGCTGCCGTGTTCCCGCCGTGCCCGTTGACCAGGACGACCCGATCCCACCCATGAGACGCGAGACTACGAACGGTCTCGCGAACGTACGATCGGAACGTCGGCTCCGAGACCCACAGCGTGCCCGCGAACTGCCGGTGTTCCTCCGCGACCGCGACCGGTATCGCCGGCGCGACGACGACCGATTTCGGATACTCCGCCGCGGCGCGATCGGCGACGGTCTCCGCATCGATCGTGTCCGTCCCCATCGGCAGGTGAGGACCGTGTTGTTCCGTACTCCCGACCGGCAGTAGCGCCAGGTTCGTCTCGACCTCCTCCAAGTCCGTCCACGCCTCGCTCGATAGGTTCATGGCTAAGACCCCTCGGGAGGGCACATAAACCTGGTGCTGACGGACCCCTCGAGGTGTATTCGGTCGAATCGTCGACGAACTGTCGTCGCGTCGCCGATCGACGAACGCGCGGGCCGTCCCGGTCGCGGCCGCGATCGACGGCGGACTCCATTGCTCGCCGGCGTGGATGTAGTGTCGTTCGGCGACGACGGTACCCGAAGCCGACGGGGAGTCAGTGGACCGGCGAGCTACGCCCGGCGCTTCCCGATGGCCTCGTTCACGCGTTCGTACGCACCGTCATCGATCGTCCGGGAGGTTCGCAACGATCACTCGTAGATCGGGTGTGTCTCACAGAGTTCGTCCACTTCGGCGCTCACTTCCGCCGTCAACTCCTCGTCGTCCGGGCTATCGAGGAGATCCGCGATACGGTGTCCGATCGTCTCCATCTCCGACTCGCCGAACCCACGGGTCGTGAGTGCCGGCGTCCCGACGCGGATCCCGCTGGTGACGAAGGGCGATCGGGACTCGCCGGGCACCGTGTTCTTGTTCACCGTAATCCCGACGGATTCGAGCCGTTCCTCGGCGTCCTGTCCGGTGGTTTCCGGGTGGGAGTCACGGAGATCGACGAGCAGGAGGTGCTTGTCCGTCCCGCCGCTGACGAGCGCCATCCCGCGGTCGGTGAACACCTGAGCGAGTGCCCTCGTGTTCGCGACGACGTCCTCTGCGTACGCCCTGAACTCGGGTTCGAGCGCCTCCTCGAAGCCGACGGCCTTCCCCGCGATGTTGTGCATCAGTGGCCCGCCCTGTCCGCCTGGGAAGATCGATTTGTCGATGGCCTCGGCGTGCTCCTCGGTCGTGAGGATCATCCCGCCACGGCCGGCCCGGATCGTCTTGTGGGTCGAGCCCGTGACGAAGTCGGCGTTTCCGATCGGGTTCGCGTGGACGCCGGCCGCGACGAGTCCCGTCACGTGGGCGATGTCCGCCAAGTGGTAGGCCCCGACGCTTTCGGCGACCTCCTCGATGCGTCCGTAGTCGAACTCCCGTGGGTACGCTGAGGAGCCGCTGACGATCAGATCCGGCTCGAACGCGGCGGCGTGATCCGCGAGCGCCTCGTAGTCGACGTATCCCGACTCGGGATCGACGCCGTACTGTTCGACCTCGTAGAGCTGCCCGGAGAAGTTGACGTGATGCCCGTGCGAGAGATGCCCGCCGTGATTGAGATCGAGCGAGAGGATCCGATCACCGGGATCGAGCATCGCGAAGTACACCCCCATGTTCGCTTGCGTGCCACTGTGGGGCTGGACGTTCGCGTGCTCCGCGCCGAAGAGGTCCTCCGCGCGGGAAACGGCGAGTTCCTCGACGGTATCGACGTGTTCACAGCCGCCGTAGTAGCGCGCTCCGGGATAGCCCTCGGCGTACTTGTTCGTCAGGACCGAGCCCTGTGCCTCGAGGACCGCCGCCGAGATGTAGTTCTCCGAGGCGATCATATCGAGGGTCCCCTCCTAGCGCTGGCGCTCGTTCCGAATGGCGGTATGGACGTCCCTATCCGTCGCCGCGAGTGTGCTTCTGCTTGGCATGGTCAGGGCATTCTACCCAACAGGCCAAAAAACTTTTCAAAAAGCATCCGCCACAGCGGCAGGCCTCGGCTATCGATCCCTCGTTTCCTACGCGTTCTCGTCCCTTACTTCATAGCCCCGATCGCGGATCGAGCGAACGATGTTGCGTGCGTGGCCGGCCTGGCATCGTGATCCGCGATGATACCCGAGAGCTCGTTCATGTCGCCGGGGCGGTCGCCGATCCGGATGCGGAGCCGTAGGAGCTGCTTGCGGTCGGTGAGCGCATGGACGAGCACCGTCTGGAGCATCGTCATATCGAGGTTGCCCCCACAGAGCAGCGGCATCACCCGCTCGCCCTCCACGTCGAGGTCCTCGCTGAGGACGGCGGCGACCGATGCCGCGCCCGCACCCTCGACGACCTGTTTGGCACGCTCTAACAGCAGCAGGATGGCACGGGCGATCTCCCCGTCGGTGACGGTGACGACCTCGTCGACGTGCTCCTCGATGAGCGAGAGGGTCAGCTCCGAGATCCCGCCGGTAGCGATGCCGTCGGCGATCGTATCCACGGAGTCGAGCGTCGCCGGGATCCCCTTATCGAGGCTGTCGGGCACGGTCGCGGCCCCCTCCGCTTGTACGCCGACGACGCGCGTCTCGGGCGCGAGTTCGTCGAAGGCCGTCGCGATGCCCGAGATGAGCCCCCCGCCGCCGATGGGCACGACGACCGTATCCACGTCGGGACAGTCCTCGTGCATCTCGATCCCGAGGGTGCCCTGGCCGGCGACGATGGCGGGGTCGTCGTAGGCGTGAATAAAGGCCGTCCGATCGTCCTCGACGAGCCCCTGGGCGTAGCTCATCGCCTCCTGGAAGTCCCGGCCGACGAGTTCGACCGCCGCGCCGTAGCCCCGGGTCGCGTCGACTTTCGCCTGGGGGGCGGCCGTCGGCATGACGATCGTCGCGTCCACGCCGAGCGTCGTCGCCGCGAGCGCCACCCCTTGAGCGTGGTTGCCGGCACTGGCGGCGACGACGTGATCGGTCCCTCCCTTCGCGGCGAGCCCTGCGATCTTGTTGTACGCGCCACGTGCCTTGAACGAACCGGTCCACTGGAGGTGTTCCGCCTTGAGATCGACCTCGCCGCCGGTCATCTCGCTCAGCGAGCGGCTCCGCTCGACCGGCGTTCGCTTCACGACCGACTCGTCGTCGATCCGCTCGCTTGCGCGCTCGATGTCCTCGAATTCGACGGTTGCTGTCTCGTTTGGAGTCATTGTTCTGTCCGTTGTGGTCGGACGCCGGGCGGTGAGGGCTTATCCTTTGGGGTCGTCCGTGCTCTACAGCAGCGGTTCCTCGCGCACCGTCGCCGCGTAGCGCTCGCCCTCATAGCCGATCTCGACGTCGGTTCCCGGTTCGGCGTACTCCGGCGGCAGGTACGTGTAGACCACACAGGCCCCAACGGCGTAGCCGTACTCGGCGGCGTGAACGTACCCGATCGCCGCCTCGTCCTCGGGCGGGAGCACCGGCCGGTGGGCGAGGACGACGGCCTCCTCGTCGTCGAGCGTGAGGCAGGCTACCTTCTGATCGAGGTCGTCGCTGTCCGCGGCCGCTTCGAGTGCCTCCTTGCCGATGAAGTCGGTCTCGAGATCGACCGCCCAGCCCAGCCCCGCCTCGTAGGGGTTGTGCTCGGTATGGAGGTCCTCGCCCCAGAGCCGAAGGCCCTTCTCGATGCGCAGCGAGTCGAGCGCGCCATTACCGTAGGGCCGGATGTCGTACTCCTCGCCGGCGTCCATGACGTGCTCCCAGAGCTGTTCGCCGTATTCGGAGGGCGTGTAGAGTTCCCAGCCGAGTTCGCCGGCATACGAGAGGCGCATCGCCGTGACCGGGACGTTTTTGACGAAGGTCCGCTGGCTCGTGTAGAAGGGGAACGCCTCGTCCGAGAGGTCGGCGTCGACGATTTCCGAGAGCACCTCGCGTGCGTCCGGCCCGGTACAGACCATCGCCGCGAGATCGGAGGTGACGTCCTCGACCACGACGTCCTCAGGAGCTTGCTTGCGGACCCAGGCGACGTGGTTCTGGCCGACCTCCCGGCCCGTCGTCAGGATGCGATAGCGCTCGTCCTCGATCCGCGTGACGGTGACGTCCGCGCGAACGCCGCCGCCCTCATTACAGAGGAGCGTATAGCGGATCTGGCCGATGTCGATGTCCATATCGTTCGTACAGAGGTACTGGAGGAACTCCCCGGCGTTCGGGCCGACGACCTCCATCTTGTTGAACGAGGTCATGTCGTGCAGACCGACGCCATTGCGAACGTTCAGCGACTCCGCGCCTTCGAGCGGCGACCAGTACTTGCTCTCCCAGCCCCCCCGGTCGGGGATCTCCTCGCCGTAGCGTGCGAGCAGGTCCGTGTTGGACTCGAACCACTGTGGTTCCTCCCAGCCGGACACGGCCCAGAGTTCGGCATCCAAGTCCTTGTGGGTGTGATAGAGCGGGCTGCGCCGGATGTCGCGCTGGTATTCGGTTCTGACCCACTTCGTATGGACGATGCTGTAGAGGTTGCGGTACTCCTCGTCGGCGAGATCCCGCGTGAAATCCCAACTGCCCGCGTGTGGCGCGAAGCGATTGACGTTACAGTGGGCGAGGTCGATCGGGCCCTCGGGCAGCCGCGGGACGCCGTTTTCCATCCATTCGGCGAGTGCCTTGCCCGCGCCGCCGGCGTGGGTGATCCAGATCGCCGCGGCCGTCCAGAGCCCATCACAGCCCTGGACCGGACCCAGCACCGGGAGCCCGTTGGGCGAAGCGGAGTACATGCCATTATATTTGTGTTCGAGTTCCTTGCCCGCCGTGGCGGGCAACAGTTCGTCGCTCGCGGTCCGGGGGGCTTTCTCCTGGCGGTCGGGATGGGTCGCGTTGTTCATGTGGTACTCGGTGAAGTCGTGCACCGAGGCCTGATCGTCGCCGTCCTCGTTGCCGCCCAGCTCGGCCGGATCGGGAACGATCGGCTCGTGGTTGTACGACCCGAGGCCGTAGCGATCCCCGTGGGTCCGGAAGTACATCGCGTTGTCCTGGTCCCGGAGGATCGGCCGGTCGGGGTCCTGCAGCAGGACGTCGGTCTTATCGCCGGAGACGGCCTTGTAGTTCTCGTAGATCGGATCGCTCGTGACGTCCTGATCGAGCCCCGAGAGCTCCTCTATGGGTTCGGTGATCGTATACTGGTGTTCGACCGGCGCGACCGGGAGGTGGACGCCGAGTTCCTCGCCGAGCTGGCGCGCCCAGATGTTCGTCGCGACCACGACCTCCTCGCACTCGACGCGATCGTCCTCGGTGACGATCGCCTCGATCCCCGCCTCGTCCGTCTCGATGCTCTCGACGGGCGAGTGACCGACGAACTGTACGCCCATCGCCTCGGCTTCCTCTAGCAGCGCCGCACACGCGCGAGCGCCGGAGCACTGCCCGTCCGTCGGCGAGTAGTACCCGCCCTCGATGGCCTCGGGGTCAACGAGGGGCAGTTTTTCGGTTACTTCCTCCGGGCTCAGCAACTGGGGATCCGGAATGCCCCAGGACTTGGCCCATTCGACGCGGCGCTTGAGGTAGTCCACGCGCTCCTCCGATCGGGCGACCTCGATGCCGCCCGTCTCGTTGTAGGGAGCTTTGCCCCCCTCGTCCTCCAGGTCTGAGTAGAGCTGCCGGCTGTAGGTCGCGAACTTCGAGAGTACCTTCGGCTCGTCGGTCTGGAACATGATCCCCGGCGCGTGTGAGGAGGAGCCACCTGTCGTCGGTAGCGGTCCCTGATCGACCACGAGCACGTCCTCCCGGCCTAACTCGGCCAAGTGATAGGCCGTGTTACACCCGGCGATGCCGGCTCCGATGATGACGGTCCCGGTTTCGTCCGGCAACGTGTTTGTCTGACTCATACTCGTTCGCAAGACCGGTGCATGGCATATTATACCTTTCGCTCGCAGCGCTTCGGCTCCGCACGGATCCATATGGACAACGGGACTCGTCGGACCGAGGGAAAGCGATGTCGTACCAGCACCTGCTCCTAACGCCGCCGTTCTCACACCGCCGGGCGGGCTCCCGGCGAGCGTGCCGAGCTCGCCTACAGGTGCCCGACGCGGAAGAGAGGCTTCGGAGTATACCAGTGCCGTCTCGCTGGCGATACTCCGGATCGAACTGACCGTCCGGGGAGAGCTATCCGCATCCTACCTATCATGTCTTTATTATTTCGTCTATCGTTTAAAAGCGACGCGGCGACGTGGTAACGTGTGATTACATATAACATAACCGGATTTGGGGAAACTATCGTCGGACGATCCGCTGCGTCGATTAGTATCGCCGTCGTCCAGTAGCATAGAAAGATCGATGCTACCGAAACATATTTTTATACTATAAATAGCGATGAAATAGTACGATCGTAGGGTATTCTACGAACGGAATGAAATATAAAATTC
>PXRA01000010.1 GCA_003021725.1 Halobacteriales archaeon QH_8_64_26
CCCGCTCTACATCCGAATCACACTCGATGTAGGCCGCGGAACCGACGCTCGCGCCGAAATCGTAGGTCTCGCGAACGGTACAGTCTGCGTCGTAGAGGAACTCCGGTCGGTCCGCCAGGAAGACGATCCGTTCGATCGATGCCATATCGCTTCGCTCGCGCCGAAACTACATCAAACGCGGTCTCTCCGGATCGAACCCGGTAGCCAATCGAAACCACGCCTTCGGGACGGAGCGATCGGCCACGACCGGCGGTCACCTCACAGGTGTCCATCGGCGGACAGCCGTCGCTCGATCGACTCTCGCTGCGTCCCCGAGAGCGGTTCGGACCCGCGATCGTCCTCGCTGTTCGACGGGTCGAGCGATCCTCCTGGCCCCGACCGGTTCCAACGTGCGAGCCACCGGCGGCCCACGGTCGTGCTCGTCCCGACTGCGCTCGCCGCGCCCGCGACGCTTTGCCCGCCATAGAGGCGCTCTACGAACACCAGTCGACGCCGAAGGAGCGTGTCCTCCGTGCGATCGATCCACCGTCGTAACTCCCGCCCCGGAACGTGGCGTTCGACCCGGCCGTCCCCATCGGTCATAGCTCGGCGTGGACCCAGAGTTGACTTGTCTAATCACGAATTATTCCACCGCCAGGGAGAGCGACTCGAAGGGCGATCGCCGGGGTAGCCCGCCCGAGCCCACTCTAATCCCTTCGGATCCCGTCTGTACGCTTCGTTAGCTCGTCCGGCCGGTCGAGGGTCCGGGACGAGCTACCGAACAACGACGGGAGTGCCGAGCGCATCCCGTGAGGAGTCACATATACGCCGCGTCCCAGCGGGTCGGTTTCCTGAGGTTCCCGCAGTCGTTGCACTGGACCCGACCCATCGCGTCCATCGCGGTATCGAGCGTCCCGCAGTTCCCACAGTAGTAGCCATGTCGACTGTCGTGATCGGCGTCGTCGTAGGCAATAAAGAAGGGGCCTTTCGAGCCCATGTCGGCATCCGCGTCGTCGAGATAAACTTCCTCGCCCGCGTTGGTCGTGACGCTCTCGGGTATGGTGAGGTCTCCCTCGATCGGCTCCGGTTCGGTCTCGGTCCCGTCTTCGACGTAGACGAACTCGACGTGGGGCTCGCCGTCGATCACGGCGGTACGCTCCTCGCTTTTCTCGAAGCCGAAGCGCTCGTAGAAGTCGTTGCCCTCCCGGTTGTCCTCCAGTACCATCCCCCTGAGTCGCTCGGCGCCGCCCTCTTTCAAACCCTCGCGGGTCCGCTCGAAGAGATCGGTGCCGACGCTGCCCCCGCGAGCGGCCGGGTCGACGTGGAGCCAGAGCATATCGCCGCTTTCGGTCTCGCGGTCGAGCGCACCCTGAGCGAACCCGACGACTCTGCCCTCTTCCTCGGCGATCAGGAAGAGAGCGTCCTCCTCATCGAGGGTCTCGGTCAACGCCTCTTCGTCGTACCACTGCTTGATCGCGCTCTCGATCATCCGCGGGCTGAGCGAGTAGGAGGCCTCCATCGATCGCTGTGCGATCTCCCGGATCGCCTCGCCGTCATCGGTGGTCGCTTCTCGGATAGTCACGAGTGAGGTTCGGCGTTCCCGGGTATAAATCCCTCCTCCGTTCGGTTCGGTCGATTCGGGAGTATCTACTCCCGGTCGGAGCCGTCAGTCTCGATAGGCTCCTCGCGATCCAGCGCGAACCGAAGCCGCTCCTCGCCGCTGCCACGCGACTCGCGGCCGGTCATCGTGACCGTGCCGATCTCCTCGGTCCCCTTGAGGTGGGTGCCCGCACAGGCCGTGCGATCGTAGCCCTCGATCTCGACGATCCTGATTTCGGTGATGCTGTCGGGCAGCAACTCGATGCGCGTGCGTTCGGGGTCGAGTTCCGCCTCCGCGGTCTCGCGATCCAGCTCGTAGGACTCGACCGGCCGGGCATCCCCGATGAGATCGTTCATGCGCGCCTCGATGGCTTCGAGGTCTTCCGCTTCGAAGCGATCGTAGCCGACGTCGATGCGCGCCCGGTCGGCATACAGTTTGTTGCCGGTTGTCGCGGCGTCGTATTCCTCCAGTAGGAGCGCAGAGAGCAGGTGCTGGGCGGTGTGGTGGCGCATATGGCCGTAGCGGCGCTCCCAGTCGATCTCCCCGCTCACGGTCGTACCGGACTCGGGCGTCGATCCCTCCCCCTCGGTGTCCTCGCCGTCGCCGTTGTTCGCGTCGTCCTCCCCGAGGAGAGCGAGGTGGTGATAGATCGTATCGGTCTTCTGAACGTCGTGTACGCGCCACTCGCGCTCGCCGTCGGTGATCGTGCCCCGATCGGCGGGCTGGCCGCCGCCCTCGGGGTAAAAGAGCGTTCGATCGAGGGTCACGCGGTCGTCGAGCGCGCGGGTCACCGTCGTCTCGAAGCGCCGGTCGTGGGAGTCCACGAGGTACGCCGGATCGGTCACGGGTCGACGAAGGGGGCCGTCCGGGTTAAATGGCGTCGTAACGCTAAAGAGTCGAACGCCCCTTTATACCAACAACATGATCGGAACGCGACACGCCCGGAGGTGTCCTCGTTGGGCGTCGAGATAAAGGAATCACCCGTCAGCGACGAGGAGTTCGCGGCGATGAAGGAGTTCGTCGGCGATTACCTCGCTGCCAGCGTCAGCAACGAGGAGGACGGCGGTCGGATGCGCTGGTATCCCTGGCACTCCGCGGAGTACCGCTACAATCACATCCTAAACGTGGTGGCGCTGGCGACGAAGATCGCCCGCCGGGAAGGTGCCGACGTCGACGTCACGCGAGTAGCGGCACTTTTCCACGACGTGGCGAAACTGAGCGCCGAGCAGGACGCCCACGCCGCAGTCGGGGCCGACATCGCCCGGCAGTTCCTCACCAGCCGCGCGGGGTACCCGGCGTCGTTCGTCGAGGCGGTCTGTGGGGCCATCGAGGATCACTCCTATGGCGGCGATCTCAACGGGCTCCCCTTGGAGGCGCGCTGTCTCGTCGAGGCCGACCTGCTCGATAAGATCGGTGCCCATGGCACCGTACTGTTGTTCCTCCGAATGGGCTATGAGTCACGCAGCCACATGGATTCCGGCGAGGTCGCCGAGCGCGTGCTCGAACGCGGCACGGACGTCAAGGCCCGCGTCGCGAGCGACACCGCAAACGGCATCGCCCACCAGCGCCTCGAACGCGTCCAGTGGTTCCGCGAGTGGCTCGGTGCGGAGATCGCCGGACTGGACGACCCCCGCGATGCCGGTAACGCCGACAGTTCGGACGACACCGACGCCGCCGGCGGTCGGGCTACCGGAACTCGCTGACGCCGGCAGCCGAATCGGTCCGGACTGCGATGCCGATCTCGACCGATTCCAGCCTCGGTCCCGGTCCCGGCTTTCTCCGCCGCTCGGCCGGCTCGGCGATCGCCTCAGACGAGCGTCCCTACCGCGTCGGCGAGGAAGAGCGCGCCGAACCCCAGGAGTACGGCGGCGCTGCCGTAGGCCACCGCCGGTGCAACGGTGTCGATCCGCCGGCCCGCGGCGACCAGCGCCGCCGGAAAGCAGGTGATCCACAGGCCGATCCCGGTGAAAAACCCGATTAGGAGGAGTGGGCTGCCGGCCGCGACGACGAACGCGCCCACGAGCGCGTCACCGACGTAGGGCAGAAAGGAGAGAACGTCGAGGCGGCCGGGCTGGAGCAGCCCGACGCCGATCGTGAGCCAGAAAACGATCTGGTAGGGGTTGGTAAGCGCGAGCACGAACGCCTTCCGGAAGCCGCCGTGCTTGCCCGCTCGCCTCGCTCGTCGCCCGCGGTCGCCGGGGTCCGGGTCGCCGGCGTTTCCCGCCCCGTCGGCTTCTCCGAGGGTCGCGTCGCCAAGCGAACCGGCGCTCGCGGTCCCATCGGTACCTGCCGTCCCGTCGACGGTCGTCGGCCGATCGGTCGTGGCAATCGTTCCCTGAAGGGTGAACGCCGTACTCGCATCGCGTGCAGTACCGTACGCGAAGTACCACATCAGCAGGCCGCCGATGCCGATCATGACGGCGCGCAAAGCGGGATAGCGCGTGAGAAAGGCACTCGCGCCATACAGCGCGAGGAGGAGAAAGCAGGCGTCGGCGCTCATCGCGCCCAGTCCCGCCCGAGTACCTGCACTCCATCCTCGGAGGACGCTCTCCTCGGCGATGATCGCGTTCATCGGGCCGGGTGGCGCGGCGAGCGCGAGCCCGAAGCCTATTCCCGCGAGGACGGTACCGATCGCGGACACTCTCGGATACCGCACCCGGTTCGACAAGGACCTGACGAGTCGCTCTCTACAGTTCGATCGGCGATCGTGTGGCTTCTTTACTCCCCGCTCTCCTCTCCACTGTCCCGTCACCGATCCGATCCGTTCATTAGGGCTTCTCCGATAGCCCGGGCAATGGCAGACGAGGAGGCGACGGCCGAGGGCGGCACCGAGGACCTCTCGGCGTTGCTATCGAGTGCGTCGCTCATGTTGTTCGTCGGCTCGCTCGGTTCGGTCTCGCGCCTGCTCGAACGGGTCGTCATGGGGCGATTTCTCGGCCCCGGTGCCTTCGGCGAGGTACAGATCGCCTTCTCGATCATGACCGTCTCGGCGACGATCGCGCTGCTCGGCTTCAGGGAAGGCGTCCCCCGATTCATGACGCGCTTCGAGAGCGCGAGCGACGTCCGCGGTGCCTGGATCACCGGGACCGGACTCACGGTCGTCCTGACCGCCATCGTCATGGTCGCGTTAGTGCTCAACGTCGAGCGATTGGTCGATCGGTTCCTCGAACCCTCGACCCCTCCGGAACTCCTCGTGGTCTTCATCGCGACGTTGCCTTTCTTCATCGGGTTGGAGATCGCCGTCGCCGGTATCCGAGGGCGTGAGAACACGATCTATCGTACTTACTCCCGCGATCTGATCTACAACGTCCTGCGCCTCGCGTTGATCGCTGTCCTGCTCGTGGCCGGCTACGGCATCATAGCAATGGGTGTTGCGTACTTGGCTTCCGCTCTGGTCGCGTTCATCGTTGCGTTGTGGTTGTTCAACCGGCTGTTCCCGATCCGGGGTGCCTTCGAGACCCGGACTCGCGAGATGCTCGTCTTCTCCTTTCCGCTCGTGCTCTCCTCGATGGTCTCGATTCTGCTCGCCCAGATCGATACGCTGATGATAGCGAACTTCCTGCCCGCCAGCCAGGCCGGCATCTACAACGCCGCCTGGCCCTTAGCCCGGTCGGTGGGCGTGATCGTCTCCTCGTTTGGCTTCCTGTTCCTCCCGCTGATGAGCCGGCTCGATGCGGGCGGACGGTACGAGGAAATCAACCGGATGTACAAGCTCACCTCCAAATGGGTCTTCGTCATCACCTTCCCGGCGCTGCTCACTCTCGTCGCCTTCGCCGACGACCTGCTTCTGGTCTTCGGTCCCGGATACACCCCCGGCGCGGCGGCGCTCGCGATTCTCGCGCTCGGCTCGTTTACCAGCGCTTCTTTCGGACGCTGTCAGGACGCCTTGTCCGCGTTCGGGTATACGCGCTACATCTTCGGCGTGAACGCGATCGCGGGCGTCTTAAACGTCCTCTTGAACGCCGTGCTCATCACGGGCTATGGAGCGGTACCCGACCTCGGTATCACCGGCGCGGCACTGGCGACGGCGATCTCGACGGTTGCGTTGAATGGCTCGGCACTGGCCGTGCTCTGGTACAAATCCGGCGTCAATCCCCTCTCGCGCTGGACCGTCCGGACGTTCATACTGCTGCCGGCCCTGCTCTTTCCGCCCTCCTTGTTGCTCGCCCGGCAGGTGACCCTCTCGCTGCCGGCGCTGATCGCGTTCGTCCCGATCGCAGGCATTGCCTCGATCGCGATTCTCGCGCTGACGGGAAGCCTCCAGCCCGAAGACGAGATCCCCCTCGACCTCATCGAGGACAACCTCGGGGTGCCGATCCCGTTCATCAGGCGGTATATTCCCGAGGAGGAGTGACGCTCGATCGATGCCGGACCTCAGCGGCGCGCCCGGAGGAAATACACCCCCGACCGTCCGGTCGCCGGCACCCCTAGCCGCGCGAGCGAGTAGCCCGCCTCCCGAAGGAACCGTTCGACGTCTTCGGCGGTCGTCCCGTATCGACGGCACTTCTCGGGATGGACCTCCAGATAGATTTCCCTGACATCGCTCAGAGCTTCACCCATCCCCTCTAAAACTTCGCCTTCCGCGCCTTGCACATCGATTTTGAGTACGTTCGGCGGGGCGAGGCCGTCGGCGAGAAGCGACGCGCCCCGTCTCGTCTCGACTCGGTGGCCACCCTCCGTCGAGAGGTAGTGATGGCCGTCGCCGGCTTCGATCGAGCCGAGCTCGCTCTCCGAGGCCAGCCTCGCGTCCCCATCGCGATCCCACAGCGCCACCCCCGAGACGGCCCAGCGCTCCCCGGACGCATTGCGATCGAGGTTCGCTCGGAGCCGTGCCCTATTCGTCGGCTCCGGCTCGAATCCGACGACGCGTCCGGTCTCCAGGGCGTTCGCGATGAGACAGGTGTACGTCCCCACACCGGCACCGACGTCCCAGACGGTCTCGCCGCCCGCTACGTCCCGCAAGAGCGCTTCGATTACGGCCCGCTCGCCGCCGAGGCTCTTAGCACGGAGGTACTCCGCCCGCGTCGAGAGCCCGAATCGGGCGGTAACCTCGCCGACCCGGACCGTCCGCGTTCCGCCTCGAGCGAGGGTCCCGAGCCGCCAGTACGCGCTCTCGATGACCGCTCGGGCTCTCGGGTGTCCTCTCAGTAAGGGCTCGACGTTCGGGACGAGCGCGCGTAGGTTCATCGGGGTTCGGATCTCACGCCAGTTCCGCCGCGGCGTTCCGCAGATCGCGGACGAACGGCCGGGGATCGTTGAGCGAGAGGCAATCGAAGCGCGGCTGCTCGTAGATCGAGGCGAGTACTTCCCGTAGTTCCCCTGCGAAAGAGGGGCGCTCGACATAGGGCGAACTCTCCTGAAGCACGCTAAGCAAGTAGACGGCTTCACCACGGAGGAGGTGGGTCGCGACGCCGCGCTCGTAGGTCGGCTCGGGACGGACGGGCTCCCCGCCCGCGAAGCGCCAGTAGAGATAGGGGAAATCCAGTCCGGCCGCGATCGCACAGGAGATCGACGCCCAGAAGCGGGGGTTGATCTCCATGAGTTTGTACTCGCCCGTCGCGTCGTCCTTGATGAACTGTATCGAGGCCGGCCCGTGCCAGTCGAGTTCGGGGTCGTACATCGTTTGCCGGCAGACGCTCGCCCCGCCGGTGTACTTGAACCCCCGAACCCGACGGCGCTGACAGATCGCGATCGGCTCGCCCCTCTCACAGAGCGCCCAGACGGCGTACTCCGAACCGGGGACGAACTCCTGGGTGATCGGGACGTGGCCCATCTCGGCGGTCATCGCTCCGATATCCGGTTCGACGCCGGGATCCAGGTGTCTCGTCAGTGCCCCCGTCCGCGACTCGCGTTCGGAGACCCCCTCGATGTACGCGTTTGCGAGCAGCGCGTACCGTGCTTTGACGATCCGATCGCGATCCCAGCTCTCGATCGTGTCGAGCAGTCGGGTCTCGGGCATCGGTACGCCCGCTCGCTCGGCGGCCTCGAACAGCCGAACCCGGTCCTGTGCGTTCCGGAGTACCTCCAGGGAGGGCCAGGGCGTCCGGACGTGCTCGGCGAACTCCTCACGATACTTCGCGAGCACGTAGGTATCGGCCTCCCGGAGGGGTATGATCGTCCGCACGCCGGGCCGGCTCGCGAGATCCATCAACGCCTCTTTGTACCCCAGGAGGTCCTCCTCCGGCGATGGTACCCTGATCGCTCGATCACAGTACTTCGAGCGCAGCGCCGGGGCGTTACGGTTCTCGGCGACGGCGATCGTCTCGATCCCGCGCCGCCCCAGCGATCGCAGACAGACGGTGGAACTAGCGGTGTCGATCGCCGGCACGACGACTGCTCCCTTTGACGCTTCCGACACCTCACTGTTCATACGAGGGTTCGATCTCTGACCCATATGAGTCTATTAGTTGCATTCGCTCGCCAGGTGCGAACACGCCCTTCGATCGAGCCGTCCTCGGTGGGTAGCTTTCGACGAACGGGCCACCGGAGCGATCATGCAGTATCGCGCTCGGCGAAGGAAAGCTGCCAGTCCTCGATGCTGGTCAGATCCCGGTCGCCGAGGGTCCACTCTTCGGTGCCGACCGACCGAACGACCAGCGTCGTGGGGCTGCTACAGCGGGCGAGCGGGAACGAGTCGTCCGGCAGGAAGCCCAGCCCGGCGAGAACGTCCTCGTCGAGCACGCCGCCGTGGACCGCGAGTATGTCCGCGCTATCGCTATCGGCGATAAGCGCTTCGAGCAGCGAGGCGAGCACGTCCTGGCTTCCCGCGGCCGCCGCGCCCATCGGGAGGAAATCGAGTAACTTCCGGACTGTCGTCCCGCCCTCGCGCTGGCTGCCGACGACCGCACTCCCCACGAGGTCGCCGTCCCGCCGGGCGAGGTAGGTAGTATACGTTCCCCGCGGGTTCGCGAAGCGCCACTGATAGAAGCGCTCGCTCCGCCGCGCGTGGATCCGCTCGGGAACGTCGCTCCCGTAGAGCCCGGCCAGCGCCGCGGCCGGAACATCCGATCGGCGCTCGATCGTGACGTCGGCGGTCGGAACAGTACTGAAGCCTTCGATGGCATCGAGCACGCCCGCGGCGACCGACCGGGAGCATCGGTCCACGAGTTCGCCAACGCGGTTGTCGGTCCGCACGCCGAGAACACCGGCCGGGTTCTGTATGCGGTAGTGGATCGGAGTCTCGCTAACGAGTCGCCACCCCATATCGAGGTAGCCCGGCCGCGATCGGTCGTTCGGGAAATTGAAGAAAAACGCCGGTTCACGATCATCATAGCGTTCGATCGCAGCTTCGGTCATCCGGCTGAACAGCCCCCGGCGGCGATGCTCGGGATGGACCATCGTATCGCCGGGCTGTAAGGCGAGGGTACGTCGATCGCCGGCATACATCTCCAGCGCGAAGAAGGGCCGCGCGCCGACGATCCGGCCGTCACGTTCGGCGAGGACGATCGGCACGCCCTCGAAGAAGGGGTTCTCAGCGTACTTCCAGTCGAACCACTCGACCGTCGCCGTCTCGCCGAAGACGCTCCCGTACAACGAACAGACCTCCCCGCGGTCGCCGGGTTCGAACGGCCGAACCTCGTACTCGCTGTCAGGTTCCTTCCCCCCGTCCCCGTCGAGTCCCTCCGCTCCCTTACCCTTCGAAGCCATCGTTCTCCGACCGCCTGGTCGACACATAAGTACTGTGGCCGATCAGCGGGCAGCGACCCGCTCGGCGACCTCGCCCATCGTCTCGATCGATACGGCCCCCCGATCGCGCCGGTCGGCGAGATACGCGAGGATCGCCTCCATTCGCCGTACGTCCCGGGGGGCAACGAGGTTGTTCGGGTGGAGCCACATGTGAAAGATTCCCTCCCGCCGGGCAGCCGCGTCGATGCCCCGTTTCACCCCGCGTACCACCGGATCCGCCCAGATCGACTGGGCGATCGACCGGCCGAGCCCTTCGAACCCGAAGAGGTACAGCGAGGCCGGGACGTTCACCAGCCCGAACTCGTCGCGCCGCGGGGTAACCAGCGGCGGGGCGTCGATCGTCGCCTCGCGTAGCTTCCTGAGCGGCCGTCCCCCTGGAAGGTCGTCGAGTTCGCGGGCCGGTGCCCGACCCCGATAGCACGTCAGGTCGTGTTCGGCGAGCACGTCCCGGTGGGCGACGTCGTTGCGCGGATAGACGAACGATTCGAGCGAGAGGTCCCGCTCGCGCGCGAGCGAAACGCTTGCTTCCAGTTCCGCCGCGGCGAGCGCCCGGTTCGTCCCCCGGTCGCCGAAGACGACGTGTGAGTACGAATGCGATCCGATCTCGTGGGCAACGGCGCTGTCCCGGATCGCCTCGATCAGCCCATCGCCGAATCGCAGGTCGGGCCGGGAGCGCCACCGACCCCGCTCGGCGGCGAACCAGCCTTCGGGCGCGGGGTGGGAGGCGTGCTCGCCGTCACAGTTCTCCAGAAAGAGGTGACCGACGACCGCCCACGTCGCGGGCACCTCGAAGGCCTCGAAGCACTCGATCAGCCGCTCCCAACCCGCCCGAGCGCGCTCGATGCGTGCGGTCGGCGGCGATTCCATGTCGTGAAAGCCCCAGCCGAGTTCGGCGTCGAGCGACAGCACTACCGATCCCATTTCCATCGGGAGAGGCCCGCCGGCAGTTATAACTCTGTCCACCGCCGACGCGACCTCGCCCGCCGCTCGTCGAGCCGAGGTCCCGCCGTTAGCGCCCGCCGACTATGTTCCGGTGTGTTTGAAGTTGTTATTATACGCAAGTACTATACGAGTAGATGTCGCTAAAACATTCATGTCCTCTCCCGAAGGAGCACCGGGTGATCAGCGCTACGGGGAGTCCGAGGAACTGCCCCGCCAGCGCGAAGCGGACCTCTCGGCGCTCCAGCTCGTAACGACGCCCCGGCCCTTCTTCACCGAACAGCTGCGCGCGCTCGAACGTTGTGGGGTCGACTCGACGGCGCTTTCGGTACCGGGTGTCTCCCGATCGCGTTCGGTGACTGACTTCCTGAAGTACTATCCGTCGGTACTGCGCCGGACGCTCCGCTCGGGGGAGTTCGACGTGATACACGCGAACTTCGGGCTCGTCGCGCCGCACGCGCTCGCCCAGCCGACCCGGCCGGTCGTGCTCTCGCTGTGGGGGACGGATCTCATGGGCAAGTACGGTGCTGTGAGCCGGTGGTGCGCCGAGCAGTGTGATGCCGTCGTCGTCATGAGCGAGGAGATGGCCGCCGAACTCGACACCGAGTGTTACGTGATTCCCCACGGCATCGACTTCGAGCGCTTCGCTCCCCGCCCGCGCGAGGACGCCCGAGCTGAACTCGGGTGGAACCCCGCGGCGAAACACGTTCTCTTTCCCTATGCTCCCGACCGCGAGGTGAAGGACTACCCCCGCGCCGAACGCGTCGTCGAGACCACACGGGGTCGGCTCGACCGGCCGATCGAACTGCACGCTGTCAACGGGCTGGCCCACGAGGAGATCCCGACCTACATGAACGCGGCGGACGCCCTGCTCATGACCTCCAAACGCGAGGGCTCGCCGAACGCGATCAAGGAGGCTCTGGCGTGTGATCTCCCGATCGTCGCGACCGACGTCGGCGACGTCCCCGACCGCTTAGATGGGGTCTATCCCTCCTATATCGGCCGGACCGACGAGGATCTCGCGAGCGCGCTCGAAACCGTCTTCGAGCTCGATGCCCGCTCGAACGGCCGGGAGACGATCGCGGACGCGAGCCTCGAACGAACGGGCGAGCGCCTGCGCGAGGTCTACGAGAGCGTCGGCGCTGGCACCTGACGCCACGGGACCCCCTCTTCCGCTCGGGTCGGGCGCGTATCGAAACGGAAAACACCGAACGGGGCGAGGGAGTATTCATGAGTAGCGAGAGAGACCCCGGAAGCCGGGCGTTCGTGCTCGGACTGGATGGGATACCGTGGTATCTGATCGAGCGGTGGGCCGAAGCGGGGGAACTGCCCCACTTCGCCGAACTCTTCGAGACGGGCAGCGTCGGTCCACTGGCGAGTACGACGCCGGCCACGACGCCGCTGGCCTGGCCGTCGATCGCGACGGGTGTCACTCCCGACAAACACGGTATCTACGGTTTCCAGAAGCTCTCGCCGGAGTACACTCACCAGATGTATCTCAGCGACGATATCGAACAGCCCGAACTCTGGGACGTCCTCTCGCCCGCGCTCGTCGGGAACGTCCCGATGACCTACCCTGCAAACGAGATCGATGGCGCGATGGTCACCGGGATGATGACGCCCGACTTGGAGGGCCGTTTTACCCACCCACCCGAACTCGCCGCCGAGATCGGAGAGCGGATCCCCGAGTACCGGATCGGTCTCGACTGGAACGAGTACGCGGACCGACAGGCACAGTTCCCCCCGGCGCTCTCGAAGCTCGTCGACGCCCGGCGTGAACTGATGGAGCTACTGATGGAACAACGCGCCGACTGGCGGCTGTTTTTCTTCGTCTACACCGCCCCGGATCGCCTCCAGCACCTGCTCTGGAACGACGAGACGATCCTCGAACACTACAAGCAACTCGACGGGATCCTCGGGGAGGTCATGGCCTATACCGCCGACCTCGGAGCGAACCTCTTTGTCGTCTCCGATCACGGCTTCGGGCCGATCTCGACGCTCGTTTCGGTCAACCGGTTGCTCGAACGCGAGGGGTATCTCACTCGGCGGGAGGAGGGCGGCACGCGGGGTCTGCTCTCGCGGCTCGGGATCGATCGGTCTCGTGTGATGAATACCTTAGAGCGCGTCGGGATCGACGACGACACGCTCGTCAAGTACCTCCCGCGGGACCTGCTCGATTCGGTCGCCGAGGAACTGCCCGGCGAGCACGCCTTGTATGACGTCGACTACACGAAAACGGAAGCCTTCCTCCACGGGCCGGGGACGCTGTTCATCAACGACGCCGAGCGCTTCAGCCAGGGCCAGGTCGATCCGGCCGACGTCCCGCAACTGAAACGCGACCTCAGTGCGATGCTCTCGCGGGTCGTCGATCCCGCGACCGGCGAACCGGTACTATCGGTTTATGACGGCGACGATCTGTTCCCAACCGACGATCGCTCGCCCGATCTCGTCGTTCGCGGGGCGGGAGAGTACCAGACCGTCCAGTCGATCACCGACTCGGTCTTCGCGGATTCGGGTGCAAAGATCGCGAGCCACCGCTCGGAGGGGATCTTCCTCGCTCGCGGCCCGGTTATCGAAGCCGAGGGGAGAGTCGAGAACGCGAACGCTATCGACGTCGCGCCGACACTGCTGCACGCCCTCGGCGAACCCATCCCGGCGAACGCCGACGGCCGCGTGCTCACCGAACTGTTCGCCCCGGATTCCGAACCGGCCGGCCGGCCGATCGAAACACGGGTGTACGCGAACGAGCGCTCGGCTCCGAGCGAAACCGACGAATCGGACTTCGAGGACGTCGAGGACCGACTGCGCGGCCTCGGCTATATGGAATAGCCGACCCCGACCGGCCCCTTGCGTTCTTGGACCGCCCGACAGTCGGGTCCCGCGGCTGGTCGGTACTATCGTATACGAACGTCGGGCAAGACAATCCAGCCGGCTTGCTATCGCAGGTAATCAGCGATACGGCAGCGACCACGCCTTCGGCGAGTCGCTGTTGGCGACTCGATCCGAAGTCAGTCCGTCCCGGCTTCGTTCTCGACGTCGATGGTCGTGTCGCCGCCGACCTTCGGGAGCCGGACCTGGATCGTCCCCGAATCGGTCAGGGTAGCTTTGGCCGCGCCTTCCTCGACGCTCGCCTCTTCGGGAAGGGTAACCTGGCCGTCGAGCGCGAGCCCCCGCCCCGGAACGCGCATCTCGAAGTCCTCGTAGAACTCGCGGAAGCGATCGATCCGCACATACAAGGTGTTCTCGTCGAAGCGGATCTGGACGTCCTCGCGATCGGCACCCGGTGCGTCGAAGACCGCAAGGTAGGCGTCGTCGCTTTCGAGCAGATCGACGGGAAGGGGGCGGCGCTCCTGGGCGCGGCTAGAGACCCGACCTACTCCCTCGAAGACCTGTTGGCCGACCGTTTCGCCGAGTTCGCGCAGGCGGCTCATAGCTCGACTTCGTTGAGACAGTCCGTCCCGCCGCAGTACGGACAGGAGAAATCATCGATACCTGTCTCGTCGGGCATATCGTAGGTGTAGTGCAACTCGAACATATCGAGCGTGCAGTCGTCGTCCGTACAGACCGCTTCCATCGTTTTCGGCATACTGCTTTCTATGCTCGCAGCAGTTAAGAACGCCACGGCTCTTCGCGCCAACCCCTCGACATGGTAGCGATCACTGTTGTGGTACTCATAATTTACGCCCCCTTCCTGTTAGTGGCCCAAGGAAGGTACAGTAGCGAGCACCAGAGCGAATCGATCACACAGCGTGAGGGGAGCGTACTTACTTGTCGCTGAGAGAGGGGTTACCATGAAGATTAACGAATGGGAAGATCCGACAAAGATTGACCAACTTGATGGCGGTGGTGAACGGCGGATCTTAGGGTATACCGACGATATAATGCTGGTTCATTATTCGTTAGAGGCTAGAGATGAGGGCGCACCCCATAGTCATGAAGAAACGACTCAGGCAAGCTTCATGATTGAGGGAAGCCTCGAACTTCTCGGCGAATATTCAGCTATAGTTGAGGCTGGGGATTCATATATCGTTCCACCAGGCGTGGTACACGGGGTTCGTGCAAGGGAACCTTGCAAGGTCATCGATATATTTTCGCCTCCGGTGGAGTGTTATGTACCTGATTAGTATCGCGCTAAACTTTTAGTTTTTAATAGGTACTCGGCTGCTGAATAATGTATTTGGCGATTCCATTTCATGGACGAGACGCTGTTTGATCCAGGGGTGGTCGAGTGATACAAAAGTGCTGCTCGGCAGCGATCAGCCTACTGATATTCGAAAGCTCAGACCGGTTCGCGTAGCTGTTCGACTAGTGGATAATGTGCGATCGTAGGCAGAGGTGTGGTAGTACCGGTCGTTCCATTAGGTTTGAGCACCTCCTCTATTCAGACGGATAATTCGATGAGAGGCGCTGCTACTTGACCGGAAGGGGCTTGCAAGCGCTGCACTAAAATTTTCTAAGGAATCAAATTATGAACTCGAACGAGAACCGACCCGGCGATCCTGCTGACTGGATCAATATCGACGAATCCTCGACCGACACTCGACAGGTGGTTCACGGCGTCGACTTCAGCGGGGCGTTCGAGGCGGGCGCGAAGATCCGGATCGCGAGCGGCATATTAGAGGACGGCCTTCGAATCGAACGCTGTCGGTCGGTCGCCGAGACGATCGGCACCCTACAGCGCGGTCCGGCTCTCGAATACCTGCGTGAGTTCCTGGCGAGCGAGCGCCGGGCGGTCGTCGGCCTCGATTTCTCATTCGGCGTCCCTCACCGAGTCACGGACGCGGAGGACTGGCGGGCGTTCGTTCGGGAGTTCGACTTCGAGAGTATCAACGATATGACCGATACCTACGTGAGGCGCACCCGAGAGCGAACGGACGGCGAGCGGACCTATCTGAAACGGGCCACCGACGAGGAGGCCGGGGCGAGTTCGCCCTATGGCTTCGTCGTTGCCGCCCAGACCTACTACGGAATCCGGAACGTTCTCCGGCCCCTCGCTTGCGACGATCGGGTCTCGGTGCTGCCGATGGACGATCCCGAGGAGGACCGACCCTGGCTCTGTGAGAGCTACCCCGCGGCGACCCTGCGCGAACGTGACCTGCCCGACGAGAGGTACAAGAACGACGGGACGTATCCCAATGCCCGAGACCGGCGCGAGCGGATCGTCGCCGGCCTGCGGGAAGCGGGCGTCGCGTTCGCCGACGAGGGAATCATGACGACGGCGCTCGCGGATTCGGGGGGTGACGCGCTCGACAGCATCGTCGCGGCCTTTGCGGTCTCCCGAGCGCTGCGCGAGGAGCGACCCACCGCTCCGCGCAGAGCGTCCGACGAACGAACCCTGCTCGAAGGTCGCATCTACGTGTAAGCGAGAGCCACCACCGGATCCCATTCGATACGCATGGGCCGTCCCGTGTGGACGGATGAACCATGGCCGATCCCTACGTCGAGGAACTACGCGAGCAGGGCCGTGGGTTCGTCGGAGCGTCGTTGGTCGCCGGCGTCACCTTTCTCTATACGATTGGGTCCTGATGGCTCGGAGCGACGCTCCCGATCGGGTTCTTGCTCGTCTACGCGGTCGTCGGGCTGGGAACCATCGCGGTTGTCGCGCGGACTATCGGCTTCAGGGACGCGGACCGTCTCGCCTCGCCAGTGACCGAACCCGTGCGCGCGGTCGCCGTCGAGACCGCCGAGATCGTCTTCCAGAGTCTACTCGCGACCTACGTGGGCTTGCTCGCGCTCGGTATTCTACAACTCGGGGACCCGGTTGGACTGTTCGCCCGGCTCGGATTGCTCGAAGTCGTCCCGCTCGGGTTCGGCGCGGCGATCGCGAACCGCCTCGTCGGCGAGGGCGCGGATAGCAACCGGGAGGGGCAGTTCCCGCGGAACCCCGCGATCTTCGCCGCCGGGGCGACGTTCGTCTCGCTTACGATCGCGCCGACCGAGGAGGTACGCGTGCTGGCCGCACGCACCGGCCCGGGAGGTCGCTCTCGTCTGCCTGAGCATCGCGCTCACTTGTCTCACGCTGTACGTCCTCGCGTTCAACGACCAGGGAAGCCGCCTGGAGGCGGCGCGCTGGCTGCGAGCGGGGACGACGCTTTTAGCCTACGCCGTCGGCGTGATCGTCTCCTTCGCCCTGCTCGCCGAGTACGGCGGCTTCGTCGACGCGACCGTCCCGACGATCGTCCAACAGATCGTCGTGCTTTCCTTTCCGGCCGCGCTCGGGGCGGCCGGCACGGAGGTCCTCGTCTAACGATGGTCGGCCCTCCTCCCTCCGGGAGTTCCGAGAGTTCCGGAAGCCCCCCGGGGCGCTGATGCGGGGATCAGGGACGCCACCGTGGGCTCCCCGGACGCGGAAGGCGAACGGCCGGAGCGCGGGCGATCGGCGGACGGTAGCGAGGGGACCGATCCCCGACGGTACCGACGGGCACTACTGGTCGAGAAGATTGCGATCGCCGTGAGCGCGCTCGTCGTCGCGTTGCCGCTTGGGTACGCCATCTGGCAACTGCTCGCGGTGCCGGCAGCGGGAGCCCCGCAGGCGACGATCGTCGGGACGGACCCAACGATGGACGGAGGCGTTGCCCTCACCGTACGGCTCGAAAACCCGCGGGATCGCGGTCTCGAACGAACGGGGGTACGGATAGCCTGTCGGGAGCCGCCGATCGAAGTGCCATCCGAGGACGTCCCGGCCCGCGAGACCGGGACGACGACGGTTCGCTGTCCGCCCGGAACGGACCGACCACGAGTCACGGTCGCGTACTGGATCGAGGCCTGATCACGAACCCGAGTCGCTTTGTGCGCCGATCGATGAAAGGGAAGCATGATTACCCCCGCCGATCCCGCCGACCTCGACGTCGTGCTCGTCGATGGGTACGTCGACGAACCCGCACACTTCGGCGTCCCACCCTATATCTCGACCTATCCCCGATATACCGCCGGTGCGGTTCTCGACGCTGGCGTGCCCCGATCCCGGGTGAGCTACTACACGATCGACGAACTGCGAGAGGAGCGCTCGCACTGGCGCGCGATCGAGGAGAGCGATCTCACGATCTACCTCGGCGGAATGACCGTCCCCGGCAGCTACGTCGGCGGCACGCCCGCCGAACCCGAGGAGGTCCGTGAGATCGCCTGGAGTGCGGGCGGGACGAGCCTGATGGGCGGCCCGGTCAAATTCGGCGTCGGCGAGGGGAACGAAGGGGCGACAGACACCGAACGACGCGATCTGGATTTCGAGTTCGTCGCGAAAGGCGACGTCGAGGCCGCGGCCCATGACCTCGTCGTAAGCGGCTTGGAGGGCTTCGGCGATCGGATGCGGGACAACAGCGAGATCGACCGCTGGGGAGCCAAGGGAGCGTTCGTCGTCCGCGAGCACCCCAACTTCCCGGAGTACCTGATCTGCGAAATAGAGACCTCCCGCGGGTGTGCCTATCGGTGTTCGTTCTGTACCGAGCCGCTGTATGGCGATCCGGCCTTTCGCAGCGCCGAGTCGATAATCGAGGAAGTCGAAGGGCTCTATGACGTGGGAGTCCGGCACTTCCGGCTGGGGCGCCAGGCCGACATCCTCGCGTTCGGCGGCGACGGCGAGGCTCCCAATCCCGACGCGCTCCGTGAGCTCTACGGTGGGATCCGCGAGGTCGCGCCGGACCTCGACACGCTGCATCTCGATAACATGAACCCGGTGACGATCATCGACTACCCCGAGCTATCCCGGGAGGCGATCTCGATTATCGCCGAGCACAATACCCCGGGGGACACCGCCGCGTTCGGCCTCGAATCGGCCGATCCCGCAGTCCAGGAACGGAACAACTTGCTGGTGACCGCCGAGGAATGCCTCGAAGCGGTGCGCGTGGTAAACGAAATCGGCGGCTGGCGGCCTGGCAAGGGGTCGAACGGCACGTCCGCTCAGTCCGCCGATAGCGACCAGGGGAGCCCTCGGCTGCCGAAGCTGCTTCCGGGGATCAATCTCGTCCACGGCCTGGCGGGCGAACGCCCCGAGACCTACGCATACAACAAGGAGTTCCTCCAGCGCGTCTACGACGAGGGGCTGATGGTCCGGCGGGTGAACATCCGGCAGGTCATGGCGTTTGCGGGCACCGAGATGGCAGAAACCGGCGCGAACGTCGCGATCGAGCACAAGAAGCGCTTCAAGGGCTACAAACAGGAGGTCCGCGAGACGATCGATCGGCCGATGCTCCAGCGGCTCTGCCCGCCCGGAACCCGCTTGCCCGATGTCCACTTGGAGTACCATCAGGACGGGAAGACGTTCGGCCGCCAGCTGGGCACCTATCCGCTGTTGGTTGCGATCCCCGGCGAGCGCCCGCTCGGCGAGGTCCTCGACATCGCGGTCACCGACCACGGCTACCGATCGGTCTCGGGGGTGCCCTATCCACTGGACGTGAATAGCGCCTCGATGGACGAACTCACGGCGATCCCCGGCCTCGGCCAGAAGCGGGCGGGCCGGATCGTCGTCTCCCGTCCCCACGAATCGATCGGCGAGATCGACGCCGGCGGGACCGATCTCGGTCAGTTCGTGCGAACGGGCTGAACGTAGTCAGGATCGACGAGCACGACCGGATCCAGTCTCGCAGGACAGCGCGGGAACGCGAGCCGGGATCGCGATCCGCTACTCGGCGCAGTTCCCGGCAGTCGAGAGGACCGATCTCGAAGGGAAGTACGGTAGGATATCGATAGGTGAGGACACTCACGAGGAACGGCTAGTCCGCGGATTCGAACGACCGGTCGGTGTTCCCATCGGCACTCGTCGGGGATGCGGGCGTGTCGACCGGCCCGTTGATGAACAGCCCGTGGATGAGGAGTCCGAGTGAGACGAGTACCCCAGTGGGACCGCAGTCGTCAACCCGATACCGCTGAGTATCAACGCTCCTGTGGCGCCGACGAACGCCAGCGGGATGAGACCGAGAACGAGATCGTAGTATTCAGCCGTCGTCCATTGGTTCCTACGAAGCGATGTGATATAAGCGTTCTCAGTAGGAGTCGTCGAATATCTGGATGAGCGGAGGAATAATCCCGACGACACATGGAGCATCGGAAGCGATCGACCGGATTTACCTGTGATCCCCAGACCATCCGAAACCGGCGAGCGTCCCCGCGTCGCGAGCGGGACTGATCGGAGCTGTTCGGCTCGTCCGACCGAGTACCCCGTACCGACGGCTTCATAGCTTCGGTCGGCGGAGCATGCGCGCGTGAACCGCAACGATCGGGCGATCACGGGGTTAGTCATGCTGTCACACTCATTGGTCCATACCTACGAGTTCGCCATCCCCGTGCTCATCCCGATCTGGATCGCGACGTTCGATACAAGCGCGGCGCTCGTCGGCATCGTCGTGACGGTGGGGCTATCGCTGTTCGGGCTCGGATCGTTACCGGCGGGCGTGCTCGCCGACCGGGTGGGTTCGAAACCGCTGCTGGTCGCTTGTCTCCTCGGGATGGGCGGGGCTTTCCTCCTCCTCGGCATCGCCCCGAACTTGATCGTCCTCACGCTCGCGCTCGTGTTCTGGGGCGCGGCCGCGAGCGTCCATCACCCCGCCGGGCTCTCGCTCGTCACGAAGGGGGTCAAGGAACGCGGGAACGCCTTCGCCTACCACGGCACTGCGGGGAACGTCGGTACCGCTATCGGACCGCTTCTCACGACGCTGCTGCTCTTCGCGTTCGCCGAGAACTGGCGGTTCGTCGCCGCCGTACTCGCCGTGCCCGCTCTGGTAGGGGCTTTCCTCGCCTTCCGGATCGATGTCGACGAGTCCGCCGCAGTACGCCCGGCGGCGACCGACGGCGGCGACGCCGGGACGGATGAGGACGGCAGTACAGACAAGGGCCAACCGGGCATCGGCTCGATAGAGGAGTTCCTCTCGACGTCGAAGGTACTGCTCGCGAGCGCCTTCCTGCTCGTTTTCGGGGTCGTGATGCTCTCGGGGCTGTACTATCGGGGGGCGCTCACGTTCTTGCCGGCACTCCTCTCGGGGTTCGACGCGATCAGTCCGGTCTCGGTTCTCGGTCGGACGCTCGAACCGGCGAATTACGTCTTTACGGGCTTGCTCGCCGTCGGCGTTTTCGGCCAGTACGCGGGCGGGAAACTGACCGACCGCATCGACCTCGAACTCGGCCTCCTGATCGGCTACGGGACGCTCGCGCTCATCGCCGTGGTCTATCTGCCCGCGGCGAGCGCCGGCCTCCTTCCCTTGCTCGCGCTCTCTGCGGTGCTTGGCTTCTTCCTGTTTTTCGTTCAGCCGTTTTATCAGGCGACCGTCGCGGAGTACACCCCGCCGGAAGCCCGGGGCCTGTCCTATGGCTATACCTATCTGGGCGTGTTCGGCGTCGGCGCGCTCGGCGCGTCGGTCGCCGGCGGGATCCTTACCTACTTCTCCCAGTTCGTCCTGTTCGTCGTGCTGGCTGCCTTCGCGCTCGCGGCAAGCGGCATCGCAGCCTACCTACACACCCGCAGCGACTGAGGTGCCACCGCTCTCCTCGCTCGATCTCGATCGGTTCCGGTCAACCACCCTACCCGCGCCGAACCGCCACGAGCACGCGCCAGGGTACGAGTAGCGCGAGCCCGACGAGAATCGAGACGATCGTAAACGCGAGCGTCAGGTCGCCGTGGAAGAGTGCCGTGCTACGCAGGAGCTGTCCCAGCAGGGCCGCACTGATCCAGGTCGCGCCCGCGGCGCTCGCGGCGGCCTTCGCGCTCCGGAACGCCCGCAGCCTGTATGCCCCGACGAGCACCGACACGACGACCCACCCGATGAGAAAGGGCGCGAACGTTCCGAGCACTCGCAGCGGACTCTCTACGGGACTGATTCCGTGGTTCAGTTCGCCGACGAGGACGAAGACGGCGATCAGCGCGATATCGACGAGCGCGATCCTCGCGCTCCCCGGCGAAAGGGCGACCTGCGAGCGAAGCGACCCGACCGCGTTGCTCATACTCGCCACTAGGACGGCAAGGACTTGGCTCTCCCGCTCGGCGGTTCGTAGCGCTCGCATCACCCCCGACCCTAGTTCTTTTACCGTTCGCTATCGAGCACGGACATGGACTTCGCGGTGCTCGGCTGGGAGAGCGTTGCCTTCCGCCTCGATCACCGCCGGTTCGCCTACGCCGGGAAGTTCGTCGTGCCGGGCGGGAAGGCCGTCGTCCCCGAACCTGGGGCG